>JBMTVN010000332.1:0-4679 GCA_049451415.1 Limisphaerales bacterium | reverse complement strand
CCTCCAATGGGTGGATTGTGGAGGGTGGGGTGCGGCGAGCCAAGCGCTAAGCGCGACTGCGAATGGACGCCAATCCACGGGAACAGCAGTTCTTTTTAACCGCGAATGGACGCCAATCCACGCGAACAGCAGCTCTTTTTAAGCGCGAATGGACACGAATGGACGCGAATAGCTGACATCTGACCTTGGATATTTGATTTCTGACCGCTGACTCCTGACATCTGACCTCTGTTCTGAACCGCGAATGGACATGAATAGCGGAGGGGGGTGACTGTTGCGGTTTGGGTTTTGGTGGTGACAGGCGGGTGATCTGAAACACCGCCTGTCCTTCAAAGCCTCGGCGAAGAAGGAAAACTCCGAAACACCGGCGCGGTCTGTGGGGACGGGTGGGGTTAGAAGAGTTCTGGTTGGGCGGGTGGTTTGAGTGGGGCGAAGGAGTGGCGATGGATGGGGCAGGGGCCGAGTTTTTGGATGGCGGCGAGGTGGGGTGCGGTGCCGTAGCCTTTGTGTTGGGCGAAGCCGTAGCCGGGGTATTGGGCATCGTATTGGAGCATGAGCCGGTCCCGGGTGACTTTGGCGATGATTGAGGCAGCGGCAATGGAGAGGCTGAGACTGTCGCCCTTGACGATGGCGGTTTGGGGGAAGGGGAGCGAGGTGACGGGGAGTCCGTCGATGAGGGTATGGTCCGGGGGTGGGGAGAGTTGCTGGAGGGCGCGGTTCATGGCCAGGTGGGTGGCTTTCAGGATATTGAGCTGATCGATTTCGGGTGCGTCGATTTGGCCTGTGCCGATTTGGACCTCAGGATTTTGGGTGAGGATTTCGAAGAGGAGTTCGCGGGTTTTGGGGGAGAGCTGTTTGGAGTCGTTGAGGCGGGCGAGCGAATCGGGTGGTCCGTATTGGAGCCAGGGGAGGGGGAGGATGACGGCGGCGGCGATCACGGGGCCGGCGAGGGGGCCGCGTCCGGCCTCATCGACACCGGCGATGCGGTGGTTGCCTTGGGAGAGCTGCTGGCGTTCGTGGGTGAGGCGGTTGGGGGTGGACAAGGTGGGGGTGATTAAACAGAACAGCCCGGGGCTGATCAAGGCGCCGGGCTGGTTCGGGCTGCGGGTTTATGGTTCCGCAGAAATTGTGGTTGTAGTGGGTTGTTCTAGAGCCGGTTGAAGGGGTTATTGCTAAATCCTTCGGGCTTGGCTTGGGCCTGCGGGTTGGGAGGCGGGTTGATACTGACGAGGGGACCGTGTTCGTCGGATTTGTGCTGGTCTTCGTCCTCTTCGGAGCCCTCCTCTTCCTTCGGGTTCTTGGCCCGTTTATTTTTGGGGAGGGGGGTGAACATGACATTGACGCTGCGGCCGACCAGCTTGGGCTTGAAATCGGGCACGCCAAAGGGTGCGAGTTCGGCGATGAACTTCTGGACGACCTGGAAGCCGAATTCCTGATGGGCCATTTCGCGTCCGCGGAAGCGGAGGCTGGCCTTGACCTTCATGTCTTCGCAGAGGAATTCGATGGCGTGGTCGACCTTGATGCGGAAGTCATGGGCATCGATTCGCGGGCTGAGCTGGACTTCCTTGACCTTGTTCTGGTGTTTTTTGCGCTCTTTATCCTTCTTGGCCTTTTCGTATTCGAACCGGCCGTATTCGACGAGGCGGCATACGGGCGGGTTGGCCTGTGGGGCGACCTCGACGAGGTCGACATTTGCAGCGCGAGCCAAGCTGATGGCTTCACCCAGGGATTTGATCCCTAATTGTTCATTGTCAACACCGATGACCCGCACCTCGCGTGCACGGATTCTTCCGTTCACCCGAAGCTTGGGGGGTTGACGCCTTGCGAAGCGAGGGTTGAAGGGCCTACTCAAGCAGCCCCTCCGGCTTGTATGTTCTTCATGCCGATACCGAACTGACGATCATCGTAATAACTCAACAAAGGCGTTTGATAGGCAGTTGGTGCCTTGAGTGCAAGTCCAAATTGGTTTCTGGCGGTGACGGAATGCGGATGGACGCGGATTCCGTTGTTTCGCTGTGAGTGGAGGAGGATCCCGGCGGGGTGGATTTCCGGGGGGCGGAAACCGGGGATGGGTGGGAGTGGGGGGCGGGTTGATAAACAACCTTTGCGGGTCGAGAATTCCCCGCTAGGTTTGCGCGCTGTGAGAACCATCCGTTGTACGGAAAAGAATTTATCGGGGATCTTGGCTGAATTGACGGCTGAGAGCAGTTTGTTTGACGCGACGATTGAGGAGCGTACTCGGTCGATTGTGGATGCGGTGCGGGAGCGGGGGGATGCGGCTTTACTAGAGTTCACGGAGCGATTTGACGGGGCGAAGTTGAGTGCCGGGCAGTTGGCGGTGTCGAAGGCGGAGTTGATGGCGGCATCGCTGAAGGTGGACGAGGCAATGCGGGATGCTTTGGGGGTGGCGAAGAAGAATGTGGAGCGGTTCAGCAAGCGGGGGTTGAGGAAGGGGTGGAGCATCCAGAACACGGAGGGTGGGCAAGTGGGGGAGAAGTTTGATCCATTTCAGCGTGTGGGGGTGTATATCCCCGGGGGGACGGCTCCCTTGGTATCGACGGCACTGATGACGGTCGTTTTGGCGAAGGTGGCGGGGTGTCGGGAGATTGTGGTCTGCACGCCTTGTGGTGCGGGAGGAGAGGTGCATCCCGGGTTGTTATATGCGGCGCGGTTGGCCGGGGCGACGGAGATTTACCGGGTGGGGGGGGCGCAGGCGATTGCGGCGATGTCGTGGGGGACGGAGACGATTCGCCCGGTGCAGAAGGTTTTTGGTCCGGGGAATGCGTATGTGGTGATGGCGAAGCGGCTGTTGTTTGGTCGGGTAGCGGTGGATTTGTTGCCTGGGCCGAGCGAGATGTTGGTGATGGCGGATGAGACGGCCAAGGCTGAGCTGGTGGCGGCGGACATGTTGGCGCAAGCGGAGCATGGGTCGGGTCACGAGCGGGTGTGGTTGGTGACGACCTCGAAGGCTTTATTGGCTGAGGTGAAGAAGGAGATTCAGGTGCAGGTGCGGGAGCGGGTTCGGGCGAAGCACATCCGCAAGGCATTGAAGCAGCAGGGTTGTCTGATGCTGGTGGAGAACGTGGACCAGGCGGTGACGGTAGCAAACGGACTGGCACCGGAGCATTGCGAGATCATGATGCGGCAGGGCGAGAAAGTGTCGGAGCGGATTGTGACGGCGGGTGCGATTTTCATTGGGGCCTGGTCGCCTACGGTGTTGGGAGACTACATGGCGGGGCCGAGCCACACGTTGCCGACGGGCGGGGCGGGTGCTTCGTTTGCGGGATTAACCGTAGACCAGTTTCAACGTCGGACCTCGGTGGTGCGGTATGACCGGGCTGCGTTGAAGAAGTCGTTGCCGACGGTGGCGACCCTGGCTGGGGCGGAGGGGCTGGAGGGGCATGCGAACTCGGCTGCGATCCGGTTTGCGCGTCGGAAGAAGTGATCCGGGCGGAATCTCAGGGAGGATTTGATGACCAAGAATCAGATCAAGCGTGGGACGGCCGGTTCGGGACCGTGGATACGTCGGGCGGTGGAGAAGGTGCATGCTTATGTGCCCGGGGAGCAGTTGAAGCGGGAGGGGTTGATCAAGCTCAACACGAACGAGAATCCGTATCCGCCGTCGCCGAAGGTTTTGGAGGCGGTGCGGGATGCGGTGGACGGGAGGCTGCGTTTGTATCCGAACCCGACATCGCAACTGGTGCGGGACGGCTTGGGTCAGCTGCATGGTTGTGGTTCGGGCAGGGTGGTGGTGACGAACGGGTCGGATGATTTTCTGGCGTTGGCGGTGCGGGCCTTTGTGGAGGAGGGGGAGGCGCGGGTGAGGCGCAGCCGGAAGCTGGTTCAATATTTCACGCCCAGCTATTCGTTGTATCCGGTGCTGGCAGACATTCACGGGGCAGTGAAAAATCCGGTGGCGTTGAATCCGGATTTCGGGATTCCGTCGAAGCGGACTTTATTGGCCCGGGGGTGGGATCCGGATGCGGCGTTGAGTTTTGTGACCACTCCCAATGCGCCCGGGGGACGGGGTTATGCATTGGAGGAGCTGGAGGGTTTGTGTCGGATGACGCGCGGGGTGGTGGTGCTGGATGAGGCCTATGTGGACTTTGCATCGGGATCGGCGATGGAGCTGGCGTTGCGTTATCCGCACGTGATGGTTGCCCGGACGTTTTCCAAGGCCTACTCACTATGCTTTCAGAGGGTGGGTTACGGGGTGGGGGATGAACGGCTCATCCGCGTGTTGGATTCTATCCGTGACAGCTACAATGTGAATGGCCTGGGTCAGGTGGCTGCCCTGGCGACGCTGTCGGACCTGGGGTATTACCGGAAGAATTTTCGTCGGGTGAAAGCGACGAGGAAGAAGGTATCGCGGGCGCTCGAGAAGCTGGGGTTCGAAGTGTTGCCCAGCGAGACGAATTTCATTCTGGTGCGGCCGCCCGGGGCGGAGGCGTCGGTTTGGTTTGAGGCCCTGCGGGAGGAGAAGTTATTGGTGCGATGGTTTTCGGCGCCTGAGCTGCGAGGGTATTTGCGGATTACGATCGGGACCGCGGATGAGATGGAACGGTTGGTGAGTGTCTGCGCTGTGTTGCGACCGCGAATGGACGCCAATGCACGCGGGTGAGAATGGTTTTTTAACCGCGAATGGACGCTAATAGACGCGAATGGGGATGGGAGGTTTT
>JBMTVN010000331.1:0-4680 GCA_049451415.1 Limisphaerales bacterium | reverse complement strand
CCCCCATGCACCAGACTCTCCAAGCACGCCCGCCGATGCCGATACAACACTCCCATTCCCTTCGGCCCGCCAAATCGATGCGGCGACATCGCTAGAAGATCAATCGGCAGCACACTCACATCCACCGGCACCCAGCCCGCGCTCGACGTTGCATCCACCAGCAACAAAGCCTCGCTGCTTTCGACCACCCGACAAATCGAGGCCAAATCCTGCACCGTACCCAAATCAGGCTGCGCATGATGCACACACACCAGAAAGGTCTCCGGCCGAATCGCCGATGCCAACGCCGCAAGGTCAATCATGCCATGCGCGTCCACCCCGACCCGCGCCGCTTCAAACCCCTGCCGCTCCAGGAAAGCCACCGAACGCTCCACCGCAGGATGCTCCACCGCAGTCAGAACAATGTGCCGCCCCTTCCGATGCCCCGCCCACGCACTACCCTTGATGGCCAGATTCAACGCCTCCGTCCCGCTCCCCGTGAAAACGATGCTGTCCGGCGACCCCGCACCCACCATCGATGCCACCTGCTCGCGTGCCCGCTTCACCGATTCCCGCGCCTTCACGCCACCCTGATGATAGGCAGCCGGTGATCCCTGCCCCGCTGACTCAACCCGCACCATCGCCTCCCGCACCTCAGGATGCAGGGGCGTCGTCGTCAAGTGGTCCAGATCAATGCGCCGCACAACATTCAGGCCTTCAGCTTCGCCCTCTCCTTCCAGAGATCCTTGGGACGGAATATACCCGCCGGCGTAATGATCCCCGTAATCAATTCCGGCGGCGTCACATCAAAACCCGGGTTGCGCGCCCCGCTGCCCGGATTCGCTACCCTCACCCGCACCGGCTCCCTCCCACCCTTCACCACCCCCCAGGCCCCCAGCACTTCCTCCCCATCCCGCTCCTCAATCGGAATCTCCACCCCCCTGCGCAGATTCCAGTCCAGGGTCGAGAACGGAATCGCCACGTAAAACGGTATCCCATGACGCTGCGCCAGCACCGCCTTCGTATAGGTCCCGATCTTGTTCGCCACCTCCCCCGTCCGACCCAACGTCCGGTCGCTGCCCACAATCACCAGGTCCACCTCACCGCGCTGCATCAAATGCCCCGCCGCATTGTCCGCAATCACCTCGTGCGAAATCCCCTGCTGCGACAACTCCCAGGCCGTCAACGTCGCCCCCTGACACCGCGGCCGTGTCTCGTCGCAGAATACATGGAACTTCTTCCCCCTCGCCTGCGCCACATACATCGGCGCCGTCGCCGTCCCGAAATCCACAAACGCCAGCCAGCCCGCGTTGCAGTGCGTCAGTATCCGCATGCCCGACCGGATCAGCTTCGCCCCATGACGTCCGATCGCCTCGCACTCCGCCACATTGTCCTGCGCAAACTGCTCCGCTGCCGCCAAGGCCAGCGACTGCTGCTCCGCCACGCTCTCCCCGCGACTCATCACCGCCAGCACCCCATCCATGGCATTCACCGGATCCACCGCCGTGGGCCGCGCCTCCTCCAGAACCCGGTAAACCTTCCCCACATGACCCGCAAACCGCTCCAGACCCGCGCCCCGAAAAGCCCGCACCCCCTGCGCCAACCCATAGGCCGCCGTCGCCCCAATCGCCCCCGCACCCCGAACCACCATGTCGCGAATCGCCCGGGCCGTCTCCCGGTAATCCCGCGTCGATACCACTTCAAACCGATGCGGCAGCAGCCGCTGCTCAATCAAACAAACCTCGTTCTTGTCCGCGTCAAAAGTCACCGTCCGGAATGACTCCCGGCCACCTCGTATTAAAACATTCATGAATTTCCTCCTCGCAAAGGCCTACGCCTCAGCCTCCAGCTCGCGAACCCGCTCGCGAATCGTCTTGTAAAGCGGATGCTGCCGCAGACCCTTCAAATCCGGATCTCGCCGCATCCATTTGAAATCACGATACCCCAGGTCCAACGCCTGATGCAGCGACTCCACCGCCCCCTCCGTGTCCCCCGTCAGCGCCTGGCTGCACGCCAGATTGTAATGCGTCAACGCATCCTGCGGCCGCAGTAACGTCAAACGCCGGTCCACCTCCAAACCCTTCCCATACCGACCCCGCTTCGTGTAGCTGTCACCCAATAACTGCAGCGCATCCACATACTCCGGATCACGCCGCACCACCCCCTCCAGAAAGCCAATCTCTATGTCCAGATCGCGCGCCTGCTGTCGGGATAACCCTTTGCTGTTACTCTTCTTCGGCATACCAACTCTTCCGAACCGCCAATTCTCTAAATCGCCAGCCCCCTGTCAAGGCACCCCCAACCCCCCCAAAAATGTCGCATCCGCGACCTTTTCGACATCACACCCCCGCTTAACAGACCCGCTTCAAGGACTTCAATCAGCTCAATTCGAGACGGCTACACGGGAGGCGGGGTACGGATTATCGGGACACCTGTCCCCATAATCCGTCATGCACACGAGAGAGGGTGATCATTTCGCGCAACCCAGTTTTTAGGTCGATACCGGCTGTAATTGGGCGGTTCGAAGATCTCCGACACTCCAGATTGGCGCCAGCAGCCTCCTGCAATCCGAACTTCTGGAGGTTAGCGACAACGGATTATTGAGACAGGTGGGCCAATAATCGTGGCCCTTTCGGGCAAGCCCTTGTCATGCGGAAAGGGGTTCAGTAATCGGGGGGTAGCCTTGAGGAAAGGCTTTATGCGAGTTCTTGTCCTGCAGGCTCATGTTGCAGAATGTTTGCAGTAGACGCATGGTAGAAGCGGAATGAGCAAGGCATTTGACTTACGGGAGCTGTTGGACAGCTGGCCCTACGATGAGGAGGATCACGCTCGGATCGTAGAGTTGGAGGAGGGGCGGAAGGTGATGCAGGTGCGGACGCCGATGGGGTTGGAGCAGTATGAGTTGGAAGGGCGGCCGGACGGGCATCGGCCCTACGACAGTGTCTCGGTGCTGGACTACCATCGTGCCCAGTTGCAGGAAGCTGCGCTGGCAGGCGGGGTGGATGAGTTTGAGCTGGATGAGGAGGAGTGTGCCGAGCTGTTTCAGGAAGGGACGCTGTATTATTTCCGATATCTGCATCTGTTCCAGCTGCGGGAGTGGGCTTTGGTGGCGGAGGATACGGAGCGCAATCTCGGTTTGTTTGACTTTGTTCATCTCTATGCCGGGCGGGAGGAGGATCGCGAGCATCTGGAAAAGTGGCGTCCCTACCTGGTGCGGATGAACGCGGTTGCGCGGGCGATGCTGGCGGCGGAGGATGACAATCTGGACGAGGCCCTGGAGGTTTTGCGCGGGGCAATTGAGAATATCGAAGGTCTTGATGAGCTGGACGAGGAGACTTTCATGTTTGAGCGCGACCGGTCTTTGTCGGCTTTGCGTGAACTGGAGGAACAACTGAGTCAGGTGCGGCCGATTCCTGAGGAGGAAAGGCTGGAGATTGAGCTGCAGCGGGCGATTGAGACCCAGGAGTTCGAGAGGGCGGCGGTTCTGCGGGACCGGCTGAAGGCGATGCGGGCCGAGGATTGAAGGGCAGGTTGGTCGATTCACGGGAAGCGTTCTCAGTCAACATCTTGCGGAGCTCCGGCATTGCTGGTTTCGCGCGCGGTGCTCCTCGACATCGGTGACGGGGGGTGATAGAGCACACCAGTGCGCAGGGGAGTGTGGTTGTTTCCTGCTGTCGCACCATAATCCATGGAATTCATTGACCTCCAGGCGCAGTATCGTCGGTATCAGGCGGAGATAGACGCTCGGATGCAGCGGGTCTTGCAGCACGGCCGGTATATCATGGGACCGGAGGTCCTTGAATTGGAGGAGGCGCTGGCGCGATACACGGGGGTGAAGCATTGCCTGAGCGTGGGGAGCGGGACCGTGAGTCTGGAGATTGCGCTGCGGGCATTGGGTATTGGGCCGGGGGATGAGGTGATTACCCCGCCGTTTACGTTTATTGCCACGGCTGAGGTGGCTTCGCTGGTGGGGGCGAAGGCGGTTTTTGTGGATATTGAACCGGATTTTTACAATCTGGATCCGGCCAAGCTGGAGAGGGCGATCACGCCCCGCACGAAGGCCATCATTCCGGTGGATTTGTTTGGTCAACTGGCGGATTACGGGATGATCCATGAGATCGCCTGTCGGCATGAGATCCCGGTGATTGAGGATGCGGCCCAGAGTTTCGGGGCGGAGCAGGGGGGGCGGAAGAGTTGTAGTTTCGGTTTGATTGCCAGCACGAGTTTTTTTCCGGCGAAGCCGCTGGGGTGTTATGGCGAGGGTGGGGCGTTATTCACGAACGACGATGCCTTGGCCGACAAGATGCGGGCGATCCGGAACCATGGAGGTGTGGTGCGGGACCAGCACGAGACCGTGGGATTGAATGGTCGCTTCGACAGTCTGCAGGCGGCGGTGTTGCTGGCCAAGCTGCCGCACTTTGACTGGGAGCTGGAGCAGCGGGCGCGAATCGGCGCCCGTTACAGTGAGGCCCTGCGAGATGTGTGCGGCACTCCGGCGATCCGGCCGGGCAACACGCATGTCTATGCCCAATACACCTTGAGGTTGCCCAACCGGGATGCCGTGATGGCAACCTTGAAAGAGCAGGGGATTCCCTCGGCGGTGTATTACTCCAAGTGCCTGCACCTTCAGGGGATGTTCGCTGAGCTGGGTTATAAGCCGGGTGATTTCCCTGTGGCAGAGCAGGCTTCGCGCGAAGTCCT
>JBMTVN010000330.1:0-4690 GCA_049451415.1 Limisphaerales bacterium | reverse complement strand
CCCGCCAGCCGCCTGCCCGCGTTCCACCTCCACCGCAGCCGATACCACCGACCCACTCTTGCTTCCCCCCGGCCGCTTCTTCTTCAACACCTGACATACCTGCTCAAACCCGCGGTCCATCCCCTTCCTCGCCCTCTCCAAGGTGCCCTGCGTCGCGTTGATCGTCTCAGTCAACAACCTGCAAACCTGCTCAATCCGCCCCGGATATGGCCCCTCATGCAGCTCCACCCCCTTCTTCTTCAAAAACCCACTCAAATGCTGGTATAACTCTCCTTGCTCAATCGGTTTCATAGTCACTCCTGCTTCCTATTCAATTGGCCGCTAACACGTTCGTCCCTTATACCCCCCGGAGCAAGGAGAGGTTGCAAATTCATCTTGCCCCTTTCTCCCTACTTCTACGCATTCAGTAAGTGGACCGGCCTCTGCCGTGACCAGCCATCACGCGTCGCGGATCCAGCTATACTCATTCTCCAGAACCTTAAAGCCGGGTTGGAGGAGCACCAGCCAGGTTCGATGTCATCAGGTCAGGGAGATCCAGCCGCCCCGCCGCAGGACCAGCCCGCTAACCGCAGGGACTCCAATCCATGGATGCCCCACGCACAAACCCTAACCCCCCGGACATCCCAGCCCCACCGCTACCCCAGCCGGCAGCAGGTAACGGCTGATGTCCCCAAACCCACAAAAGCCATGAACTACCCCGTATACCCTAAACGTCCAGCCAAACACCTCAGATGGATGCATACCCTTCTGCTCACCGCAGCTACCATGCTCCTCTGCCAAACCACCCGGGCCGAACCCCCAACACGCCCCTCCCAAGCCACAGGTAGCGTCGAAATCGAATGGCATGGCAAAGGCGGCCCCGATAGCACCCCTAAACGTGCCTTCGCCGCCCTCGCCGCATTCCCGGCACACCTCGCCAATGACCCGCGCGGCCACTTCATCTACGCCGTTCTCAACCCCGACGATACCCCCCACCGCATCATCCAAGCGGAACTGTTCCAGGTCACCACCCTCCCCTCCGAACAAAAGGCCTGGATGACCGGAATGGTGGTCTCCGACGAAAAATTCCACTACTGCTCCGGAAACCACGATACCGATACCACCCACACCGAGGACTCCTGCGGCGGCGACCACGAAACCGACCCATCCAATCCCGCTGATTCCCCGGATACCCACGAAGAAGGCTGCTCTCACTCCACCGATCCCGCCGAAGACGATACTTCGCACGACTCCGGCTGCAGTCACGATGACACCACCGACACCTCGCACGACGATGGTGGATGCAGTGATTCGCATGATACCGATGGCGAGACCCACGACGACGGATGCTCAGGCAGCAGCGGACACGACGGCGGCAGCGCCCATCCAAACGGCAAGGACTCCCGCGTCGGCCAAATCGTTGTGGTGAAACTATTCGATGGAGGTTCTCCTGGTGCCCTCAATGATCACATCACGTGGAAATGGTTCGCTGAACCGGCCAACGAAACGGAACTCCAGGCTTGGCTGGACACGGACCCCACCCTCGAACCCAAAAAGCTCTGCAAAAAAGCCATCCTCGGCGGCAACCTCACCGTCCACCGCAGCCAATAACCCGCCCTAAAACAAATCGGCGGCAGGCCGAAACCTGCCGCCGATCAAAATCCAGAATTACTGCCAGATCACCGGCTTACCTGCGCGACCTCGCGCTCGCTTGTCCCATCGCTGTCCACACAGCAACCCCCCTCAGCCGCACCCGCCAAACAAGGGTCCTTGAAATCAGCCTCTGCAAAAAACCGGGTCGCAGGCTGCTCGCAGTGCGTGCAGCTGTGCTCAACAATGAGCCAGGCATGGCCCTGATGCATCACGGCCTGATCACCGTTCACCGGCAAAGGCACCTGATCCACCACCTTCACCACACAATCCTCACAGGCCGCAGCCGGCACCGTCGACGTCGTGTGCACACTACGCGATCCCGTGGTCGAACAGCCCACTCCTAAAAACGCCACGGCTACCGCCACCCCGGTAACCTTCAATATGGTTCTAGATGCAGTCATCGGAAAACCTTATGGTTTATGTTAGAGCGGAACATTCACCCACCCCCCCCCACCGTCAAGGGGTTTTTCCTCCCATCCCCGCCACACGCAACAGCACAGGCCCAACTCACCCAGAACCATTAACCGCCAACCCATTCCCCACCTACCGACTCTCCCCCTGCCGAATCCAAGCCTCATTGAAATGCGCATGCTTGATCGATTTCGCCGCAGGATCGCCGTCCACATCCTTCGGCAAGTCCTTCCCGTGCAAATGGTAACTGTAGGAGGCATGCAGGCTGCCATCCGCCGCCTGGATCAGGCTCGGATAATGATACCGACCCGACTCCGGCCCGGGCTCATCCCGCTCCAAATGCCTCCGATAAGGCCACGTCCTGCCCTCGTCCTCAGATAACTTCACCTCCAGGGAATGACGCCCCTCCTCGGTGTCGTTGCTGATCAAGACCCAGTGCCCGTTCGCCAGCCGGATCACCTCGGCCCCCGACCCGGGATTGGGATGCTCACTGTCCCGCACCTCCGACCACGTCTCGCCCCGGTCATAGGAAGAACTCTCATGCAACCGGTGCGGCGCAGGCCCGTTGTCCCGCATCAAGATATACAAACTCCCGTCCGCCCGCCGCACAATGCTCGGCTGAATGTTCGCCACCCCCATCAATGGCGCACTCGTATGCCACGTCTCACCCCAGTCGTCCGTAATCGCCATCAACGAACAATCAAACCCATCGGAATACAACGGCACAATCAAACGCTCCCCGTCCAAGACCACCGGATGAGCCCGCGTCATCCACCCCAACCTCCGCCATAACTCATCCCCCGCCCGCTCCCGTAACCCCGCAAAATAGCCCGCCAGTTCCTCCCGCCGCGCAATACCCTCGTCCGTCTTCAGGTATTCCCGCTCCACCTCACTCCAGAATGGCAACGCCCGCTCCGCAAAACCCTCCCCCGGCGTCACATGCAAAACTTCCTCCCGCTCCCAAAGCGGCACCCCGTCCCCCCCGTAATCCGACGATACCTTGTACTTCATCAACGCCGTCTCCCAACGATGCGCCAGTATCGTCGGCCATAACAACCAAAGCCTCCCCCTCGGATCCACAAACATCGCACAGTTCGTGTCCGGATACCCCGGCGTGTCCGCCAAGGTCAGCCTTAAGCCCCACTCCCGACTCCCCCGCCTCAGCCTCGCCCCCTCAATCTTCACATCGTCCGCAGTGCGCTCACCCGAACCATGAAACCAACACACCCACAAATCCCCTCCCGGCACCTCCACAATGCACGAAGAATGGTTGTGCCACGTCTCCAATGGGAAAATCAGCTCCGACTCCAGAAACGGCGCCTCCCCCGCAAACACCCGCGGAAAGCACAACAAAAAGAGGAGGGCCGACAAGACCCCGGCACAACTCCAAGTCTCACGGGCGGAAATGAACATCCCCACCCTCTACACCAACCGCCCGCGCGGCGTCAGGGAAGAATCTCGGTAATCTTGATCCCGAAATGCTCCTCCACCACCACCACTTCACCCCGGGCAATCCGCTTCTGGTTCACAAATAAATCCACCGGAGCATCCGCTATCTTGTCCAGCTGAACCACCGATCCCGATGCCAGCTGCAAAACATCCTTCATCGGCATCATGCACGATCCCAGCTCAACGGTAATTCGCACCGGCACATCCATCAGGATGTCCATGTTCGCAGGCATGCTCGCTAGTGTTTCCATGTTGTGTTTAACTCCTGATCAATTCGTCCAAACCCACCGCCCACTTCTCCGATTGCGTCCCTAACCGACCATGAAACTTCGGGATCCCTCCCAGCTTTAACACCACCTGACTGCAAGCCTGCGGCTGCAGCTGCAATACATCCCCAAGCTTCAACTCCGTCAGCTCGCGGGCCGTCATCTCCAAATCCGACCACTCCGCACTCACCCGAATCCGAATGGAATCCAACTTCGCATTCCACTTCGGCATCTCCGCCACCTCCACCCGCACCGTCTGCGTCATACCCCCACCCTGCCCCCCGAACCCTGCCGGAGTTTCCGAGCTCTCAGTGTTTCGCAACACCGACCTGAGCACCCCTCAGCGCTTACCCCTTCCCGCTCTGCGCGATGCGCGCTGCGCTTCCCGCCTTGCAACCCCACCCCCTAACCCCTATCACCAAGACATGTCCCTCCACCACCTCCTCCCGCTCCTGCTCTCCACCCTCACTCTCACCCACGCCAGCCCCACACCCACCTTCCCCAACGAACACTGGGAAACCCGCACCCCGGAACAAGTCCACCTCCAAACCAGCACACTCAAGCAACTCCCCGACTACACCGGCGGCGCCGGCTGCATCGTCCGCCACGGCTACCTCGCCTTCACCTGGGGCGACTTCACCCGCCCACGCGATATCGCCTCAGCCGCCAAACCCCTCTATACCCACTTCCTCCTCCTCGCCCTCCAAAACCAAAAGATCCCCTCCCTCGACCAACCCATCGCCGATGTCATCCCCGAACTCGCCAGCCTCAATCCCTCCCTGAACCACAAAGACCAACACATCACCTGGCGCCACCTCTGCAACCAAACCTCCTGCTACGGATCCCACGAAAACCCGGGCACCGCCTTCGATTACAATGACCATAACATGGCCCTCCTCTTCGATGCCCTCATGCTCCAGGTCTATAAATCC
>JBMTVN010000329.1:0-4692 GCA_049451415.1 Limisphaerales bacterium | reverse complement strand
CCACCCCAATATGTCCGCCGCCAGCTGACCATCATGCGCCCCCCCCTCCACAATCACCCACTCCGCCTCACCCCCATCCATCCACGCACAAAAACGCCGCGCCAATAAACCGCCAAAAACCTCCCCCACACTCACACTCGTAAAATAATCGCCGCCGCGTCCCGGTGTGTGACACCGTCGCTCATAATATCCATGTTCAGGACAATATAAGGCCCGGTCCATGAACCGATAAAAGGGCACCACCCCCCCCTCAAATACCTCTTCCCCCAAAAGTGAATGGTCAAAACTCATGCTGGCAGACACATTGCTTGCAGGCGTAGGGTCGTTTAGTTAGAAACGCTGGCAAACTCAGCTTAAGGGAATGTATGGCCAAAATTGACGCCTTCTTCAACTTGATGTTCGAGCAAAAGGCTTCCGACCTCCATCTCTCGGCCGGAAACTCGCCCATGCTCCGCGTCAATGGAGAATTGCACCGGGTGGATTATCCCCCACTGGATAATGACGAGCTCAAGGCGATGCTCTACGAGATCGCCCCTGATTATAAAGTCAAAATCTACGAGGAAACCGGCGACGTCGATTTCGGTTACGAAATCCCCGGGGGGTCGCGGTTCCGCGCAAATTTCTTCAACCAAAAAGGGGGCGGCGCCGCCGTCTTCCGCCAAATTCCCTCCAAGGTGCTCTCCTTCGAGGACTTTGAAAAATTCGACGCCCCCCTCCCCTCCGTCCTTAAAAAATTCTCCATGCTCAACCGCGGGCTCGTGCTCGTCACCGGCCCCACCGGCAGCGGTAAATCCACCACGCTCGCCGCCATGATGGACTACGCCAACCGCAACCGGCGTGAACATATCCTCTCCATCGAGGACCCCATCGAGTTCGTCCACGAAAGCAAAAGCTGCCTCGTCAACCACCGCGAAGTCGGAGTCCATACCCGCTCCTTCGCCTCCGCCCTCCGCGGCGCCCTCCGCGAAGACCCCGATATCATCCTCGTCGGCGAAATGCGTGACCTCGAAACCATCGAACTCGCCCTCACCGCCGCCAGCACTGGTCACCTCGTCTTCGGCACTCTCCATACCCAAAGCGCCGCGAAAACTGTCGACCGGATCATCGACGTCTTCCCCGCCGACCAGCAGAACAAAATCCGGGCCACGCTGTCCGAATCGCTCAAAGGCGTCGTCGCCCAACACCTCTTCAAGCGGATCGACAAAAAAGGCCGCGTCGCCGCCATGGAAATCCTGGTGTTCACCACCGCCATCGCCAACCTCGTCCGCGAAGGCAAAACCCACCAGATCAACGGCATGATCCAAGTCGGCAAAAAAATGGGCAACATGCCCATGGATGACTCCATCATGGATCATCTCCGCATGAAACGGATCTCCCCCGAAGACGCCTACGACAAATGTCACGATAAACGGAAATTCCGCGGCTTCCTGGCTAACCCGCCCGAAGACGAGGATATCTAACACACAACCCACTCCACCTCCATGCGCCGACACGAACTCGATGCCATCCTGACCAAAATGCTCGACTTTGAGCATGAGGTGTCCGACCTGAATTTCACGGTCGATAAAGCCCCTCAGGTCGAATCCTTCGGTGAACTCATCCCCATCGAACTCGACCCGCCCATCGAAAAACTCACCCCCTTCCAGACGGAAATGATGGCGATGAACCTCATCAGCGGTAGCCGCCGGCTCACCGAAGACCTGATGCGCCACGGCTCCTGCGACTCCTCCTACTCCATCGGCGATTCAGTCCGGTTCCGCGTCAATATCTTCTCCCAACGCGGCAACCTCTCCATCGTCCTCCGTAAACTCAATACGGAAATCCCCACTCTCTCCGACATGAGCCTGCCTCCCATCTTCCAGCAGGCCTCCAAGGAAAAAACCGGGCTCATCCTCGTCACCGGCGCAACCGGGTCCGGTAAAACCACCACGCTCGCCGCCATGCTCGACGAGATAAACAATAACCGCGCCGTCCATATCATTACTCTCGAAGACCCCGTCGAATACGTCCACCCACAGAAACGAGCCACCTTTAACCAGCGCGAACTCGGCCTCGATTTCGACTCCTTCGCCAGCGGTCTCCGCGCTGCCCTGCGCCAAGCCCCCAAAGTCATCCTCGTCGGGGAAATGCGCGACCGCGAAACGGTCGAGATCGGCCTCACCGCCGCAGAAACCGGCCACCTCGTCTTCGCCTCACTCCATACCATCGACGCCGGCCAAACCATTAACCGTATCCTCGGTATGTTCGATACCGAGGAACAGGAACAAATCCGCGTCCGCCTCGCCGATACGCTCCGCTGGGTCGTCAGCCAACGCCTCGTCCCCAAGGTCAGCGGCGGCCGCACCGCCCTCCTCGAAATCATGGGCGCCAACCTCCGGACCCAGGAAACAGTCCAAATGGGCGAAAGCGAAGGGAAAACCTTCTACGAAATCATCGAATCCAGCTCAACCTTCGGTTGGCGCACCTTTGACCACAGCGCCCTCGAAGCCTACGAAAACGGCCTCATCAGCGAAGAAACCGCACTCGCCTTCTGCAGCCGGCGCAGCACCGTCTCCCGCGGCGTCGACAACATCAAGAAACGCCGGGGCGAAGCCACCTCCGAAATGGTGAACCTCCGCATGAAAATCTCCGATGACGCCTCCAAGTCCTCATCTCCCATCCCTGTAACTCTTAAACTCAAGTAAATCGCCATGATGCACGAATCCGAGTTCGTCGGGCTCAATGACCGCCCGGCACTCCTCGCCCTCAGCTCGCCCGAGTGGATCGACGCCGCCAGAAGCATTCTCGGGGAAATCGGCTATAAGGTCCACGCAGCCAGTAACCACGACGACTTCATCGTCCGCTACGGCCGCATCCAATACCAGCTCGTCATCATGGAAGAATCCTTCTGCACCAATAACCCGGAGGAAAACCCCACGCTGCACTACATCCAAAACCTCCCCATGAACCAACGCCGCCATACGGTGTTCATCCTCCTCGGCGATACGTTCAATACTCTCAATACCTTCCAGGCCTTCCAGCAATCCGTCCACGCCGTCATCAATCGCGAGGAAATGGCCCAGCTCGGCCCCACCGTCCTCGGCCCCATCATCCAGCGCGTGGTCGCGGATAACGACCTATTCCTCCATAGCTTCCGCGAAACCCAGCTCCAGATCTCCCAATCCGGGGGATAAACACCTCCACTCCCCCCCAAAAAACTGAAACCGTCGCAACCCAGCCGTTCGCCGCGCTCCAAACGCGAACGCCTCGATGCCGCCCTCGTTCAGCAAGGCCTCGCCACCAGCCGGGAACAAGCCCAACGACTCATCCTCGCCGGCTCGGTCCGCCTCAATGGCCAAATCACCGATAAACCCGGCCGCAAAATCCAGCCCGACGACCAGCTCGAAGTCACCACCCCACCCCGCTACGTCAGCCGCGGCGGATCCAAACTCGAACACGCCCTCCAAACCTTCCAGCTGGATGTCTCCGAAACCATCGCCATGGACGTCGGCGCATCCACAGGAGGCTTCACCGACTGCCTCCTCCAGCACGGAGCCAAACTCGTCTATGCCGTCGATGTCGGCAAAGGCCAGCTCGCCTGGAAACTGCGCCAAGACCCCCGCGTGATCGTCATGGAAGGCGTCAATGCCCGCTACCTCACACCCGGGAACTTCCCCCCAAACCACCCCACCCCCTCCCTCGCCGTCGCCGATTGCTCCTTTATCTCCCTCCGTAAGATCCTGCCAACGACCATTGAATTACTGACTCCGTCCGCTATGATCGTCGCGCTGGTCAAACCGCAGTTCGAAGCCGGCCGGGAAGAAGTCGCACGCGGCGGAGGGGTCATCACTGACCCCCTCATCCATGAACGCGTGCTGCAGGAACTCGCCGAATTCGTCAACGGGCTGCCCAATTGCCAATGGCAAAAGGTCACTCCCTCACCCCTGCGCGGACCAGCAGGAAACACCGAGTTTCTGGCTCTAATTGAAAAAACCAGCCCACAAGCCAACACGCATCGGCCTGACCGCGAACACGGACAAGCCTAAATGCCGCTCGTCGCTGCATGCCGCAGCCAAGCTGGCCCATGAGGCAGGACTCAAGATCAACATCGATACCGCCACCCAGAACTTCGCCGAACTCGACGCCCATAGTCTCCCCTCCATTAAACAGCTCGCCGATCAAAGCGATATCCTCCTCGTCTTCGGCGGCGACGGCACCATGCTCCGCATCGCAAGGGAAGCCGCCGGAACCCCAACCCCCCTCCTCGGAATCAATATCGGCAACCTCGGATTCCTCACCGCCGCCTCGGCCAACCAGCTCCCCCAGCTCTTCTCTGCCCTCCACCAGGGACTCTATACCACTGAAAAACGCTGCCTCATCGAAGCCACCCTCAATTCCTCCCCCCCGCAAAACGCCCTCAATGACTTCGTCATCAGTCGCGCCGCCGCCACCCGCCTCGTGGAACTCGATGTCTCCGTCGATGGCGAAAACCTCACCCGCTACCGCTGCGATGGCCTGATCATCAGCTCCCCCACCGGCTCCACCGCCTACTCGCTCGCCGCCGGCGGCCCGCTGGCCGTGCAGGGCCTTGAATTCAAAAGGATCCTCGTCGTTTCCGATCGCTTCACCGTCGTTGCCGATCGCTTCACCGTCTTCGTCGGCGGCGTGTCGCATGAAGGAGCAACCAAGCGTCGGCTCTCATCCAACTCTCGG
>JBMTVN010000328.1:0-4693 GCA_049451415.1 Limisphaerales bacterium | reverse complement strand
GGCGTTACCGGAGCCTGAGCCGGTCGTGCATCGGTCGAGGATATGGTCGCATCCGGTGTGGGGTGGTTTTCTGGTTTTGTTACTGGGTTTGTTTTGGGTGGGGCGGAAGGCGGTTGGGACGATTTGATGGTTGAGACGTGATGAGTGTCGAAGAGCGAGCGAGAGGTCGGGTTGAACTGCCGCGGCGGATGGTGGCGGCTTTGGAGGCGTATCGTCTTCGCGTTTGGCGGGTGAAGGTCTTGGAGGGGGTGGGTGTGGCGGTGTTTGGGTTGGCGGTGTCGTATCTGGTGGTTTTTGGCTTGGACCGGTGGGGTGAGAGGCCGGCTTGGGTGCGGGGGCTGGTCTTTTTGGCGGGGAGTTTGGGTTTGAGCGTGGTGTTGCCTTGGAAAGTGTGGAGGTGGGTTTGGCGGCATCGGAGGCCCGGGGAGGTGGCGCGGTTGATTCGTCACAAGTATCCGCGGTTTGGAGATCATTTCCTGGGGGTGATTGAGTTGGCGTCGCACGGGGATGAGAAGGGGGTGAGCCGGGAGCTGGTTGAGGCGGCGGTGCGGCAGGTGGATGCTGAGTTGCAGGAGCGGGATTTGAGTGATGCGGTGCCGTCGCCTAGGCATCGGTTATGGGGATGGTTGGCGGGGGTTCCTGCGGCGGTGGTTTTGCTGTTGTTGGTGGTGGTTCCGGCGGCGGGGTGGAACACATTTTTGCGTTGGGCGGGCGTATGGTTGGGGGTGGAGCGATATACCTTTGCGCAGTTGGAGCGGGTGGATTCTGTGCGGGTGGTCCCGTATGCGGAGCCGTTTCGTTTTGAGGCCAAGTTGAAGGAGGGATCGCCGTGGCGGCCTGGTTCGGGGAGCGTGCGAGTGGAGGGTCAGGAGGTGGTTGAGGTTGCGCGGGAGGGGGAGCTGTATCGGTTTAGCATACCGCCACAGACGAAGGACGGGTGGATGGAGTTGGAGGTGGGGGACAGTCTGCATCGGGTGAGAGTGGAGCCCAGGGCGAGGCCGGCGTTGGTGGAGGTTGGGGTGGACGTGAATCTGCCGGAGTATTTGGAACGGCCGGAGGTATTCGCGGAGAGTTTGCGGGGTGGTTCCGTGCGCTTGGTGGAGGGGAGTCGGGCGCGTTTCAGGGCGGTGGCGACGCGGGAGTTGGCGGCGGCGCATCTGGATGGGCGGGAGCAGGGGGTGGAGGGGGAGCGCATTATTGCCGAGCCAGTGTTGGTGGAGGGGGAGGTGGTGTATGAGTTGACGTGGAAGGATGTGTTGGGTTTGGAGGGCAGGCAGGCGCAGGAGTTGCGCGTGGTGGGGGTGGAGGATGGTTTGCCATCGGTGACCGTGAGTGAGTTGAGGCACAACCAGATTGTTCTGGCGAGCGAGGTGCTGACCTTTGAGGTTCAGGCGGGGGATGATTTCGGAGTGCGGCGGGTGGGGCTGGAGTGGGAGGGGGTGCGGGATGCGGTTTACAATCCGGATCCGGCGAAGGGGGAGAAGCTGGTGGCGATGGGCGGGCCGCGGGAGGAGAGTCTGGGTGCGCGGGCGACCTTTTCGGCGGAGGGAGAGGGGATGCGGGCCCAGAGCATTCGGTTGCGGGCGTTTGCCGAGGATTACCGGGTGGACGGGACGCGGGCTTATTCGCCGGCGCTGGTGGTGCATGTGGTGGATGAGGCGGAGCATTTTGAGTGGTTGACCGGGCAGATGAACCAGTGGGTGGGTGCGGCGCGGGAGGTGTATGAGCGGGAGCTGCAATTGCAGCGGGTGAACGAGGAATTGAGGGCGTTGCCGCCGGAGGCCTTGGATGACCCGGCGCAGCGGCGTCGGATCATGGATCAGGCGGAGGCGGAGCGGGCGAACGCGGCGCAGTTGTCGGCATTGGTTCGGCGGGGCAAGGACTTGGTGCGCGAGGCGGGCAGGAACCGTGAATTTGATGCGGCGAAGCTGGAGTCGTGGGCGCAGTTGTTGTTTCAGCTGGAGGGGGTGGCTTCGGACCAGATGCCGGCGGTATCGGCGTTATTGCGTGCGGCGGTGCAGGCGCCGGGCGTGGGGCATCAGGAAGCGGATGTGGAGGGGGTGAAGCCGGGGGCGAAGGAAGGGGAGGAGCCGGGCAAGCCGGGCATGGTGGCGGGCGTGGATCGGTCGACGCCGAAGCCGGGCGGGCCGCCGGCGGAGGCGCAGGCGCAGGATAATCCGGGTGGACCGGCGTTGGTGGACCGGGAGTCGGGGTATGATTTGCCGAAGAAGGAGGAGGACGAGGAGGCGAAGAAGAGCGAGAGTGCGCCGAGTGCTGGTGGTTTTGGTTTGCCGACCACGACCTTGGGTGGGGGCAAACCCGGGGCTAAGCCGGCCGGTGATGAGAAGAAGAAGCCGAAGGAGGCCTCGGAGTTGGTGGGCGAAGCGCTGGAGAAGCAGAAGGAGTTGTTGGCGAGTTTTGCGAAAGTGGCGGATGAGATGAGCCAGCTGTTGTTGGGTTTTGAGAACAGCACCTTTGTGAAGCGGTTGAAGTCGGCATCACGGACGCAGCTGGAGCTGGCGTTGGCACTGAACGATCTGGATGGGTTTGGTTTGGAGGGGGATTATGAGGAGAGTTTGCCGCAGCGTCGGGTATTGGGTGAGCGGGAGTTGGGAGCGGCGGAGGTCTTGTATACGGTTCATGAAGACCTGGTGGCTTATGCGGAGAGGCGGCCGTCGGACTCCTTTGACCGGGTGTTGGCGGAGATGCGGGATGTGGTGATTGTGGATCAGTTGAAGGGGGTTGCGGAGGCTATTGGGCGCAACGAAGTGGGGCAATCGACGATTGATGCGGAGTATTGGTCGGACACCTTGGATCGTTGGGCCGAGGAGTTGGCGGGTTTTCCGGAGCCGGGGGAGGAACAGACGGCGGCGAACCTGACCCCGGAGATTGTCCTGGAGGTTTTGCGGATGATTCACCGCGAGATGGAACTGCGGGAGGAAGTGCGGGAGCTGGATCAGGCGAGTGGCGGGATGGAGTTGGAGAGTTATGTGGCGGCGGGGAACCGTCTGGCGGGGGTTCAGGATGAACTGAGTGGCAGGGCGCGGGCGGTGGTGGGGATGATTCAGGTCTTGCCGGATGCGGACAAGCTGGAGGAAGAGATGCGCAAGGTGGGGAATGCGGCGGTGGTGATGAACGAGGTGGAGTTTCGTTTGCGGGCGCCGGAGACGGGTGCGCCGACGATTGCTGCGATTTCGGAAGTGATTGAGATTTTGTTACAGACCACACGGGCGGAGGAGCAGACCACGGTGGTCTCGGCGGCGTCGGCGACCGCTCCGGCCTTGATGTTACTGGGGACGGGGGATGACGAGACTGAGGCGTATATTGAGGAGCGTGCGGCGGAGCAATCGACGGGCACAGCGGGACGGTTGTTGCCGGAGGAGTTCCGGCAGGGATTGGATGTCTATTTGAATGCGTTGGAGGGGCGTGGCAACGGCGGGGTGGAGGAATAAGCGATGAGGCATAGCGTGACATCAGTTGGCCGGTGGTTAGTGGTGTGGCTGGTTTGTGGCTGGGTATGGTGTTCCTCGGTTAGGGCGCAGGAATCGGCGATCCGGTATGGAGGCGGGGTGTCGTCGGCGGTGCGTTCGATTTGCGAGCGGGGGTTGATTTTTTTGTCGAAGACGCAACAGGAGAATGGCAGTTGGCCCGGGGAGGGTGGGCCGGGGATTACGGGGATTTGTATCATGGCGTTTATGGCGACGGGGGAGGATCCGGATTTCGGGCCGCATGCGGACAACATTCGCAAGGGTTTGAGGTATTTGATCTTGAGCCAGGTGGCGGACAGCGGCCATTTGAGCGGTCAGGGGTATGGGTCGATGTATCATCATGGTTTTGCGTTGTTGGCGTTGTCGGAGGCGTATGGGGTGGTGAGCGAGGAGTTGTTGTGGGAGGGAAGTGATGTGCCGGAGGATCGGCGGACGACATTGGGGCAGGCTTTGGAATTGGCGGTGCGGTGTGCGGTGACGGCACAGGAGAAGAATCCGTGGGGTGCTTGGCGGTATTCGCCCGAGTCACAGGATGCGGACACGACTGTTTCGGGGACTGTGTTGATGGGGTTATTGGGGGCGAGGAATGCGGGTGTGGAAGTGCCGAATGAGGTGATTGAGAAGGCGATGGATTTCTTTCAGTTGAACACTTTGCCGGGCGGGATTGTGTCGTATATGCCGGGGCAGAGCCATGGGAACGGGCTGACGCGGACGGCGATTGCGACGCTGGTATATTCCGTGAGCAAGCGGAAGAACCTGCAGGAGTACCGGGCGGCGGCGGAGTTTATCCGGCAGAGACTGGACAGTGAGCCGAGCGACCATCCGTTTTATGGTCGGTATTACATGGCGCAGGCCTTGTTTCACAGTGATTTTGATGCGTGGATGCAGTGGAACCAGAAAGTGGTGCCGCGGCTGCAGAAGATGCAGGAGTCGGACGGGAGTTTTTCGAGCAATCACGGCAAGGCCTATGGGACGGGGATGTCGGTGCTGGCCCTGGCATTGAACTACCGGTTATTGCCGGTGTATGAGCGATGAGATCCGGGCGGGGTGGTATTCAGCTATGGGGCCTGATGCCGGGAGTGAGGATCTGGTGTTGGCTTCCGTTGTTGGTGTTTTTCGGGGTGGTGGTGGCGGGGGAGGAGGTGCGGGGTCATTTACGCTGGAAGAACGGGGATATGTTGCAGGGGATTTGGCTGGGTGGGGGC
>JBMTVN010000327.1:0-4695 GCA_049451415.1 Limisphaerales bacterium | reverse complement strand
TTCGCAACCTGGCATCGGAGTCATTGACGTTGAGCTCGCCCAGGAGGTTCCACCCTTCATAGGCGAAGGCGATGTCCTGTTCCTCCTGCCAGCCGCTGCTGTAGGTGTAGCTCGTGGGGGTGCCATCGTCATAGGACACCTGGATCCGGGGGGGAGACTTTAATCGGGCTGGTATTGGTTTTGGATTTTGCGGAGGCCGGCGAGGCGGAGGTCATCGAGGTAGGAATAGACGACTGGGGTGACGAGGAGGGTGAGGAGGAGGCAGAGTGTTTGGCCGCCGATGACGACGACGGCGACGGCGCGGCGTTCTTCGGCGCCGGGGCCGGTACCGAGGGCGAGGGGGAGCATGCCGGCGACGAGCGTGAGGGTGGTCATGAGGATGGGGCGGAGTCGGTCGCGGTTGCCTTGGAGGATGGCTTGGTGGCGTTCCAAGCCTTGGTGGCGGAGGTGGTTCATGTGGTCGATTTGGAGGATGGCGTTTTTCTTGACGACGCCGAAGAGGACGAGGAGGCCGAGGGCGGAGTAGAGGTTGAGGGTATTGTTGGTGGCGAGGAGGGAGAGGAGGGCGAAGGGGAGGGAGAGTGGGAGGGAGAGGAGGATGGTGAAGGGGTGGACGAGGCTTTCGTATTGGGAGGCGAGGATCATGTACATGAAGATGACGGAGAGGAGGAAGGCCCAGAGGAATTCGGTGAAGGTGCGTTCGAGTTCGCGGCCTTTACCGGAGATGCGGGTGGAGTATTCGGGGGGCAGGTTCATTTTGGTGGTGGCCTCGCGGAGGGCGACGAGCCGGTCGGAGAGGGCGTAACCGGGGGCGATGGAGCTGCGGAGGCTGACCTGGCGTTGTCGGTCGACGCGATCGATGCGGGAGGCGGAGACGCCGGGGACGAGTTTGACGACGTTATCGAGGCGGACGAGGCCGCCTTCGCGTCGGGGGACGTAGAGGCCGGCGATGGTTTCCTTGTCATTGCGGGAGCCTTCGGCGAGGCGGAGCTGGACATTATAGGCGGCGTTGACGCTGGGGTCATAGAAGCGGGAGACCTCCTGGTCGCCGCCGACCATGACGCGGAGGGCGGCGGCGATGTCCTGGGTATCGACGCCGAGGTCGGCGGCGCGGGCACGGTCGATTTCGGCACGGAGTTCGGGTTTGTCGAGTTTGAGGGTGATATCGGCGTCGAGGAGGCCGAGGTCGGGGGCTTGGAGGCGGAGGTTTTCGGCGTATTCGCCGAGTTTTTCGAGTTCGGGGCCGAGGATGGAGAAGTCGATTTCGGAGCTGGGGCCGCCGGCACTGATGGAGGGGCTCATTCCGCGGACGGAGACGCGGAGGTCGGGGAGGTTGCGGAGCTTTTGTCGGACCTTTGAGATGATTTCGTCCTGGCTGTAGTTGTTTTGGAAGGCGGCGGTGGGTGGCCAGTGGAGGAGTCGGCTGAGGGAGAAGACGCGTTCCTGGTGGGGGGCGAGTCGGGCGTAGGCGCGGACCTGGTTGACGCCGCCGATGAAGCCGCCGCCGGCGGTGATGAGGAGGACCTTAATTTCCGGCATGGAGCGGAGTTCTGCTTCCAGGAGGTGTGCGACTTCTTCCATGGATTTGAGGCTGGCGCCTTCGCGGGCGGAGAGGCGGATTTCGAATTCCCCTTCATCGAGACTACGCGGGGTAAATTCCTGGGGAACCATTTTATAGAGCGGGTAGCTGCTGGCCATGGTGAGGATGGCGATGATGAGGACGCTGAGGCGGTGGCGCATGGAGAACTGGAGGCAGGCGGAGTAGGCGCGGTCGATGAGGTGGTAGAAGCCGCGTCGGGAGCGGGCGGGGCCGTGGGTTTGGGCCTGTTTGAGTTGGCGGAGGTTGAAGAGGCGGGCGCTCATGGCTGGGGTGAGCGTGAAGGAGACGAGGAGGCTGACGAGGACGGCGACTGCGGCGGTGAGTCCGAATTGGAAGAGGTAACGTCCGGCGATACTGGACATGAGGGAGACGGGGACGAAGATGACGACGAGGCTGAACGTGGTGGCCATGACGGCGAGGGCGATTTCGCGGGTGGCTTCGCGGGCGGCGTCGAAGGGCTTGAGTTTTTTTTCCTCGATGAAGCGGAAGATATTTTCGAGGACCACGATGGCGTCGTCGATGACGATACCGACCATGAGGACGACGGCGAGCATGGTGACGCTATTGAGTGTGAAGCCCATGGCCCACATCATGCCGGCGGCGGAGATGACGGAGGCGGGGATGGCGATGGAGGCGATGAGCGTGGCGCGGAGGGAGCGCATGAAGGCGAGCACGACGAGGCAGGCGAGGATGGAGCCGATGATGAGGTGGCGTTGGATTTCGTGGAGCGCTTCGTAGATATAGCGGGACTGGTCCTCGATGATTTCGAACTGGACGTCGGGCGGGAGTTGGGCGGCGACCTCGGGGAGTTTGGCCTTGATGGCTTCGATGACGGCGACTGTGTTGGCGTCGGACTGGCGTCGGACCATGAGGGTGACGGAGGGTTGGCCGTCGAGTCGGGCGATGGAGCGGGCTTCTTCGACGCCGTCTTCGGCGTGGCCGAGGTCCTGGATACGGACGGGGGTTCCGTTGATACGGGTGATGACGAGGTCATTGAACTCGCGGGGGTCGGTGACGCGGCCGAGGGTGCGCAGCGTTTGTTCCTCGCGGTCGGAGGTGATGTTGCCGCCGGGGACATCGGAGTTTTGGCGGACGATGGCATCGCGGACCTGGGTGATGGGGATATTGTAGGCGGCGAGGCGGTCGGGTTGCATCCAGACGTTGATGGAACGTTCGAGTCCGCCGAGGACTTCGACTTCGCCGACCCCTTCGGCGCGTTCGAGCTGGACCTTGGCGACCTTGTCGGCGAGTTCCGTGAGTTCGCGGATGGAGCGGTTGCCATAGAGGGCGAGGGTCATGGCGGGGGCGCGGTCGCTATCGAACTTAGTGACGCGCGGGGGGCGGGCGTCGCGCGGGAGTTCGCGGGTGATACTGGCGACGCGGTTGCGGACATCCTCGGCGGCCTTATTGACGTCGTGATTGAGGTGGAAAGTGGCGATGACGAGGGAGCTGCCGAAGCCACTGATGGAGCGGAGTTCGTCGATGCCCTCGATGGTATTGACGTTTTCCTCGACCACCTGGGTGACGAGCGTTTCCATTTCCACGGGTGAGGCACCGGGGACTTCGGTCCAGACGTAGATTGTGGGGAGTTCGACAGAGGGGGTGCGATCGACGCCGAGGTGGAGGTAGCCGGTGAATCCGGTGACCACGAGGGCGAGGATGATCATCGAGGCGAAGACGGGTCGCCGGATGGAGATATCGGACAGGGTTTGCACGGGTCAGGGGTTGGTGCGGGGGCGGGCGGGGGTTCCGTTGCGGAGGCTGCCGGGGTTGAGGATGACCGTTTCACCGGGCTGGATGCCCCGGGTGATTTCGACCAGGGGACCGGTGCGTTGGCCGGTGGTGACGTCGCGTTCCTGTGCCTGGTTATCCTGGAGGACGAAGACTTTTTCTATGCCGGCGAAAGTGCGGAGTGCGTTGGTGGGGATGAGCGTGGCGGCGGTGTCGGTATCGACGACGATGCGAGCTTCGGCGAAGGAGCCGGGGTGGAGGTCGCCGGGGTTGGGGACATCGGCTTCGAGGACAAGGACGCGGCTGGCTTGCTGGAGGGCTGGGCTGATGCGCTGGACTTGGGTGGTGCGTTGCTGGGTGTCGCCAGTGAGCTGGAAGCGGATTTCCTGTCCCGTTTGGATTTTGAGGGCTTCCTTTTCGGGGACTTCGAGGCGGAGCCGGAGGGGGTTGATTTGGACGAGGGAGAGAAGGGGGTCACCGCTGCGCATGAATTGTCCGGGGTTGGCGTGGCGTTGTTGGACGGCGCCGTTGAAGGGGGCGAGGAGCGTGGCATCGGCGAGTTGTTGGCGGGCGATTTCTACCTCGACCTGGCGCTGGGTGACATTGGCGCGGCGTTGGTTGACTTCATCGCGGGCGGATTCGTAACGGTTCAGGGCGATCTGATAGCTGGCCTCGGCGCGGTCGAAATCGGCGGAGGCGAGGACGCCATCCTGGAGGAGGCGCTGCGTACGTTCGCGGTCGGCGCGGGCCTGGTTGAGGACAGCGGAGGCTTCGCGGACGGCGGCGGTTTGTTCGAGGTCGATTTGGCTGGGGTCCTGTTCGGGGGAGAGGCCGAGGGCGGCGCGGGCCTGGTCGAGGGCGGCGAGAGCCTGTTGCAGGCGCAGTTCGTAGTCGCGGGTTTCGATTTCGGCGAGCGTGTCCCCGGCCTGGACCTGACTGCCGAGGTCGACCTGGATTGCGGCGAGTCGGCCGGGCACCTTGGCGCTGAGGATAGCCTCCTGTTTGGGGGTGAACGTGCCGAGGACAGCTATCGTGCGTTGGATCGGTTGCTGCACCGCGGTGGAGATGGAGACCTCGCGTTCCGGGGTGGCAGTGGGAGCGCTGGTGGGTTGAGTTGGCGGATTGCAGGCCGTGTAGAGGAGGGTCAGCAGAAGGCTCGAGGCGAGGAGGAGGAATCTGCGGCGGGAACTTTCGGGAGCTTGGCTCGAATTGATGGGATGGCGTCGGCCGGGCATGGTGCGAGGTTTTTGTGGCGGGGAGCGTAACGGAGTGGCGGGGGGAAGCAAGGCGGATGCGCCAAGCGCTGAGGGCCAAGCGGCAAGCGCAGAGCGCAGAGCGCAGAGCGCTGAGGGCTGAGGGCTGAG
>JBMTVN010000326.1:0-4722 GCA_049451415.1 Limisphaerales bacterium | reverse complement strand
CCGTTCTTGCGCAGATCCAGGATGATCCCTTCCACCTTCTCCTCCTTCAACTTGCCCAGCAAAACCGCGACGTCCATTGTCGTGCTCTTCATCTCGCTCCGACCGTTCGGGCTCCCAATGTCCAGTGTCTGGTAAAACGAGGGCAAGTCGATCACTCCCACCCTGCGCACCCCGCCATCCGTCCCCGGCAAGTCAATCACCTGCGCCTTCGCCTCCTCGTCCTCCAGCTTGATCTCATCCCTTACAAGGCTGATTTCCCGACGCTCAGACGGATCGGCTGCGTCCACCGGGATCAGGGTCAGCCGCACCTTCGTTCCCTTGGGTCCCCGGATCATCTCCACAATCTTGCTCAGCTTCCAGTCCACCACGTCCACCGGTTCACCGTCATCTCCCTGAGCCACCGCCACAATCCGATCACCTTCCTTGATCTTCTTGCTCCGCATCGCCGGGCCCGGACGCAGCTCACGCACCTTGCAATAGCCATCCTCCGAGGTCAGCACTGCACCGATCCCAAACAGGGACAGGTTCATGTTGATTGCGAAATTCTCCAGCGTAGCCCGACCCAGATAATCCGAATGCGGATCATACACATGGGTCAACGCGCCCAGATAATACTGGAAAACATCCGCACCATCGAAATCCTTCAAGGTCTTGAGCAAACGTGCATAACGGCGGGAAATTGTCTTCTCCACCTCCCCCGACAAACCGTTCGGACGCAACTCCTCCACCTTCTCCCCTGCCCCCTCGTCCGCACCTTCCTTCTCCTTGCTCTTCGTGTTGGCTAGAATTTCCTGTAACACCTCAAACCTCAGATGCTGACGCCACAATGCCCTCGCCTCTTCCATGTCCTTCGGAAAAGGGGCGTCTTCCCGATCCAGCAAGTACTCGTCATTACCCGTAAAATCGAAGCGCTCGTTCTTCAGCACCTCGCCCGCGAAAGCCACGCGCTGCTCCACCCGCGTCAAAAACCGGTCAAAGATCACCCGGCCTGGGTCGGTATCCCCCAATAAAGTCAAATCATCCAAACGCGTCCGATATTCCTCAAACTCCGCCAAGTCGCTCTGCAGGAAATGCAGCCGCAAGTTGTCCAGGTTCTCGATATACCGGTCTAAAAACCGGGACGACATGGTGTCATCAAAAGGCAACCGGCTGTAATGCGACCGCGGCAATAAGCGCGCCACCAACCTCGCGACCAGCGGTTCGTCGGCCGATGCCTCTACGGGCGGCAAACTGCGCTCCGCCTTCTCCAACAAAATCAAGTCGTCGGCCGTCGAAACCAACTCCAACGTCGACTTGCGTTCCGCAACACCCGCTTCTTCCGCCCCCAAAACCACCCCCCGACCCAAAAGCGCAACGACACAAAAACCAACCAACAGCAACCTGTTCACAATCAATTGTTCCTGGATATGTTCACGAACAGCCCCCCCATCTGGGAACGGCTTGACGCCCGCCAACCTAGCACAGCCCGAAAAGATTACACCAAGGAATTAACGCAGGGTGAACCAGGAACCCCTTGAGCCGCACCATCCCAATCTCTCTACTCTCCCCTCTCCTCTCTCCCTGCGCCACAGGCGCAAAAGACTTGGAACCCCCAGACAACCCTGCAATCTTCCACGCCCATGAAACCGTTCTGGCAAGGCGTATTCCCCGCAATCACCACCCAAATGACCCGCAACGGGGCGCTCGACCTGAAAGCCACCGCCAAACACGTCCACGCCCTCATCGAATCCGGCGTCACCGGCATCGTCTTCCTCGGTTCGCTCGGCGAAAACCAGTCGCTTACCCCCGAAGAAAAGCGCTGCCTCCTGGAAGCCATGGTCAGCGAAATCCAAGGTCGCGTCCATGTCCTCACCGGCGTGGCCGAAACCAGCCTCGCCGAAGCCGTCCGCTATGTTCGCGATGCCGAAGCCCTCGGTGTTGACGGCGCCATGGTGATGCCTCCCATGGTTTACCGCAGCCCCGATCCCCGCGAACGCCTCGCCTGGTTCCAAGGCATCGCCCGCTCCACCGGCCTCCCACTGATGATCTATAATAACCCCATCAGCTACGGGAACGACCTCCCCCCGGACCTCCTCGCCAAACTCGCCGAAACCCCCAACTTCGTCGCCCTCAAGGAAAGCTCCGGCGATCCCCGCCGTATCACCGATATCCATAATCACCTCGGCAATCGCTACGCCCTCTTCACTGGCGTTGATGACCTCGTCCTCGAAAGCGCCATCCTTGGCATCGACGGCTGGGTAGCAGGCACCGGCATCGCGTTCCCCCGCGAGAACCAGGCCCTCTGGGACTACACCCGGCAAGGCCGCTGGGATGAAGCCCGCAAACTCTATCGCTGGTTCAGCCCGCTTCTCCACCTCGACGTCCACCCCAAGTTCGTCCAGTACATTAAGCTCGCCGTCCAAGCGACCGGACTCGGCAAGGAATGGGTCCGCGCCCCCAGACTCCCCCTGGCTGGAGCCGAACGACGCGAGATCCTCGCCATCATCGAACAGGGGATCCAGAAACGTCCGCGTCTCCCCAAACGTTGATCCCCAGCCAAACCCCACAGGGCCACTCCCATGACGGCCTCCTCTACCCGCGTCCTTCGCGCCATCGACTCCCACACCGGAGGCGAACCCACCCGCGTTGTCCTCTCGGGAGGACCTGAATTGGGAACGGGCACCGTGGCCGACCAGGCCCAATGCTTCCGACAAAACCACGATACCTATCGGCGTGCCATCTGCTGCGAACCCCGCGGTTCGGATATCCTGGTCAGCGCCCTGCTCTGCCCTTCCCCCGACCCCAACTGCACCAGCGGAATCATCTTTTTCAATAACGTCGGTTTCCTCGGCATGTGCGGCCATGGCACCATCGGCGTCGTCGCCACTCTCGCCCACCTCAAACAACTCCAGCCCGGCCAACACCGCTTCGATACTCCCGTCGGCATCATCACCACCACGCTTCATCCGGACGGATCGGTCTCAGTCCAGAACGTCCCCTCCTGGCGGCAAGCCTCCAACGTCGCCGTCCTGACCTCCACCCACGGCACCGTCCACGGCGACGTCGCTTACGGCGGCAACTGGTTCTTCCTCACGCACGACCACCAGCTCCCCGTTCAACCCGATAACATCCCCAACCTTACCGCCCTCTCCCGCGAACTCCGGCGCGCAGTGAATAGCCAGGGCTTCCCCGCCGTCGACCACATCAAACTCCTCGCACCCCCATGCTCTCCCCGGGCCAACAGCCGTTCCTTCGTCCTCTGCCCCGGTGAAGCCTACGACCGGTCCCCCTGCGGCACCGGCACCAGCGCTCACCTCGCCTGCCTCGCCGCTGATCAACAGTGGCCCGAAAACCAGGCCTGGATCCAGGAAAGCGTCCTCGGTTCCACCTTCGAAGGGCGCTATCGCTGGCTCGACCCCCAAACCGGCCGCATCGAACCGACCATCCGGGGGACCGCTTTCATCACTGCTGAAACCCAACTGCTCCTCCAACCCAATGACCCCTTCCGCTGGGGACTATGAAAAAACACGTCGTCATCGTCGGCGCCGGCATAGCCGGACTCTGCACCGCATGGTTTTGTAAAGAACGCGGACTCGATGTTACGCTCATCGAATCCACCGACTCCCCCCGTCACGGCTGCTCCTACAGCAACGCCGGCATGGTCGTCCCCAGCCACTTCATTCCCCTCGCTGCCCCCGGCGTTCTCGCCCAGGGCCTCCGATGGATCTGGAACCCCAAGTCCCCCTTCGCCCTCCACCCGCAACCCTCCCTCAGCTTCCTCCGCTGGGGCTACGAGTTCTGGAAGGCCTCCACCCCCCAACGCGTCCAAAACGCAGTCAGCACCCTCAGCCAACTCCACCTCGCCTCCCGACAGCTCTTCGAAAACTTCGCCTCCCAACATCAATTCAACTTCAACCTCACCCGCAACGGCCTCCTCATGCTCTGCCGCACCCAGAAGGCCCTCGATGAGGAATCTCACCTCGTCCACCAAGCCCGCGAACTGGGTATCGAAGCCGACACTCTCTCCACTCAAGACCTCGCCAAACTTGAACCCAACGTCACGCTCGATGTCATAGGTGCCGTCCGCTTCGCCAACGATTGCCATCTCTCCCCCGAAAAATTCCTCGGCGAACTTCAAACCCGCCTTGAACACAACGGCGCCCGCTTCCTTTGGAACCACACCACCACCGGCTGGACCACCCACCAGAACTCCATCACCTCAGTCCAAACCTCCAGAGGCCCCGTCCAAGGCGATACCTTCGTTCTCTGCGGCGGCATCCAATCCCCCCACATCGCCCGACAACTCAAACTCCACCTGCCCCTCCTGGCCGGCAAAGGCTATAGCCTCACGCTCACCCAACCCCACCAATCCCCCCTCCACTGCGCCATCCTCACGGAGGCCCGCGTCGCCGTCACCCCCATCGGCAATACCCTCCGCGTCGGTGGCACCATGGAACTCGGCGCCACCAATACCCGCCCTAACCCCAAACGTATCGAGGGCATCACCCAGAGCTTCTGCCAATACTTCCCCGCATACACCCCCGACGCCTTCCATCAACTCCCCACCTGGACCGGACTCCGCCCCGTATCCCCCGACGGCCTCCCCTACCTCGGACCCACCCGCAAATGGAATAACCTCCAGATCGCCACCGGCCACGCCATGCTCGGCCTCAGCCTCGGCCCCATCACCGGACAAATCATCGCCCAACTCATCGACGATTCCTCCTGTCCCCACCCCCTCCA
>JBMTVN010000325.1:0-4730 GCA_049451415.1 Limisphaerales bacterium | reverse complement strand
GCCGCTGTGTTTGAGCACCAGCCAGACTTTGTTCTGGGTGTTGTTACGAAGTGATGCCGTTGCGTCGGTGGTCGGGCAGGTGTCGGTGACAGAGAGTGTGGACATGCGGAGCGTTGCGGGGGGAGTTGGGACGGGGGAGGGGGCTTCGGCGAGGAGTGGTGGGAAAGAGGGGATGAGCCTGACGTTGGCTCCGTTGCTGGGGGGGGCTCTCTGTTGGCTGGTGGTGTATCTACTGCTGCAGCGGCCCATTTTACTTTACGTGTTTGGGCACGAACTGACGCACGTGATTTGGGCATGGATCTTTGAGGCGAAGGTGAAGAAGTTTCATGTGTCGAGTCGCGGGGGGCATGTTGTCCTGGACAAGGTGAATTTCCTGATCGTGTTGGCGCCCTATTTTTTCCCGGTATATGCGCTGCTGGTGGCGTTGGTGTATGGGGTGGGGAATCTGTTGAGCGACTGGACGGATTACCGCGTGGCATTCCTGTTTTTACTGGGCGTGGCCTATGCGTTTCATGTGACACTGACGTGGCATGCCTTGCAGACGGAGCAGACCGATATCACGAGTCAGGGTTGGTTGTTTTCACTGGTGGTGATCTGGCTGGGTAACCTGGCGATTCTCATTCCGGGTTTGTGTGTGTTGCTGGGGTTGTCCGTGGAAGTTGTCGCCCGCGAATGGGTATCGGCTACCGCGTCCGTTTTCAGGTTGTTGTTTTGGTTCGTGTAGGGGCTGGAATTGGGAAAGCGTTCGGGTGGGCGAGTTTTTTCCCCCTGAACGTTGACAGTATTGAATGGGTGGAGTTATAACCCGCGCTCAAGGAGGTTTCCGGGTTCGTTTCTTCAGAACTTGGATTCCACAAACAACAACAAAAACCGTTAGTTCAAAGGAGGATAATCCATGAATCGTATCCTAATTGTGTGTGCCGTTGCCTTCAGCCTGTTGTCCTGTGGACACCGTTTAGTTGGAGCCGATGGTGATGAAACGATCGCTGCCGTGGCGCCGGCGACGAAGAAGGCCAAGCGGATGCCGTTTTACGGGACGGTTAAGTCGGTGGATGTCGACGCGATGACATTCACCCTCGTCGGCAAGGCGAAGGATCGTCTGTTTCTGGTGACGGACGGCACACGGGTTCATGATGCCGGTGAGGTCTGTACATTGGGTGATGTGGTGGTTGGGAGGAAGGTGGGTGGCGTGGCCACTCAGAACCCGGAGGGTAAATGGGAAGCTACCACCCTGAACCTGGGAGTGAAGCCGGGTCGTGGGTCTTCTTCCAAGCAGGAGGAGACTACGAACTCTGAAGAATAGGGATCGGTCTTGAGCAACGGCGGGTCCGGCTCTTGGAGGGCGGGGCCCGCCGTTCGTGTGTTGTGGGGGCTGGCGTTTCCGACGTTCCATATGGCTCCCGAGACTTGTCGGTGGACAGCCTGACCTTTGGCTCCTGAGTTGAGAGGCCGGTAAGGGCTGTGGGAATTGGGCGGGAGGATTGCAGGGCGAGAGGACGAGGATGGCGGGGGGGCGGGGTGGGGTTTCGGGAAAGGGGAAACCCTGGGACTCCGCCTTGCGACGGGACTATGGCTGGCAGGTCGGCTTATGGTTGACGACCGCTACTCCTGTGCCTTGAGCTCTGGTTCCCGTTATCCGTTATCCGCTGAGTCCTCCGGAGTGTTGAGGATGCGGAGAGGTTTCTCGGTGGGTTTGAGGTCAGGCAAGGCTTCGCTTTCGGCCTGGCCGGCGAGTTTAAGCAGGCGTTCGCCGCTGGGCCGGATCATGCGTTCGTAGCTGCCCACGGCGTTGTTGAAGCCTTCGTTGGCGCGTTCGAGTCCTCCCCGGATTTTGTCGAGGTGTTCCGTGAACTTGCTGGTTCGCTGGTAGAGTTCGGTGGCTGCGGCGGCGATGGCGCGTGCGTTTTCGGTCTGGGCGTGTTGTTGCCAGCTGACGCTGACGGAGCGGAGCAGGGCGATGAGCGATGCGGGCGTGGCGAGGAGGATGCGTTTTTGGGCGGCCCAGACGATCAGGTCATGGTCGCCCTCGAGGGCTGCACTGAAGAGGGATTCTGCAGGGAGAAAGAGGACGACGTAATCCAAGGCTTCGGGGAATTGGCCGGGATAATCACGGTCTGCGAGGGCCTTGATGGTGGCCTTGAGTTTGGCGGCGTGGTTGGCGAGGGATTCGGCCCGTTTGGTTTCCTCCACGGTATCCATGGCTTGGAGGAAATCGAGGTCGGGGACCTTGGAGTCCACGATAATCATGCGATTGCCTGGCAGGCGCACGATCAGGTCGGGTTTGGCGTCGCCGGACTGGGTTTGTTCGCTGAAGTCGCAGTGGGTACTCATGCCGGCGGCTTCGACCACGCGGCGGAGGGTGGCTTCGCCCCAGCGGCCCCGGGCTTGGTTGGAGCTCAGGACTCGACGGAGTTGCAGGGTTTCCTGCGAGAGGGTCTGGCTTTGCTGGGCGAGGGACTCCAGGTGCTTGCGGACTTCACCCAGCGCCTGAGATTGGGAGGTCTCGGAGGTTTGCAGTCGTTTCTGGTAGGTTTCGAGCTGTTGTTTGAGGGGTTCCAGCAAGGTGGCGATGGATTGCTGGCGCTGGGCCAGATCGCCTTTGGCCGTTTCCTGGAACTTGCCCAGGGTCTCCGTTGCGAGTCGCAGGAACTCCGGGTGAGCCTGACGGAGGGCATCGGAGCTGAGTGCCTTGAAGGAGTCCTTGAGATCGAGCAAGGCCTTGTCATGGGCCTGTCGGAGATCGGTCAGTTGTTTCTGGTGCAGCTCTTTCTGTTCCGAGAGCAGTCGTTCGGATGACTGCCGCGAGGCTTCGGAGGATGCGAGCTTGGATTTGGTGTCCGTGATCTCTGTCCGCAGGGTTACGGTTTCGGTTTCACGCTGCTGCACCTGGCGCCGGAGTTCCTCCATATAGGCGTCAGAAGCGGGTTGCCGGGCTGTGCGTCGCTGGCTCCACAGCCAGCCCAGAAGGAAGCCAATTCCCGTGCCCAGGGCCAGACCCACGTAGGTGTAGTGTGCGGCGTTCACGTGTGGAAGCATGACATGCAAACGGTCGGGGCGTCCAGAGATGCCCCGACCGTTGCATTGACGGCTGCCAAAGAATTAGTAGTGGGCGATAACCTCGATTTCGACCGAGGCGCCGAGGGGGAGGGCGGCCACCTGGATGGTGGAGCGGGCGGGGTAGTTCGGGCCAAAGTGTTCGGCGTAGATGCTGTTCATGTCGGCGAATTGAGCCAGGTTCACCATGAACACGGTGGTTTTGACCACGTTGTCGGTGGTGAGGCCCTGATCCTGCAGGATCGCCTTGATGTTCTGTATCACCTGCAGGGTCTGCGCCTTGATATCCTCAGGGAGCGCTGCCTTGGGGTCGGCGGGGTTGATCGGGATCTGCCCGGAGCAATAGAGCAGGTCGCCGATGCGAACCGCCTGGTTATAGGGGCCGACAGCAGCAGGTGCTCCGGCGGGTTTGATGATTGTTTTGGTAGCCATGTGGGGCGCGAAGATGGATGAGGTTTGTTCCGGAATCAACTCTGACGAGCGAGGAGCAGCTTGAGTTTCTGCCGGGTCTTGGCGGGCCAATGGGACTTCGGGGTCAGGATGGCGTTGTCCAAAGCGCGGTGGCATGAGCAACCGGGTTCGGTGGGGATCCGAGGGAGGACATCCTGCAGGATGGCTTTCGCCCGGTCAGCGTTCCGATGCAGGTTCTCAATGATCTGGTCCACGGTGACGTGTTCTTCGTCCTCCTTCCAGGCATCGTAATCGGTCACCATCGCCATGGTGGCATAAGCAATCTCCGCCTCCCGGGCGCACTTGGCTTCGCCCAGGTTGGTCATGCCAATGACGTCGAACCCGGCTTTGTGGTTCATGATCGATTCCGCCTTGGTGCTGAAGGCCGGTCCCTCCATGTTTACATAGGTGCCACGACGATGTACCCGGCTTCGCAACCGCTTGGCACTCTGATAAATCAAGGTCCGCAGTTCCTCGCACAAAGGATGTGCAAAAGCCACATGGGCCACAATCCCCTCCCCGAAAAAGGTGTGGTTCAAGGACTGCTTGGTGCGGTCAATAAACTGGTCCGGCAACACAATGTCGCAAGGTTTGTACTTGGCCTGGAGGGAACCCACCGCGCTGACGCTGATAATCCAGCTCACCCCGAGCTGTTTCATCGCGTGAATGTTGGCCCGATGATTCAACTCCGTAGGCAGGATGCGGTGGCCCCGTCCATGGCGGGGTAGGAAGACGACGTCGCGGCCGGCGAGTTGCCCGGTGAGCAGGGAATCGGAAGGATCACCGAATGGGGTCTTCACCTTCACCCACTTCTGTTTGGTAAAGCCCTCGATGCTGTAGAGGCCGCTGCCTCCAATGATGCCGATGCGGACCGCGGATTTGGTGCTGCTAGTTTTGGCCATGCAAGGGCTGCTTTTACGGTATGGAAGGGTGGCTTGCCGAGCCCTAAAGCTTTACGCGAATGGACACGAAGGAAGGGGCTCTTGACCGCGAAGGGTTAGTTTCTTTACCGCGAATGGACGCGAAGTGGCGCGAATGCTGAGGGTGGTGTGCGAGGGGGATGGATTTCCGAAGCACTGAAACTCTGAAACACTGTTGGGGTCTGGGGGGGCGATGGACACAAGTTCACGCCAATGTGGGTTCTTTACCGAGAATGGACACTAATGCACGCGAATGGGTTGTTTGCGACAGCGAATGGACGAAAATGGACCCGAATGTGGAGAGTT
>JBMTVN010000324.1:0-4778 GCA_049451415.1 Limisphaerales bacterium | reverse complement strand
GGCCAAAACGTCAACAAGACCTCCACTTGCGTCCTGCTCACCCACCTTCCCAGCGGCACCCAGGTCAAATGCCAAACCGCCCGCACACAAGCCGCCAACCGCACCCTCGCCCTCACCCGACTCCTCGATAAAATCCAAGACTCACGCGACGCCCAAAACGCCGCCCACATCGACCAAAAGGAAAAGGCCCGTCGCCGAAACCGCCCCCGAAGCCGCGCCGCCAAAGAACGCATCCTCACCGCAAAAAATCGCCAGTCCCAAAAAAAAGCGAACCGCCGCACCCCTAAATCCGATTACTAGAAACCCCAAGGAGCCGCGTGAACATCACGCAGGGCGCGTGAAAATCACGCCAAGCCCACCCCGATCTATCCACAAAGCTTTCCCCGCAAAGGAAATGCATTATTTGCAAACTACTGAACACGAATCATTTAGGGTTTAGACCCGACAGTTTCATCAGCCCCACCCAAGGTCGGCACGGTATGTGCATAACAACGCACAGTCGCTGACGACCCTACGGGCAACGTCAGAGGACGATGGTCCCAATCATCCGAGACGGACCAAGGGAGGTACGCTGGGAACTGGGCTGAGGGGGGTGGTGGATACGGCAATCTCTTCTTTTCCACCGCCCTCCTTCTTTTTCCCCCCCAACTCACCAACGCAGTGAACAAACGTGACAATCCTCCCCCCTCTAAGGCAGAAACTCCCCAGACGATGGCTAAAGAATCTCGCCCCACCTCCCGTAGCGGCCGCTTCACCTCCGGCCCCGCCGCCGACCTCGCCCGGTTCAGTGAATCCATCTCCTTCGACTGGCGACTCTGGAGCCAGGATATCCGCGGCTCCATTGCGCACGCGCGCATGCTCTCCGAAATCGGAATCCTTACCCCCACCGAAGTCAAATCCATCACCAAACACCTCAACGCCATCGGACGTGAAATCGCCAACGGCAAGTTCGAGTGGAAAATCGAACTCGAAGACGTCCACATGAATATCGAGGCGGAACTCACCCGCCGTACACCCGCCGGCGCCAAACTCCACACCGGCCGCTCCCGCAATGACCAGGTCGCCCTGGACATGCGCCTCTGGACCCTCGAGGAAATCTCTTCTCTCCAGCAGGAAATCCGCGCCCTCCAAAACGCCCTGACCCAACTCGCCGCACAATACTCCAAAACTCTCCTGCCCGGCTATACCCACCTCCAACGCGCCCAACCCGTCTACTTCGCCCACCACCTCCTCGCCTACGTGGAAATGCTCGAACGCGACCACAACCGCTTCACCGATTCCGCCCAGCGCACCCGCGTCCTCCCCCTCGGAAGCGGCGCCCTCGCCGGCTCCACCCTCCCCCTCAACCGGGAATCCGTCGCCAAACACCTCGGCTTCGTCGATGCAAAAGGACGCCCCCAAGTCTCCCAAAACAGCATGGACGCAGTCAGTGACCGCGACTTCGCCATCGAATTCTGCAGCTCCGCCGCCCTCCTCGCCGTCCACCTCTCCCGGCTCGCCGAAGATTACGTCCTCTGGGCCTCCAGTGAATTCGACTTCGTCAAGCTAAGCGATGCCTACACCACCGGCTCCTCCCTCATGCCGCAAAAGAAAAACCCCGACGTCGCCGAACTCAGCCGCGGCAAATCAGCACGCACCATCGGGAACCTCACCGCCCTCCTCACCCTCCTGAAGGGCCTCCCCATGACCTATAACCGCGACCTCCAGGAAGACAAGGAACGCCTCTTCGACAGCGCCGATACCGTCCGCGCAACCACCCGGCTCCTCACCGCCATGGTCGCCACCACCCGCATCAACTCCGCCCGCTGCGAACAAGCTGCCAGCGACCCCGCCCTGCTCGCCACCGACCTTGCCGATGCCCTCGTCCTCCACAACATACCCTTCCGCCAAGCCCACCACATCATCGGTGCAGTCGTCGCCAAAGCGGAGGAACTCGGCAAACCCCTGAACGAACTCACCCTCGAGGAATACCGCAGCGTCCACCCGGATTTCCCCGCAGATTGCCTCAACCTCTTCAACCTCCGCCGCGCCATGTCCAAACGCCAGCAAACCGGATCGCCCGGAACCAGGGAGGTCCAACGCCAAATCCAACGCTGGCAAAAAACACTCTCCCGGAAATAGCACCCCACCACCACCGCCACCCCGCCCCGGCGCCAGCACCATGAGCGGCTCGCCTACCCCATACCCCCACTCCACCCCGCTCCTCACCGGACTACTCAAACAAGTCTCACGCTCGTTCTACCTCACTCTCCGCATCCTGCCCCAACCCGTCCGCCAACCCATCAGCCTCGCCTACCTCCTCGCCCGCGCCACCGATACCATCGCCGATACCTCCATCATCCCCGTCAATCAACGCCTCCAAGCCCTCGCACAGCTCCGCGACCATATCCTCAACCCAACCACACAAACCCGAGTTCGGCGAGCTCGCCGCCAGCCAGTCCAACCCGGCAGAAAGAGAACTCCTAGCGCGAATCCACGAAGCCCTCGCCACCCTCCGCCAAACGCCAACCGACGATACTCGCGATATCCAGGAGGTCATCGAAATCATCACCAGCGGTCAAACCCTCGACCTCCAACGCTTCCAGAACCTCCCTCCCGGTCAAGTCCGGGCCCTCGCAAACTCTGAGGAACTCGATGACTACACCTGGCGCGTCGCCGGCTGCGTAGGCCAGTTCTGGACCCGCATCTGCTCCAGAAAAATCTACCCCCACTCCAGCCTGAACCTCGACTCCATGATCAAGGACGGCATCCGCTTCGGAAAAGGGCTCCAGCTCGTCAATATCCTCCGTGATCTGCCAGCCGACCTGCAACAAGGACGCTGCTATCTCCCCCTCCAGGAACTCTCCAAACTCCACCTCCAACCGCAGGATCTCCTCCAAACCAAAAATGAAACCACCCTGCGCCCACTCTACTTAAGCCTGATATCCCTCGCCCACCAGCACCTCACCGCCGGTTGGCACTACACCTGCCGCCTCCCATCCACCCCCATCCGCCTGCGCCTCGCCTGCGCCTGGCCCATCCTCATCGGAGCCTCCACCCTCCAAAAACTCGCCCAAAACACCATCCTCGACCCCACAAAACGAGTCCGCATCCAACGCAGCCAAGTCTACAAGATTATCCGCCTGACGCTCTGGCGCCTCCCCCGACGCAAGGCCTGGGAACGCCTCTTCGAGGATTGCTCCAAATCAGCCTAAACCCGGCCGAGCCATCAGGCTCAATCCGACCGCCACCCCCCGGGCCAGCATCCCAACTACGCCCCCCCAGCCACACCGCCGCGGTCAGGCTTTGCCCTTGGTGGAACGCTTGCCGCCCCCCTTCGCCTTGCCTCCCCCTGCAACCGCCACAGACTCGGCCACCAAAGCCTCAGCCTGAGCCCCCTCAACAAAATGCCCGTAGGCCCGGAACTTCTCGTAACGGCGCTTCAACCGCTCAGCCGCCGACATCGCCTCCAGCTCCTCCAGATGCTTCACCAAGCCCGCCTTCAACCCCTCCGCCGCCTCCACCTCAGAGTTGTGCGCCCCACCCAATGGCTCGCCGATAACATCATCCACTAAACCCAATTCACGCAGCTGCCGCGCCGTAATCTTCAACGCCTCAGCAGCCTGCGCCGCCGCACTCCTCTCCTTCCACAAAATCGCCGCACAACCCTCCGGGCTGATCACAGAATAATAGGAGTTCTCCAAAATCAGAACCCGGTCCGCCACCCCAATCCCCAACGCACCACCCGACCCCCCCTCGCCAATCACCGCAGCCACAATCGGAACCTCCAACAACATCATCTCCCGCAGATTCACCGCAATCGCCTCAGCAATGTGCCGCTCCTCCGCCCCCACCCCAGGATAAGCCCCAGCCGTGTCAATCAACGTAATGACCGGCAAACCAAACTTGTCCGCCATCTGCATCAACCGAAGCGCCTTGCGATACCCCTCAGGATGCGCCGACCCAAAATTCCTCAGGATGTTCTCCTTGGTCTCCCTCCCTTTCTGCGTCCCAATCACCATCACCTTGTGCCCCTCCAACTCCGCCAGCCCCCCCACAATCGCCCGGGCATCCGCATATAGCCGATCACCGTGCAACTCGGAAAACCCCTTAAACGCCAGCCGCAAATAGTCCAACGTAAATGGCCTCCGCGGATGCCGCGCCAGCTGAATCCGCTGCCAAGGCGTCAAATTCGTGAAAATCTGACGACGCGTCTCCTCAATCTTGACCTCAATCCGCGAGATCTCCTCCTCAAAACTAACATCCAGAGCATGCTCATCCCGGTGACGACGCAACTCCTCTAACTTGCTCTGCAGCTCCGCAATCGGCTTCTCAAATTCCAGATAGTGCTTCATGGGTCATAGGCACGAAGAGTCCCCATCAACAAAACCCGACTCCAGAACTCTTCGAATAAACCGGCCCGAAAACTACTCCAACCCCCAAATGCATGCGAGACTTTTGCTCTGCCCCAAAAAGACAAAAAAAGCAGGAGCCGGCCCAAGCCGACTCCTGCATCGGTGATGAGGTCTCTGCGCTCTCACCCAGCGCTGAGGACAGTAGCAAGATGAACCACCTGTGCGCTATCCGAGCTCGCTACCGACAGGACCTCTCTGCCAACCAGTCCCGGACAGCTCCCACCAAACTATGCATAGAGTTGGACCAGCCCGCCCCCATCCCGTTCAAAAAAAAATTCACCCTACACAAACCCCACACACGAAAAGACTTGGGTCACCGATCGCCCCCGCACAACCCGCCCCAATGGCAAACGTTCATCCCCACCCAACGCCCTCTCCAAGACC
>JBMTVN010000323.1:0-4783 GCA_049451415.1 Limisphaerales bacterium | reverse complement strand
GACGCCCCACCGCCGCCACAATCCCCTCCATGGGCGACAAGTCGACCTCCGCCGCCCCCCCGCCACGGCACTGCCCCGCGCATGTACTGCTCGCAACCTCGCTCATGATCCAAATCGATAAAGATGCTCCACGCCCCGGATGAACAACGCATTTCCCACCACCGCAGGTGAAGCATACACCTCCTCGCCCACCACCGGGGCACCCACCGCCTCATACCCCTCACGCGACACCTTGAAAATGTGCACCCCGCCCATCTGATCCACCATGTAAACGTTCTCCCCCACCAAAACCGGCGACGCAAAAATCACCTCGTCCGTCTCCTCATGCCACAACTCCTCACCCGTCTTCGCGTCCAAACACACAATCCCCGTCTCACTCAACCCAAAGAACATCAGCCCATCCACCACCAGCGGCGTGCAAATGCCCGGTATCAACTCCTCGTTCTGCCACAGGACCTCCCGCGTCCGCACATCAATCGCCGTCAAACTCATATACTCCGCACACGCATACACCACCCCGTCCCCATAACTCGGACTCACCGCCACCTCCACATCCTGCAAACATCCCACCCGCCACAACTCCTTCCCCGTCCTCGGATCATACCCCACCAGGTACGGACTCGCCGCCAACACCAGCAATGGACCGTCCGGACCCAGAAACACCTGCGGCGATGCCCACGATGCCCCGAAATCCCGCCCGGTCTTCCAACGCTCCTCCCCCGTCGCTGCATCCAGTCCCGCCACAAAGCTGTCACTCTTGCGGTCCATCTGCACAATCAACAAATCCTCAAAGGCCACCAGCGATGATGCATACCCATACGAGACCTCAGGCACACCCAGGCTCCGGTTCCAGGCCGGCGTCCCGTCCAGGTTGATCGCCACGAGCTCCCCATCCGCAAATACCGCAAACGCCCGCACCCCATCAGTCGCCATGGTCGATGCCGCGTAACCCGTGTCCTCAGTCACCTTCAGCTTCTTCTCAAGCCGGGCCGGCGTGACGCTCCGCTTCCAGCGTAACTCCCCGCTCCCAGCATCAAAGCAATACACCGCACGCTGCGTCTCATCACCACCGGACAACACAACGCTGTCCTTCCAGACCACCGGCGAATTCATCCCGCGCAAATCCACCGCCTGCTTCCATACCGCCCCCGCACCTTCCTCCCAAGCCGTCGGCACCGCCCCCCCGCGCGACACACCCGCCCCCGCACCACGAAAGCCCGGCCACTGCGCCAAACGCTCCTCCCACGACGCCCACGTCGCCGCCACGGCCACCGGAGCCGCTCCACTGCCAGCCCCCACCACCGGCACCACCGGGCTTTCAACCACGGCCCGCTCCACACTCTTCTCCACAGGCGCCTCGTCCAACGGACTCCTCCACGGTAGCGAAACCACCAGCGCAAAACCCACCAGCACCAACCCCACCGCCGTCACCGACTTCCGCGCCCACAACGCCGTCGCCGCCAGGTCCTCCTTCGGATCCCGCGAGTCCGGATACGCCGGACGGGCCGTGTACGCATTCAGGGTCTTGAAACATATCACCATCACCGCCAAACCACCCACCAGTAATCCCACCCCAACATGCGTGAAATGCTGGCTGGTGAAAAAGGCCCGGCGTGTCAAATAGTCCAGCTCCCGTATCTCCTCCCGCAAAGCCTCGTCCTTCGGATTCGACTTCAACTCCTCCATCAACCTCGCCAACGCCGGCGAATGAACCGGATCCAACCTCCTTAAACTCAGATTGTTCGCAATCAGAAAAATGGTCACCACCAGCGAAAATACCGCCGCCACATACCCGGTAATCCGCAGAACCTGATAGGGCGCCGACTTGGTGTCCGGCTCAACCACGACTATCTTCATGCCTTGCTCCCCCTGGCTATCGCCTCCGGCGTCGTGCCCTGTTGCTTGGCCAACACCAGCGCAGCTTCATAAGCCGGATTCCCCCGCACAAAATTCCCCTTGTGAATCGCATCACTGGGACACGTCGGACAACACCGCACACAACTGAAACAATGCGTCCTGTCCACCTCGTAGCCCTGCTGCGTCCGCGAAATCGATACCCCAATCAGCTTCGCCCCAAACACCAGTCCCAGCATCCCCCCCATCAACCACCCGCCCGCATTCATCCGCGCCCGCACCAAACGCGCCTCCGCCATCAGTTCCTCCACCGGCTTGCCCTGCGTCAAAAAGGTCGTGGTCTCCAATGACTTCTCCAAGTCCGGATCCGCCTCCTCCATCAACAGGTTCTCCGCCACCATCACGGAATGGTTGTAACGCGATAACGGAACCGACAACCGGTGCCCCACCCAGCCACACAACACAATCAACAACGGCAACACCCCAAACAAATACGCCAACCGACGCGCCCCCACCGACCGGCTCTCCCGCGCCAACCCCGCGTTCGGCTTCTCCACATAATCAAACGGACACGACGCCTCACACAACCGACAGTTCACGCACTCGCTCGGCGTAATCGTCAAATGCCACCGGGCAAACCGCGACATCATCCCCAGCAATACCCCATACGGACAAAAAAACCGGCAATACGGCCGCGCAATAAACATCCCCGCCAAAAGAAAACCAGCGCCCAAATACAAATACGGCGCATTCCCGTTCAGCCGGAAAAAACCAACGAACGGATCATACCGGCAAATCACAAATCCCGTGTTCGTCGCCGCAAACAGGATCGCAACCGCAATATACACATACGGGATCATGCTCAACCCAATGGTCACCTTCCGCGGCAAGGCAATCGGCTTGAATATCACCAGGTCCTGAATCGCCCCCAACGCACACACCGATGCACAAAAAACCCGCCCGAAAAACAACGCAAACGCCAGCGGCAAGGCAAAGAAGATCAATACGGTCATCGGCACCGCATAACTCGAGTTGAACAACGTCAGCGTCACGTTCTGAATCGACCCGATCGGACATACACACCCCTGCTTGTAAAAACCAAAATACAACAGGCTGAAAACCATCAACGCAAACATCCCCTTGCGAGAACGCCTCTTCAACGCCAGCCACGACGACACACTCAACGCCGCAAACAACACCACCACGTCCACCCACTGCCGCTCCTGCGACGTCGGCGGCGGCACGGTCGTGTCCGGAAAGGTATACCCGCTCGTAAACTCCGGCGCCGGAAACCGCATCTCATCCGCCATCACACCCCAGCCCAGCACACACGCCAGTGCCACAACCGACCGCCACAGGCCCGGCCTCCAACTCCGAAATGCACTGCTCACTAGACGTTCCATTTGGGCAACTCAACCCGCAGGTTGCTGGCCTGACTCTGGTCGTGCTTCAACAAATACGGATCACTCGCCGGCAACCGCACCCACGCATCCGCAGGACAATGCCGCGCAATCGAACAATCATTGCAGTTCACACACTGGTCATGCCGAACCTGCAGGTAAAACGAGGCGTTCCCAAACATCTCGCACGCCTTCACACACTTCGCACAGCCAATGCACGCCTCCTCATCAATGTTGTACTCCCAATACGGATCCTCCACAAAAACCCGCTCAATCGCCCCCGTCGGACACAACTGGTTCTCCGCCGCCGATGTCAATTCCGGCGCGTTCGGCTGAAAATACCCGAAACACAACCGGCAATACCCGCAAACCGGATACGACTGCACACACTTCACCGCCGACGGCGTCAACACACACGACGTCGCACAATGCTCACACTGGGTGCACTTCGTCGGATCAATCTGCCAGACGGTGTTCTTCCGGCGCCCGGCAAAAGCCGCCAGCCCGCCCACCAGGCCAAGCCCAAAGGCCGCCAGCCGCCCCATGCCTTGCCGGACAAATTCAAACCGGCTCATGGCGTTCGCTTTTGAAGTCGGACCAGGCATCTGCTTCACCTTTCTAAGTTCATCGTCACCTCGCTCCCGGATCGCATATCCAGGCAAATCATCTCCTCAAAATCACGCAGCACCAAATACCCGCGCACAAATGCCATCGGCGCCCACGCCTCCTTCCCTTGCAATACCCGCGCCCGCGCCACCCGCTCATACCCCTCCACCGAACCCCGCACCATCGTCAACGTCCCGTCATCATCCAAAATCAACATCCTGTCCCCCACCGCCATAAAGGGCCCCAAACCAAACCGCTCCGTGTTCCCGCTCACCCACACCACCTCGCCGTCCAATCCCATGCACGCATACTGCGCCCGATACTCCCCAGCATCCTTCGGCAACACGGTGAATAAATGCCCCCCGTAAAACAAAGGCGTGTGCTGCTCACACGCAAAAACCGACTTGTCCAACTCATACACCGGCTCCACCTCAATCCCACCCGACCCCTCCCTCAATGCCAACATCATGCTCCCCCCTCCATACCCCGCCGTCACAAAGACCCGATGATCATCAATCGGTAACGCCGAAGGTGAAGTCACCGGATGCGCCCACGCCGTCGTCCGCCATAACACCTTCCCCCGCTCCACCCCGTCCGCCGCCCCTCCCCCCGTCCCCTCCTTCGCACAGTAAATATACGTCCGCCGCCCCAACAATGTCGCCGGCACCACCGAGGAATGCGACATCCCCCACGCATCGGGATTCGGCGTCTCCCACACCACCTCGCCCGTCGCACAATCCACCCCCACCAATAACGCACCACCGCCCGGCGCCAACACCGCCACCCCGTCGTCAATCAACGGACATTGTCCCGTATACCACAACGGCACCTCGGTCCCATACTCCGCCACCAAATCCTTGCCCCATAAAAAATCCCCGGTCTCCATCCGCACACACATCGCAATGCAGCGCGGCCCCAAGGTT
>JBMTVN010000322.1:0-4793 GCA_049451415.1 Limisphaerales bacterium | reverse complement strand
CTTGAGTTGGTGAGGGGGATTTGGAGGATGCAGGCTCGTTATCCGGCGACCTTGGGTGTGTGATTGGGGTGTCGGGTTGGTCCAAAACTCAGGAGAAAAGAAAGGCGTGTAGAATGAAGGCAGCGAAGTGGATTGCGGTCATGGCGGTGTTGGTGCTGGCTCCGATGCTGGTGTCGTGCAAGTCGGTGCAATCGGCTGGTGTATGTGAGGCCGAGGCGGGGTCGGCGTTGTATTTGTGTGATTGTGGTTCGGGGTGTTGTTCCGTGGTGCAGACGACTCCTGGGAAGTGCGGTTGCGGTCATGATTTGAAGGGGGGGCATGTGCACAAGATTGAGGGGACGGTGGCGGTGTTGTGCATGTGCAAGCCCGATTGTGAGTGTGGCATTGATGAGAATGATCCGACGAAGTGCGGGTGCGGTGATGATCTGCGTCGGGTGGACCTCAAGGGTTCCGGCTTGTATGCGTGCGGGTGTGGCGGTGGTTGCTGCACGATTGTTTCCAGTGCGCCGGGCAAGTGTGGGTGTGGTCACGATCTGCAGAAGTTGTGAGATCGTGGAGGGGAGATCGGGACAGAGAGGTCCGCCGTGAGGCGGGCCTTTTTTATTGGGGCAGGGCGAGGACGCGGTAGAGCCGGGGTGAGGAGTTGGGCGAGTCGGGGAGGGTGAGGCGAGATTGGGGCAGGGCGGGGATATTACTGAGGACGAGCCAGGGGGAGGGGGTGGTGAGTGGGTTCTGGTATTCGAGCTGGTAGGTTTGGCCGGGGATGCCATGGATTTGGATCTCTACACCGTCGGGTGTGGCCTGGGCCTGGAGTGCGGGGGGAGTGTTGTTCCAAGTCAGCACATTCGTGACGATACCGAGGTCGTTGTAATCGAAGGTGTAGGTGCGGTTATCGACGGTGAGGCGGGTGATATAGCCGGAGTCATTGCGTTGGAGGTCGGCGAAGTGGTCGATCCACTGGACTCGTTGGGGGGAGGTGAGAGATTTGGTTTCGACGAGGTTGAGGCGGTTGAGGCCGGCGGACTGGAAGTCGATGAACGTGATGACCTCATTGATATTGGCCTTGAGGGGTTGGAGTTCTGGGGTGGTGGCGCGGCTGAAGCGGTCGATGGCGCCGATGATGCGGCCGGGGGCGTTGGCCCAGTAATGGTTGGCTTGGGTGGCGAGGGATTCCTGGGGTGAATTGAGAAACCAGTCGATGTTACCTCGCATGAAGGAGAGGGAGCGGAAGGGGGTGCCGGGTCCGGTGGTCCAGTAGTTCTCCCAGGCGGTGGACCAGGTGGAGCTGTTTCCGTCCCAGAGGCCCTTGGACTGGAAGTGTTGCTTCGTGAGGTCCCAGTTGTACCAGCCGGAGGCATCGGCGAGGACATCGGGGCCGGCGGCGGTGGAGAGTGTGAGGCCCCAGCGTCGGTAGAGGTCCTGGTTGGGGCGGGACCGGACGTAGGCATCGAGCGAGTGGGTGATTTCGTGACCGAGGACGAACGTGAAGTAGTCACCGGAGGCGGAGCCGCGGCCGAGTTCGCGTTCGATGGCGCGGGTGAGGTCGGAGGCCCATTCATTGGCGGGGCGGACGGCCCAGTCGCCGAAGGTATTTTTCGTGCTGTTGGGGGTCCAGATGAAGCCGCCGCGGCCGTCGCCATAGAGTTGGTCGATGGTGAGGACGGCGTCGGGGAAGAGAGCGCGGGGGTGGCGGAGTCTGTAATCGTGGATTGTGTTATAGGCGGCGGGGATGGATCTGGCGTTATCGCCGAGGGCGAGGGCGTGGTGGAGGAAGATGGTGCGGGCGGTGCGGGTGAGGCCCATGGCATTGGCGACGTTGGTGCGGTGGGTGGGAGTATCGGGGAGCGTGTGTTGGAGGATGACCCAGTTTTGGAGGGCGATACTGGGGACGTGGTGGTAGGTGGTCGTGTCGAGCGTTTGGTAGCGGAGGAAGGCGTATTTGGCGATGTGGTTGGAGAGGGAGTTGAAGAGAGTTTCGCGGGTGGTGAGCGTGCCGAACTGGGCATGGGAGACGAGGTTTTGGTTCGCGGTATTGAGCTGATTCAGCAGGGCGTTGTTATTGGCACTGAGGGCGGGGCCGAGGTCATTGGGGTGGGCGTCATAGATGGCCTCGATTTCGGCGAGGCTGTTGGCGATGGATTGTTGCTGGCCGTAGGCGATGTAGACGCCGGAGCTGGCGTGTCCACCGAGGACGAGGTCCGTGATGCCGTCGGCATTGAAGTCCGCGAAGTCGATGATGGCGCCGTCCGTGAGCGCGTGGAGGTCGGGGGAGGAGCCGTCGGGGTTGGTGATGGAGAGCGTGAGGCTATCGTCGAGGCCATGGAGGTGGGGGTCGTGCCAGTAGCGGATATCGCCCCAATTGATACCGCGGAGGAGGTCGATTGTGCCGTTATGGTTGAGTTCGTGGGGTCGGGGGTAGAGGTTATAGGAGCTGGAGATGATGGGGGTGCTGGTATTGAAGCGGGGGTCTTGGGGGGTGCCGACATTGAGGAAGAGTTCCATGGAACCGCTGAACGTGCCGGTGACGAGGTCGGGGAGTCCGTCGTGGTTATAGTCGCCGATATCGAAGCGTTTATCGGGCAGGGTGAGGGTGGTGCCGGCGGGTGTTTTGATCGTGGAGTAGGACGTGTAGGCGGGGGTGGAATTGGTGGGGCTGGTGTTGGGGTAGATGCGGAGGTTGGAGGCGGCGTCGGCGAGGATGAGGTCGGGTGCACCATCGCCGGTCATATCGGCGAGCGTGAATGGGGAGGTGGATGAGCCGGAGGAGATTTCGAAGCGGCCGGCGGTGAGGCGGGTAGGGGTGGAGAACGTGGGGGAGGACGGGGTTCCGGTATTGAGGTAGAGGAGGACATAGCCGCCGGTGCCGAGGAGGAGGTCCGGGAGGTTGTCGTGGTTCCAGTCGATGGTTCTGGGGATGCGCCATCCGGAGTGGGAGATGGGGGAGCCATTGGACTGGAGTGGGGAGAAGTTGATGAACTGGGTTGTGGGTAGGCCGCCACCGCCTTGTGGTTCCCGGAGGATATTGACGTGCTGGGGAGCGGTGTAGAAGCCGCCCTGGCCATCGGTGATGGTGACCTTGAACGAGTCGGTGCCGGTGAAGTTGGGATTGGCGTTGAAGGTGAAGGAGCCGTCGGCGTTGGGGGTGACCGAGCCGTGGGAGGGTTGGGAGTAGTGGTGGATGGAGATGGGGTGGCGTTCGACGTCGTAGGCGAGCGTGAGGGCGGAGGTGGTGGTGAAGGGGCGGTGATTTACGCCGTCGGTAGTTTGGGGCCAGAGTTTGGGGGCGTGGTTAGTATGCAGTAGGGAGACATGGTCTTGGGGGAGGACGTCGTTGAAGACGTGGATTTGGTCGATTCGGCCTTGGAAGTGGGCGGGTTGGGATGGGTGTTCGATTTGGGCGAGGGATGAGAACGCGGAGGTGAGGGGGCCGGGGGTTGCGGTTGTGGAGGCGGAGAGAGTTGCATCGACGTAGACTTGGAGTGTGCCGGTCATTTCGTCCCGGGTGAGCGTGATGTGGTGCCAATGGTTATCCGTGATGGGGAGAGTGGAGCGGCAGGCGGTTTGGTTATGGATGGAGATCCCGATTCTGCCGGTGTGATCGATGGTACCCCATTGGATGGAGTTGGGGGTCGAGGTGCCGGTGATACCGGGTTGGGGTTGGGATGGGGATGAGGGTTTGTGGGTGGTTTTGACCCAGAACGACAGGGAGGCGGAGTGGCCTAGCGTTTGGGCCAGGTTATGTTGGGTTTGGATGAACTGGTTGGGGTTGGTGAATTCGAGGCCGGAGTATTGTTTTCCGGAGATCCAGTTTTCCGGTCCCATATTGATCAGGGACGCGGGTGACTGGGTGATGATGTCGGTGGTGGTGGAGTTGGTGCAGGGGGAGAGGAAGGGGGTGTCGTGCCAGTCGGGGCCTTCGTCGAAGTTCCAGTGGTGGACGAGCGTGGGGGTTGCGGCGAAGGGGCGGGGTGCTGGGAGTGCCAGCGCAGCGATGGCGATGAGGAGGAGCGGGAGGCGGGGCATGGTGTTGGGGTGGCGGGTTGTGAGTGGGTTACTTTGAGAACAGCTGGAATTCCCAGATTGTGGGGGGGCGGGTGGAGTTGAGGATATGAAGGCGGGCGTAGCGCGCCAGGACGGGGGTGAAGGTGGTGGAGAAGTCTGTGCCGGCGGTGGTGCCTTCGAGCGCGACCTGCCAAGGATCGGAGTCTTTGAGTCGGCATTCAAGTGTGTAGCGGGAGATGCGTGGATCGAGTTCGGAGATTTTGATGCGGCTGATGGTGGTGGGTTGTTGGAGGTCGACCTCGAGCCAGGCTTGTTGGGTGTCGTCGGAGGTGGCCCAGCGTGTGGCGGGGTCATCGTCGACTGCCTTATCGGGGCCGTATTGGGTTCCGCCGGGGTGGGTATTGGAGGCTGAGGCGGGGTGGTGGGCGGAGGCGGCACCGGAGCCGGCGGGGGCGAGAGTATTGAAGTGGAGGCCGAATTCGGCGAGTGCGGGAGGGGCGATGGATTGGTCGATGACGAGTCGCACGTGTTGGGCGGTGACAGTGGGGAAGCGGCGCAGTTGTTTGTGGCCGACGACTTTGCCGGAGGTGATGGTTTTCCACTGGCCGTGGGCTTGGACCTCGATGTGGTAGGCTTGGACGCGTTCGCCGTAGGTGATGTCTTCCTGGAGGCGGGCGACGTTGAAGGTGTTTTGGGTGCCGAGGTCGAAGTCGAGGGTGTAGGGGGTGTCTCCTGTCGGGGCCCAGGAGGTGTTGAGGTTTTTGTCGGCTATCGGGTTGGATACGGCCTGG
>JBMTVN010000321.1:0-4808 GCA_049451415.1 Limisphaerales bacterium | reverse complement strand
GACCTTCTCATTGCGAATGAAACGCCCGACCTCGTGCTACCAATAACTTAGGCCGATTTGGCGTGGATTATTTGGCATTTGTTTGGCAACCTCACTTTAGGCACCTGATCGTATCTCACACGGTTGCAACACGTTGCAGGAGATTGCCAAATGTCACTCGAGATCCGCAAATCCAGTAGTTGGTGGTACGGTGTCTTTGTCGTCAACGGCCGCAAGACGGTCATTAATCTGAAGGTCCCCATCACGGGAAAGCGTCCCCCGAAGCGGACGATGATCGGGGATGACGAGTTCGAACGCTCCCGTGGTCGGGCCATGGAGGCCTATCACAGGCTGAAGAAGAAGCTCGGCGAGAACCGCACGACCGAGAAGGAGCTGCGGAAGATCGTTGAGCTCAAGACGGGCAAGGAGGTCGGCTTCCCGAAGCTGGCTGAACTGACCGCGTTGTGGCTGAAAATCCCCCGGAGGAAAACTCCGGGGCAGCAGTACATCAATCACTGTTCCAGGATCCTTGAACGGTTCGTGCTCTTCGTGCAGGAGGCGCAGCCGGGGATCAAGGAGTTCGTGGAGGTGAAGCCCGAGACCGCCCGGGCGTTCCTGGATGGAGAGCATGAGCGGGGCGTGTCAGCCAGCACGTGGAACTACTCCCTTGAGTTGCTGCGGACCACGTTCAAGCGGCTGCACCCCCAGTTGCCGCATGGGAACAACCCGTTCCATGATTTCGTGACCCAGGCAGTGGAGACAGTCAGCCGGGTTCCCTTCACTCCCGAGGAGTTGATGGCGATTCAGGAAGCCTGTGCGGGGGATGACTTCATCCGCCCGGTGATCATCACCGGCATGTGCACCGCGATGCGTCGGGGGGATTGCTGCTGCCTCAAGTGGGAGGATGTCGACCTGGGTGAGGGATTCATTTCGGTGAAGACCTCAAAGACCGGGCAGAAGGTGGACATCCCCATCTTCCCCCTGCTCCGTGAAGAGCTGGAGCGGGCGAAAGCGGCGGGGGGGAAGAGCGGCTACTGCTGGCCCAAGGCTGCGGAGATGTACCTGCACAACGCGGATGGGATCACACGCCGGGTGAAGTCCGTTCTGGCCGATGCTTTTGAAGGGTTGGAGACCGCCCGGGGTGAGCGGCTCGTGGGCCCCGCGTCTGAGCAGGTCCTGGCCCGGGCGTTGGAGTATGCCAAGGGATTGGAGAACCGAGGAAAGGCCGATCGGATGAGACTGGTTCTCGAGACCTACCTAGGCGGACTGAACATCGACGAGGTCGTCAGGCAGACCGGCATCCCGAAGGGCACAGCTTCAGCCTACCTGAACGAGGTTCAGAAGGCGATCGGGCTGCCCGTGGTCCGGATCCCCCGGCTCAACGGCAATCGGGCGGGGCTGCAGGCAGACCGGGCGCGGGGTTTGCGCCGGGCCTCGATCCGGGACTTCCACAGCTTCCGCGTCACGTGGATCACACTCGCCCTGGCTGCGGGGGTTCCGCTCGAATTGGTCCAGCGTGTCACCGGACACCGTACCGTGGAGGTCGTGATGAAACACTACTTCCGCCCCGGACGTGAGGACTTCCGCGCCGCCATCATGAAGGCCATGCCGAGGATGTTGGCAGAACAACGGCCAGGGCCGATCGACACCGATGCCGTTGCTATTCTGCGGGGCATGACTGCAGAGACTTGGAGAAGGGATAGGGAGGTGCTGCTTAGACTGCTGGCGCCTACCTCTTCAACGACTGTGTGATAGGCACTGGGCGGCCCTCCCGACCTTGGCTGAGTCGCTTCTGTTTGATGGTCTATTCATGATGAGATATGCGGTCCTTGGGAATGATCCTGAGGCCGTCGTCAGTGACTCGAAGCGGAAGAGTATCGACGACGAGTCCGTCGACTGTCATCAGACAAACGGCTGAAGCGCGAGATGACGTCAGCTTGGCCATCCTCCGTGTCCAGATGGCACGCGACTCCTCAGGCAATCTCCCAAGCTCCTTTATCCCCACCCAAAGCCCGGCGTCATGGGATCCGGCGAGCACCGGTTCAAGGAGATCCAGCGATGCGTCAATATCCGCATCGCTGGATCCGGACCAATAAAGTGACCTCAGCCGAGAGCGATCGTAACTGTCTGAGAGGAGGTGGATTTCCTGACTGAAGGTCTCGTAGGGATCGGGTCTGAGTGGAATGGATGGAAACGGAGCCTCGACGACCCAATCCAGGATCCGCTGCATCTGGCCCTGCTCCGAGGCAAGATCGAGCATCCGACCGTTAGCGGAGTCGGTCGAACCCAAGGCGGGTGGGACATCGGGGGTCAATTTGATTTGCTCACTCCCTGGAATTGACCGGTCGTCGGGATCTTGCTTCCCGGACGTGCCCCTGTGGACGTTCAGGTCCATCTCCTCAGCCTTGATCACCAGGTCGCCATCGTTGATCGAAACCACTGCATTCCCCTTTGCGCTGACTGTTCCGGCTCCAGGGTTGTACGTGGTTTGATTGGCCTTGACCTCGACCCTCGGTCTGGAGCCTGCGGCTGCCTGCGGGTTGTAATCCGCCCGCACCTGCTCCGGCAGCGCATCAACAAACGCCTTCGGTGCATCTGCGAGAACGCCAGTCTCGAATCCAAGGACAAGTCCACCGACCTCCGAATGCGAAAAGAGGGCCCCCTTTCCACCTCCGTAGAAAACCCATAGGCGATCGGGTGACTCGATGTACACAAACCACAGCCAAGGAAGCATGGCAGAGGAGGGCGAGTTAAGGCTCTCTTGGTTGGGAGACTGCCAGATTCCCCTTAAGGTCAGACCTCCATCTGTGTCAGAACCGATCTCCAGCCGGCTCCCTTTCTCGTCCAGCGAATACATCCCGGGCTCACGAACGAACTGCCCGCTCCGAAGAGGACGGGCGGCACCGAAGAATGCGCCATCAGGTTGCCACCCTAGGACCGGCTGGAGGAGGATGGCCACGGGTTGGCCCAGGAACCCATGCGCCTTTGGGTCCATAACCAGCGCACCGCCCCGGTCGGGAATCGTGACAGACAGGTCGGCAAGTTGCTGTTCCGTATAGCGAGGAGGATCGCCAGGATCTACCATTCCCACCGTGGCCTTGACCTGCAAGTTTACATTGGTTCCATCAATCCACGGCGTCACGTTGCACACCGGACCGAGAGCGAGGGTATCGCCCCCGAAGTTATGAGCTTGTTGAACTGAGAACATCCCGGTACGGCCTTCCGCTACGAGCGATTTGGGATGGGCGATGAACCTAGCATCACTCTGACTTTCCAGCCTCTGAACCAATCCCGGCAGTCGAGTTGCATCAAAGACCCACACCAGTCCCGATTCGGCACCCCGAACATGTGGGGCACCCAATTGTAGCCTCTGCATCCCCTCTTCTCGGATCTCGATAATCCGGCAGTCCAGGAAGACTGATTCGTTCGTCGCCATTTGACGATTACCGGAGGCGACTCCGACGGCAGAGTCCGCTTCCGCTGGCTTCCCTTGGGCCATGGGCAACATCAAGATACCCGTGGTCAGTACAGCGCCCCAACCAACAGCATTCAGACGTGCCGATCGGGGGACAGGTCGATCGATCAAGCGCTGGATGCGCTGCCTCAGGGCACTTCGTGATTCGAAGATGCCGACGAGACCCAGTGCCGTCAGAGGGCGTCGGAGCGCCCCCTTGGCGACTTCGAGCAGGGTCGAGGGGTACACCTCAGATGACTTGCCAAGTGCAACCATGACGCCCTCATCCACGACTTCCTCACGAGTGCGTCGGATATGCTCGTTGGCGAACCACACGAGCGGGTGCCACCAGTATGCTGCTTGTAGCAGGGTCTGCAGGCAGTTGGCCCACACGTCCTTTCTTTTGACATGAAGCAACTCGTGGAGAAGCACTGAACGCAGGTGGTCGCCCGACAAACGCGCAGTCAAGTCCGTGGGAAGCAGAATGATCGGTTTCCAAAGACCGCACACTGCAGGGGATCCGATACTGTCAGAGGTCCGCACCGAAACCGGCTTGGTCAGCTTCACTTGACCAGATGCAGCCTGGACCAACGCCTGAATGCTGTCCGGAGCCAGCCGGGCCCCGGCGACAACGCGCATCAAACGCCAGGAACGCACGACAAGCAGAACAAGCAGAACCACAACGCCACCCGTCCAGAGCGCCAGGAGCATGCCCGCGTCGTGCAATGTGGGCGCTGGCGCAGCCAGAGGTTCCACGACGGAAGGCAGAGGGAACTCCATGGGTTCCGAGGAAACCTGGATTGTTGGCTCGGGCGCCAGAGCAGGAGGTGCCGGGGGCTGAGAAGCCCGGATCCAATAGCCGATTCCGGTGGGAAGGGCCAGGGATGGAGGCAGCAAAAGCTTGACCAGAACGAGCAGCCAGAGCGCGTAGCGAAGAGCCGCCCCGGACCGGTTACGGAGCACGGTATCGAGCCCGAACACAACGGCGATCACCAACGCAGCCTGCCAGGCCATGGCACCTGCGAAGTGCAGGGCCGCGTCGCCGGTTTGATTCAGGAAGGAGATAATGGTGTTCATTGAGTGAAGCGGTTGTGGGGAGAATCACCTTTTGTCTGCCTTCCTTCGGGCACGGACTAGCTTCTCAAGTTCAGCAAGCTCCTCCTCGGTCACCTGCTCGCTCTTGAGGAGACACTGAACCAGTGGAGTGAGCGCACCGTCGAAGGCGTGCTTGAGAGTCTGGAGCAGCTCGCTCCGCTGAGCCTGCTCGCGGGTCACCGCGGATCGGTAGAGGGTCATGTGACGGACCTTTGCTCCACTCAGCAGGCCCTTGACGACCATCCGGTCCATCAGGGTCCTTACCGTGCTGTAGGTCCAC
>JBMTVN010000320.1:0-4810 GCA_049451415.1 Limisphaerales bacterium | reverse complement strand
GTTTGGTTCGAGCATGTCGGATGGGAACCGCCATGATCCGAACAATCTGCCGATCATTCTGGCTGGTGGGGGTGGGGGGACGATTCGGTCGGGTCGGCATTTGGCGCATCCGAAGGGGACGCCGTTGTGCAACCTGTATGTGTCTATGCTGGAGCGGATGGGGGTGGAGGTGGAGAGCTTTGGTGACAGCGTTGAGGCGATGGAGATTGGGTAGGGTTTTTGGTTTTGGGGGTTATTGGGTGGTGATGGTTGTCCAGATGGTGGTGGTACGGCCGGCGAGGTCTGTGGTGCTGGTGCGGAGTGTGTAGGTGCCGGGCTGGGTGAGAGTGAACTGGGTGGTGTTTTGGTAGCCGTTGGGGGTTTCGGTGGTATTGGGCTGGTTGGCTGTGGGTTGGAGGAAGCGGTAGTCTTCCGGTTTGGGTCCGTAGAGTTCGTGTGCGACTGCGGCGTTGTGGTAGACGCCTGCGTGATCGGTGCCGTGGGTGTAGTAGACTGGGGTGCTGGTTTCCGTGATCTCGGCCGTGGCGATGATGGTGCAGGGGATGGAGGCATTGGGTTGGGTAACCTGGACTTTGAGAGTGGGCGATTGTCCATCGGGCCGGGTGGGTGTGCGGGGTTGGTTGAGCGTGGTTGTTCCTTGTTCGGTTGAGACATCGAGCTGGCCGTTTTCGCGGATGCGGACGATTTCGCGGTAGCCGTTGGGTTGGAGGCTGGGGAGGTCCCAGAGGAGGTCGAAGGTGGTGCCGAGGCGGAGGCAGCGTTCGATTTCGATGAAGGCGTTATGCATGACGGTGCGGTAGGGGATGCCTTGGGAGTTGGTGCGTTCGAGGTTGAGTTCGGGGAGTCCCCAGAGGAGGCCGCGTCCGAGGTAGACATGGCCGAGGTTATAGCCTGGCGGGATGAGGATAGCGGTTTCTGCGGCGTGGGTGAGGCGATGCAGGTTGCGGTGGGGGAGATTTTCTGTGTGTTTTTTGAGGTTACGTGCGATGTCGAGGCATTCGGGGTAGGGGACACAGGCGAGGCGGTAGGAATCCCAGAAAAAGAAGCGGGTGGCGCCGAGGTCGTAGGCGTGGGTGAACCAGTAGGGGGCATCGGCGCGGTCGACTGAGCCGTAGATACTGATTCCCCAGGTTTTGTCGGTAGCGCGGGCGGCGCCGCGTAGGAAGCCGGTGAGGATAGAGAGGAGGTGGTTGGGGTTGTTGGCGGGGATCTGGCAGTTGTAGGTCATGTTGATTTCGGGGAGGGTGCGGAGTGTCCCGATGCGGCCGGGTGGTTCGAAGACGATAGCGGCCGGGGTGGTGGGGTGTTGGGAGAGCTGGTAGGCGGCGGAGCTGATCATGGTTTCCCAGGAGTAGAGGTTTGCCTGGGGGAGGGACATGGAGCCGAGGCTGATGTCGGGACGGTTTGCGAGTGATCGTTGGAGGTTCCAGGCGGAGCGTTCGAGGCTGTCGTGGTGGAAGTAGTTGGTGAAGGCGGCCAGGACTGTTTGGGGGGTAATGGAGCTGCGGAAGGAGTCGTCCTCGCGGAGTTTGGGACGGATGACGTGGTCGCGGGTGCAGACGGCGGGTTCGTCGAGGAAGAGAGTGGGGCCGAGGTAAGTGCTGCGGTAGAGGCATTCCGGGTAGGGGAGTTCAGCGGGGGAGATGCCCCAATAGAAGACGGGCTGGTTTTGGATCCAGGCGAGTTGTTCGGCGTTGACGTTGAGGCAATTCATGCCGGCCTCGATCATTTCGAGGTAATTCTCGGGGGTGAGGGGGGTGAGTTCGTAGTCGGAGTCATCGTAACGTCGGGTGGGGTTGATTTGGCGGGTGTTGTGGGGGAAGCCGACGAGGAGGTCCGGGGTGAGCTGGAGCACGGTGGGGTTATTGGGGGGTCGGGGTGGTGAGAAGAGAGTTGGGGTGAGGGAGTAGGTGTGCCCGAGGTAGGAGACTGTGGGGGCGGGTGGGGAAGTGCGGTTGAGCGGAGCGGAGCCATCGGGTTGGCGGGGGAGGAGGTGGGGCCAGTTGCCGGAGGAGGGGAGAGTTGCGCGGTTGGAGTGCTGGTTGCGATATTCTACGGGGGGCTGGGAATTTTCCTGGAGGAGGTAGCGGAGGACCTGGTTTGAGGCGTCCTTAAAGTTGGCTGTTGGGTATTCGTTTGAGCACAGCCAGATTTGGAAAGTGTCCTGGTTGGCTTTGGTGGCATGAAGGTAGAGCCAGGTTTTGTCCGGGGCATCATCGCTGAGCGCGATCTGGAATGTGGCTACGGTGGAAGCGGGTGGTGGGTTGGTATCGGCCCAGGTGTAGCGGGCTCGGGCGTAGGTATTGGCGTGGATAGAGGTTTGGCTGACGAAGAGAGAGAGCAGGAGGGTTATGAAGGTGAGGGTGTGCATGGTGGGAGATTAGTGTTCGAGGTTCAGGATGAGGCAGGCATTGGGGGTGGGGGCGGGTGGGACAGTGAGCGTTTGAGTGCCGACTGTGATGTTTATGGGTTGGTGGGGTGGCGGGGTGAAATCTGTGCGACGGATCAGCACGCGGTTATTTAGGCGGAGTCCTGAGATGACGGAGGCTGGGGTGTTCGGCACTGTGTGGGAGATGGGGTGGCCGGAGTCGAGGAATTCTTCGTATTGGAGGGAGTTGGACCAGACCTTGTGGACGAGTTGGATTTCTGTTGGGTTTTGTTCCGTGGTGCACCAGAGGAAGAGGGAGTCTGCGCCGCGGAGGAGGAGGTGCCAGAGGAGTTCCGTATAGGCGTGCGGGGACATTTGGGGGGTATTGGCGTTTGGGGGCAGGGGGTCGAAGACCGTGTGGTAATGGACGAAGGGGATGAGTGGGGTTGAGGGGGGGGTATGTTGTGAGGCGTTGGAACCGACCAGGAGCAGATTATAGAACCAGTGGTAGTCGGCGTTGGGGAAAGGGTAGCTTTCGTAGATGCGTGCCCAGGGGTAGACCACAGGCATGGCCATGGTGTAGGAGGTGTCGTTGAAATCATTGGGCCAGGTGCGGTAGGTGGCGTTGTGCTCGCGGATGGAGGGGTGAGTTTCGGAGGGGTGCTCGAAGTAGTCGTACCAGTAGCGGTAGCCGTTGTTGGGGTAGACGCCATAGTTGCCGACGAGGGCTTTGGGGTAGAGGGCGAGAATGGGTTCGGCGTAGCAGGTGCGGGTGGCGCGGTTGCGTTCGGCGCGGACGGCTTTCTGGAACGAAGCGAAATCTTCTATGTTGGGGATGTGTTGGCGGCAGGCTTGGCAGCGGAGGGCGGATTTATGGGATTGGTTGATTTCGAGGGGACCATCGATTTCCCAGTCGCCGAAGACGAGGTCGAGGGGGAGTTGGTTTTCGTGGTAGGCGCGGACGAATTGGGCGGTTTGTTCCTGGACGATGGTGTAGCGGTGTTGGAGGCGGAAGGGGCAGCCGATTTTGCCGGGGATGGATTCTTCGAAGAAGGGTTGGTGATTGGAATCGAGGTGGGTGGTTTCGGAGGATCCATTGAAGAAGCCGTGCATGCAGCTATTGGCGTTGACGATGACGGGCAGGTTCAGCTCGTGTTGGATGCGGGCGAGTTGGAGGGAATGGTGGAGGCTATTGGTGAAATCGCTGGGATTCCAGGAGGCGATGGCGGAGATGCCGCGGGAGTGGAGGGCGAGGACGATTTCCTTTTGGAGGATTGGGTCATCGACGAGGCCGGCGTGGGCGGGCCACAGGAGGAGGGGTAGGCGGTGGTTGGGTTGGGTTTGGAGGGGTTGGGTGGCTTTGAGGATGGTCTGGATGGTTTGGGGGAGGGGCGCGGAGGAGGTTTGGTGGGGGAGCAGAGTGAGGGCGGTCAGGAGAGTGGTGGTGAGGATGCGGCGTGTCATGGGTGACGCTGGTGGGGGTGAGGGGTGTGTAGCGTGGAGTCGTTGGTGCGAGCAATCGAAAACTAGTGCTGCGTGCGCGGCACGGGAGCTGGTAGCTAGGAGCTGGGGACAGGCGTTGCGCGCCTGGCGCGAAGCGCTGCGCGAGGAGGGTGTAATGACTTGGCGGCCGCGCGGCATCCGTCTTCGCTCTGCGAGCTACGCCGGGACAAGGCGCGGCCCTACCTGAGCGAGGTTGGTGCGATGGACTGGTAGCCCTAGCTACCAGCTCCTGCGCGTGAGCGCAGACTACGGTCTTGCGGCTTGCTGCCTCGGACGACTACGGACTACAGGTCTCGCTTTTGGCGAGACCGACTGCACGTGCTCGGGGAGTGCAAGGACGTGGTGGTCACGCGGCGGCGTAGAACGCCGTAAACAGCGTGACCATGCCTGGCGCGACGGAGTTGCGCACCGGAAGGGGGACGGGCCTCGCCGGGGGGGTAGGTACTGGCGCGACAGCGCCTAAGCGCTGTCTCGCCACTGCGTCGGGGTTTTCTGGTGGTGGCGCTTGAAGTAGGAACAGAAGACGGCGAGTTGGGAGAAGCCAGCGCGACGGGCAATGGCGCTGACCTTGAGGTCGGTCGTGGTCAGGAGTCGGGCGGCGAGTTCGAGGCGGAGCCGCATTTTGAGTCGGGCGAAGGAACTGTCGGGCGTGAGGTTGAGGATGCGGGTGAGGGCGCGTCGGTTACAGTTGGTGTAGCGGGCGAGCTTTTCGGCGTTGAGGTTGGCGATTTGGGTATCGGTGAGCTGAGGGATGAGGGAGAGGAGTCGGTTTAGGGCGCCTTGGTCGCGTCGGGAGAGTTCATTGGGGGTTGGCTCTGGGTTTTCGGGCGACATGAGGGCAAGATACCCTACGTTGTGGGGCATTCAATTACGACAGGGGTCGTAGGGGCGCGGTCCGCGTGGCGGGCGGCGGGGGGAGAGGAGAGGGGGCGAAGCGGG
>JBMTVN010000319.1:0-4820 GCA_049451415.1 Limisphaerales bacterium | reverse complement strand
CGCGAATGGCATTGGTTGCTGGTGCTTGTTCTGCAAGACCGAAACACCGTCGGGCTCAGGGTGGAGTGGCGCAACTCACTGGAGGATGTGGTGTTTGAGGGAGAGTGATTGTTGGATGTTCAAGAAGCGGGGGCGGGGTGTTGTGAGTCCGGTCACTCATTTTTTAGCCAGCTGGGTTGTGGCGGAGTTGGGGGTGGAGGATCGTCGGTCGCGGTTGGCGATTTGCGTTGCGGGGGTGGCTCCCGATCTGGATGGGCTGGGTGCAGTGGTGGACGTGGTGAACCACTGGTTGGGATATCCGGGGAGCGAGTGGTTTTTTCGGTATCATCACTTGTTGTTGCACGGTTTGCTTGGGGCATTGCTGGTCTTGGGTGGGGTTGGGTTGTGCGGGCTGCGTTCGTGGAGGGTGTTGGGGTTGTGTTTGCTGACGTTTCATCTGCATCTGCTGTGTGATGTGGTGGGTTCGCGCGGGCCTGTTGCCGGGGACTTGTGGGTGATTCATTACTGGGCTCCGATGACTTTGTCCGGAGGAGTTGCATGGACACATCAGTGGGCGCTGAATGCCTGGCCGAACTTCGTCCTGACGGCGGGGTTGATCTGCTGGGTGCTGATGCGTGTGCGGAATGGTGGAGTGACTCCGGTTTCGCTGGTGAGTGGGATTGCTGAACGGAAGGTGGTTGAGGCGGTGAGGGGGTTTGGCAAAAGGATCTGAGAGGCAAACAGGATTTAAGGTTATTCGCCGTCACCTCATTGGCTATGCCCTCTGGCCACACCTTTTTTTCAACCGCTCTACCAGCGGAAGAAGCGGTAGGGGTCGTCCCATTCTTCGGGGGTATCGAGGTAGAGGCCGGTGAGCCAGCGTGAGTCGGGTGGGTTGGCGGGCTGGTGGAATCGTTCCAGGAGGGGTGTGGAGCTGGGGGAGCCGAGGTTGGCGAGGAGGCGGGAGAGGAGGTAGGAGAACCGGCGGTGGGTGCGTTTGAGGTTCATTTGGTGGGGCTGGTTGAATTTCCAGGGTTCGATTTGGCAGAGCGTGAGGGGTGTATTCAGGGCGGTGGCGAGAGTTCCGTTGGCGAGGATATCCAAGGCCGGGTTTGGGGTGAGGAGTTCGAGCTCGCGCGGGTCGCGGTTATGGAGATCGGCTGGGCTGATGCCAGCGAAGGGGGAGAGGAGTGAGGGTGGGTTGAATGAGGCGGAGATATGTTCCCGGGACGCGAAGGAGAGTGGGAGAGGGAGGTTTGGGGGCAGCGTTTCGGGGGTCCATCCGATGGCGAGGACCGGGCCGTTGTGTTCGAGGTGAAGGGAGATTGTAGCGGCGACGGTTTCCGGTAGCGGGTTCGTGTCCGGGGCTACGACGAGCAGGTCGTTGGGGGTGAGGGTGAAGGGGGTGAGTTCGGCGGGTTCGATTCCGAGGTTGCGCAGGTGTTGGTTGCCTTCGTTGGAGCCGTGATAGACCGTGCGGTGTTGCTTGGGGGGCGTCCATTGCTGGATGTGGTTGATGAGGTTCGCGACGAGGGTTTGGGCTGCAGGATCGGATTCGGTGCGGCTGGTGACGTCGAGTTGGCAGAAGAGAATCATGCCCTGGCCTTCGTGGTATTCGAGGAGTGGGGAGTATTGGAGGCTGAAGCCACCGTCGAGGATGGGGAGGAAGTTGCCGCGGGCGGGTTTTTCGATGAGGGCGGAGGCGACATTGCCCTGGTTGCCGCAGCGCCAGAGCCGGGTGACGGGCAGGTTGCACCATTGGACGGTGGGCGCCCCGTTGAACTTCGGGTTGAGGGTGTATTCGAGTGTTGGTGGGAGGAGAGTGGAGCTCCCGCGCCAATCGCGGAGGTGTTCCGGTTTGATTTGGGAGAGGGCGGGGTGGTCGGGGGTGCGGGGGAAGACGGTGCGAAGGCCGTATTCAGTGGTGCGGAAGCCGAGTCGGGATTCGAGTGCGGGGGTCGTTTGTTCGAAGACGAGGACTTTGAGGCCGTTCCGGACCGAGGTGATGTTGGGGGCGGGCAGGTTGGTGGTGAGGGCGGCTTTGCCGATGATGAGGATGGGGTAGGGGGAGAGGTCGGTGTTGGCGGTGACGGGTTGGGTGGGGATATTGAGATTGGCGAGGAGTTGGGAGGTTTCGCCTGGGGGATCGAACAGAGCGATGGGGAAGGTTGCTTTGGGTGTACGGGGTGGGGGGAGGATGTGAATGCTGAAGGAGTCGTTTTGGATTTCTCCGGTGCTGAAAGTGAACGAGGCGTTGAGCGTGCAGGTATCGGGTTGGAGGTTTTGAGGGAGAGAGAACTGGATGGGGAGGCGGGTTTGTTGTCCTGGGGCGATGGTGGTGGTGGTTGAGTTGTGGACGGGCTGGGGGAGATTCAGCCTCCATTCTGCGGTGCAGGAGACGGGTTCACGGGAGTCGTTTATGAGGACGAGTTGTTTGCTGACGGTTTCGCCGGGCAGGAAGTTGTGGTCTTTGCTGGTGAAGCGGTCAGGTTTGCCGGCGATGTAGCCGAGGAGGGGGCGGAGGTTGCGGTAGAGGGCTTCGGCGGCGGGGGTGGCGATCCAGTTGGTGGTGGAGTAGGCGAGGTCGAGGCGTTCGTAGCGTTGGGCCTGGTAATCGGGGCTATAGCCGGGGTGTTGGAGTTGGTTCCAGCGGGTGGGGAAGTCGACGCGTTGCCGGTCGGTTTGGGGTTTGAGTTGCCAGAAGTGACCGTGCTCCCAGGGGGAGATGGCGGAGAGGCCCCAGGTGCGGAAGGCGCGGAAGTTGTCGGTAAGGTAGGCGGCGAAGATGGGGTAGCGTTCATTGAAGGTCGTGGAGCCGACCTGGTGGGGGTAATCCCAGCGGTGCCAGAGTTTGCGGTTGCGGAACTGTTGGGCTTCCCAGCGGAGGTTGGTTTTTTCGGCTTCGCTGGTGTTGTAGGCGGGGTCGCCGATGAACTGGGCGTTCCATTCTGCGAGGCAGAATTCCCAGGGGACTTGGGCACTGCCGAACTCGCGTTGGCCGCGGTACCAGCCGCGGTATAGGGTCCAGTCCCAGGTGAAGGGGGCACCGTATTCGCAAAGGAAGGCGGGTTTCACGCCGTGGTTGGACCAGTGCTCGAACCAGTCGGAGAGTTCCTGGATGGGGACGAAGTTGGGGTAGAAATTGACGATATGGAGGGGGCCGAGGTTGCCGGAAGCATGGTGATAGACCAGGCGGGAGGGGTCGAGTTGGCGGACGATTGCTTCGGCCTGCAGGGCTTTGTCCACGTTACGGCGTGCCCAGTTGTCGCGTTGGTCCTGGATGCCATCGATCATGAGGGGGTTCATGTCTTCGTTATAGCCGGTGGCGTTGTGGCTCATGGCATAGGCGACGACGGAGGGGTGGTGTTGTGCGGTGCGCACGTAGGCGGCGGCGTGGCGGGCGTAGCCATTGGTTTGGGCCGCATCGGGGGAGGGCCAGTCGTAGTGGCTGAAGTGGGGTTGGGAGAGGGCGACGAGCATGCCGGTGTCGTCGGCTGCGCGGAGGATATCCTCCAGGGCGAGGTGGGATCCCGGGAGGCAGTCATAGTTGTGGGTATAGACGAAATTAATGCCAAAGGACTGGAGGCGTTGGAGGCTTTCTCGGGTGGCGTCGTAGGTGGCGAGGGCGGTGCTGACTTGGGCATTGTCGAGGGGCAGGACGGCGAGGTGGAGGGGGGTGCCGTTGAGGACGAAGTTCTTGTCCTCGGTCCAGAGTTCACGGAAGCCGAACGTGACGGGGTGGGAGGAGTCGAGGGTTTGTTGTTGGGCGTTGCGCAGTTCCATTTGGAGCTGGCAGAGGTGTTGGGGGGTATGGATATCCCAGAGGTGTTGGGGGATCCAGGGCAGGGAGAACTGGAGTTGGCCGGACTGCAGGTCGGAGGTGGAGAAGGTGGGGCTGGTGAAGTTGACCGTTGGCTCGTGGTAGGGGAGGAGGGTGGTGTGGAGGGTGAATAGTTGGTCGTGAGGCAGTTGCTCCAGAGAGACGGTGAGCGTGAGGTTTTTCTGGCGGACGGAGGGGTCGGCCTTGACGTTCTGGATGCGGGGTCCTTCGGGGGAGCTGGTGAGGTAGACGTCGCCACAGAGGCCGCGTCGGGGGACGCGGCCGGTGACAGTGCGGGCGGAGGCGGAGTCGGAGTAGGAGAGGAGGACCCCCTTGAGGGGCAGGGCGACCACGAGGATGCTGAGCTGATGGGTTTGGCCCGGGGTGCAGAACCGGGTGAGGTTGAGTTCTCCCCCCGGGAACTGGATTTCACCGCAGTGCTGGTTGTCGAGGAAGACGGTGGCCAGGGAGTTGAGGACGTTCAGCTGGAGATGAATTTGCCGGGCATCCCAGTCGGATGGAATGGTGAGAGTGCGTTGGTGCCAGGCGCTGGTGACGTCGCTTATGCGGACGGCATTCCATGCGGGGTGAGTATGGAGCGTCTGGGAGTCCTTCTGCATGTAGTCGGTGATCCCGGGCCAGGGGCCGGGGACCTTGAACCAGCCCCAGCCTGAATTGGGAGGTGTGGTGTCTTCCGGAGCGCCGGGCTGCCATTGCCAGAGTCCGTTGAGGCAGACCCGTTCGCGGGTGGGGGTGATGTCGCGATGGGCGTCCTGGAGGTTCCAGTTGGCGACGATGTTGGTGGGGAGCTGGGCGGTATCGGGCGTTTGAGCCCGGGGCAGGTGTTGCAAGAGGAGGGTGCAGGCGAGGAGGGTGGAGTGGAGGGTGGCTCTCATCGTTGTCCTGGTGGGGATGGGTGGAGTCTTAGGCTTCGGGTGGTGCGTTCCAAGCGCCAAATCGGGACGCGAATGGACGCGGATTGACCCGAGGGCTTTTCAACCGCGAATGGACGCTAATGGAC
>JBMTVN010000318.1:0-4830 GCA_049451415.1 Limisphaerales bacterium | reverse complement strand
CCCCGCCATAGAAATTAGTCTTTAATCCCATCTAATCCGAAATTAGACTCCGTGGACGCCCGCTAAGACACAGGGCCCCAGACCATGAAGAAAGCCCCTTCTATCGCCCGCAAAGGGCTCCTCGCCGGAGGAAACTGGATCATCGACCAAGTCAAACAGGTCGACGTCTATCCCAGCCCAGAAACCCTCGCTAATATCCTCTCCCAAAAACAAGGCACCGGAGGAGGCCCCTATAACGTCCTCGTCAACCTCGCCAAACTCGGCGCCCCCTTCCCCCTCTCCGGCGCCGGACTCGTCGGCAAAGACGCACTCGGCCAGGAAATCCTCAAGGACTGCAAAAAGCACAAAATCGATACCCGGCACCTGAAACCTACCCCCGCCGCCGATACCTCCTACACCGACGTCATGACGGAACCCAAAGGGGGCCGCCGCACGTTCTTCCACTACCGGGGCGCAAACGCCCTGTGGGACGGTAAAGACATCGACTTCACTAAGCACAAGGCCCGCATCTTCCACCTCGGCTACCTCCTCCTCCTCGATGCACTCGATACCCCCGACCGGAAATGGGGCACCAAAGCAGCCGGCCTGCTCGCCGCAGCCCAGGAAGCCGGTATGAAAACCAGCCTCGACGTCGTCAGCGAAGATAGCGACCGCTTCGTCAAGGTAGTCACCCCGGCACTCCAATACGTCGACTACTGCATTATCAACGAATTCGAAGCCGGAAAAATCACCGGATTCAAACTCCGCGATGCCGACGGAAAGCTCAACCCCGTGTTTCTCAAACACGCCGCCGGGGCAATACTCCAACTCGGAGTCCGCGAACTCGTCGCCATCCACTTCCCCGAAGGCAGCTTCCTCCGCACCCGCAAGGGCGAAGACCACAGCCGGATGTCCCTCAACGTCCCCGCCAAACACATCGCCGGAACCGCAGGAGCCGGCGACGCCTTCTGCGCCGGCATGCTCCTCGGCCTCCACGAAGAATGGAACCTCGGCGATGCTCTCCAACTCGGAGTCTGTGCCGGAGCAGCCGCCCTCTTCGACAGCACCTGCACCGCCAGCATGCTCCCCCTCAAAAAGACCCTCGAACTCAGCAAGAAGTTCCGCCCCAGAAAGCCCATCGAATGAAAAAACCACCGCCCCTCAAGGACGGTGGTTTAAATGAGTTCGGTTAGAGCCCGTCTGAATCCAGCAGGACTCAGGCGCGTTCCATATACTTGCCCGTGCGGGTGTCGATCTTCAGCTTCTCACCCGTCTTGATGAAAAGCGGAGCCTGAATCGTAATCCCAGTCTCCAAGGTCACGGTCTTCTGCACATTCGTGGCCGAATCCCCCTTCAAACCTTCAGGAGCATCCGTCACTTCCAGAACGACACTGGCCGGCAACTCAATCGAAACGGCCTTGTCCTCCACAAAAGTCACCGTCACAGCACCATTCTCGACCATGAAGTTCTTGGTGTCCCCAACAACCTCAGGTGTCAAACTCACGGTGTCAAAGGTCTCAGGATCCGTGAACACATAATCCTCACCATCCTGATAGCTATACTCCATCTTGCGCGTCTGCATCGGAACCACCTCCACCTTCTCAGTGGAGCTGAAACGAACGTCCGCCGACTTGCCCGTCTTCAAACTGCGCAAAATCACCTGCACAAACGCCCTAAGATTACCAGGCGTCCGGTGCTGCATTTCCAGAATCACACACACATCACCGTTATAGAGGATCGCCATCCCCTTCCGAAGATCGTTCGCTGAAGCTGCCATAATCAAAAAAACTTGTCTCTACTACCGTTCTCTCGTCGACCGAGGAACGGCGAACCTAGTCCACCGCCCCCCGATTGCAAGTACCAAACAAGGGCCAAAACCTCCGCTACGAAGGCAGCGGGAACCCAGCCGTCAACTCTCGAACCCGACCCCGAACACGCTTCACCGTCTCCGTGTTCTCCACATCCAGCAGAACCTCGCTGATCATGTCGGCAATCGCCGCCATCTCAGGCTCCTTCATGCCACGGGTCGTCACAGCCGGCGTCCCCAGCCGAATACCGCTCGCCTCAAAAGGAGAACGGGTCTCAAAGGGAATGGTGTTCTTGTTCACCGTAATCCCAGCCCCATCCAACGCGATCTGCGAAACCTTGCCCGTCAAACCACGCGCACCCACGTCCACCAGCATCAAATGGTTCTCGGTTCCCCCACTCACCAGCCGGAACCCATTCCGGGTCATGCCCTGCGCCAAAGCTCCCGCGTTCGCCACAACCTGCCGCTGATACTCCTTGAAACCCGGCTGCAAAGCCTCATGAAAACATACCGCCTTCGCCGCAATCACATGCATCAACGGCCCCCCCTGAATGCCGGGGAACATCTGGGAATCGATCGCCTTCGCGTGCTGAGCACCACACAAAACCAACCCCCCACGCGGCCCCCGTAAGGTCTTGTGCGTCGTCGTCGTCACAAAATCCGCATGCCCCACAGGACTCGGATGCACACCAGCCGCCACCAACCCCGCAATGTGTGCAATGTCCGCCAGCAAATAAGCCCCCACAGACTTCGCAATCGCCCCCATCCGCGCAAAATCAATCACCCGGGGATACGCACTCGCCCCAACCGTGATCATCTGGGGACGATGCTGCTCAGCCAGCTTCGCCAACTCATCATAGTCAATCAACTCCTGCTCCCGGCTCACCCCGTAATGCACCACCTCAAAAAACCGACCGGAGAAATTGACCTTGTTGCCGTGCGTCAAATGCCCGCCGTGACTCAAGTCCATCGTCAGCAGCTTGTCGCCCGGCTTCAATACCGCAAAATACACCCCCATGTTCGCCCCACTACCCGAATGTGGCTGCACATTCGCATGCTCCGCCCCAAAAAGCTGCTTCGCACGGTCAATCGCCAGCTGCTCCGCCACGTCCACCTCCTCACAGCCCCCATACCAGCGCTTGCGCGGATAACCCTCCGCATACTTGTTGGTCAAAACCGACCCCTGAACCTCCATCACCGCGCGACTCGTGAAGTTCTCGCTCGCTATCAGCTCAATGTTCTCCAGCTGCCGGCGCTCCTCACGCACCAACACATCCCCGATCTCAGGATCAACCTGCGCAACCCGCCGGACCCCGCCAGTCTCCATCTTCGATACCCGCCGCTCATGCCGCCCACCCTCAAACTCCGCAGAAAGAAACGCGCCCACCACCGCACCAACATCCTCCGCGCTCACGCTGTCAGCCCCCAAACACAACACGTTCGCGTCATTGTGTTGACGCGCTAATGTCGCCACCGCAGCAGTCGACGCCAAAGCTGCGCGAATCCCCGACACCTTGTTCGCCGCTATGCTCATTCCCACCCCGGTCTTGCAACACAAAATCCCCAGATCATGCTCCCCAACCGCAACCTTCCGCGCCACTGACAAGGCATAATCCGGATAATCCGCCGAGTCCGTGCCGTGCACCCCAAGATCAGCCACGCCATACCCCGCAGCCTGCAAGGCCTGCTTCACCGCCTCCTTCAGCGGATATCCCGCGTGATCCGCCCCCAAAGCCACACTCAGGGCCCTCGATGTCGATTGTGCGTCGTCAGTCATGTTCTCTGTCTGGTCTATGAACTTCAAAATCCCCGCAATACCCCTCTCAATCTGGGCCCGGCAGGCCAAATAAACCTCCAGGGACCCACCTATCGGATCCGCTATGTCCTTCTCGTAGGACTCCAGCCGATCCTCAAATTCCCGCACCAAGAAAGTCTTCTCCGCCGCATGCGGATACAAGAGCGTAACCCCCTCCACATGACCCCGCGTCATCCCAAAGATGTACGTCGCCGAATTGACCAGCTCCGCAGTCAACATCCTGCTCCTGAAACCACCCAGGTCTACCCCCAGCTCACGCAAGGCACGCACAGCATGCCCGCTGGGCGGCTGCCCGTTGACCGCACCCAACCCGGCAGAAATCACTCGATAGTCATCACGCCCGCTCACTGCCTGCCGAAACAACCCCTCCGCCATAGGGCTGCGACACACATTGCCGGTGCAAACGAATAATATGGTCTTCATTCGGTCCAAGGCCGCCCCAACTTGGGTTCGACCGCAAAAATGTCAACGGAGAATTCCTCCTCTAACCCGCTCCAACCCCTTCAATAAAGCCAAAGCCCTCACCAAAAAAATGTCCCGCATCACCGGCTCAACCTCACCACCCCCGGCATTCGCCACCTCAACCCCACCGTGCTGCGCCACTAACGCCGCCTCGTCAAACCTCGCCGCCCTCACCTCGTCCTCCGGCTTCTCCCCTTCAGGCAACATAAAGGGATCAGCCACCCAAACGCGCTGCCTGACCTCCGTAGCCTCCACCACCAAGTCCGGCTCCACACCCCCCTCTAAACTCCGCCCAGCCCCCACCAAAACCGGAGCACTCGCCACCAACAAACTCCCGCCCCCCTCCAAAATATGCTCCTCATACGCCTGCGCCTCCCCAGCCGTCCTCACCCCCATCACCACCGCCGGCCCCGCCTCACGCAGCACCCCCGCCAAGGCCTCCGCCGCACCACGAGTTCCCTCGTTCACAAAAACTACCACCGGCAATACACCCTCCCCCGACTCCGCCCCGGATCTCATCTCCTCGCCCCCAAGGGTCAATAATACCTCTCCCCCGCGAACAAATGGCTCAGCCGCCCCCGCCGCTGCCCGATAATCACGCCCGCCAGCAAAACGCAAATCCACCACCCACCCACTCACCACATTGGAAGCCTGCAGCCCCGCCATGGCTTCCCTCAGCACACCCCCCAACCCTCCCCCCACACTCTCCACCCCCAAATAACCCACGCCGTCCCCATAAAAACCCCAGCGCCTTAATCCAGTTACC
>JBMTVN010000317.1:0-4859 GCA_049451415.1 Limisphaerales bacterium | reverse complement strand
CGGGGAGAAGGGGGAGCTTTTGGTTTGTTGGAGCAACGACTCCAGGAGGAGAAGCGGTTGGTTCGTGGCGGAGGAGAGCAGGGCGGTTTGGATGAGAGTGGGGCTTTCGGGTTCGAGGAGCATGGAGGTCCAGATTGCGGCGACTTCGGGGTGGGTGGAATCCCCGAGAGCGAGGGCGAGTTCAAGTTGGACATCGGGGGAGGGGTCTCGGGCAAGTTGGAGCAGTGAGTCCGGGGATAGGCCGGATTTGAGGAATGTCCGGCTGAGCCGGGTGGCTAGTGCACGTAGCTCGGCATGGTCGGAGTGGCTGACCCATTGGAGAATCTCAGGGGTGAGGACTTGGAGTTCATGAAGCAGAGTCAGGGTGTGCGCTTGGATTTCGGGCGAGGTGGTTCCGGGGGTAGGGATGGCGAGAGTGCTGAGGTCTGGCAGTTGATCGGGTTGAGCGAGGAGGAAGCGGTGGGCTTGGTGGCGTTGTGTTGCTATGGGGCTGGAGAGGTGGTGGATGAGGTTTGATGGGGCGACCGGGGGCGGCATTGGGTGAGGGGTGTGGTCGGTGAGCCGGAGGATTCGGCCAAGGTGAGGTGAGGTGGGGTCGGATGTGAACTGGGGGTCGACGATCCAGATTGCTCCGTCGGGTCCGGTCTTGATTTGGACGGGGGTGAAGGGCTCGGGGCCTGTTTGCTGGAACAGTGGGGCGGGTTGTTGCAGGGCTACAAAGAGTCCGTTTGATCGGGTCAGGGGAAGCTGCCAGAGATTTTGGGTGGATGGGAGTGCCAGCAGGAGGTTGCCGGGGAAGATTGGGCCGAGTCGCGGGGCTTGATGGAACGCGGTTACTCCGGGCCAGATGGTGGCATGAGCCCGGAGTCGATCTGGATCTTGGTTTGCTTGCGGCAGTCGGACTTGTTCGCCGGACGTTGTAAGAATTGGTATGGCTGGGGCGGGAAGCGTGGCGTCGGGGTTTCTGTTGATGTCCTGGTATTGGATGGGGAGTTGCACGAGGTTGTAGGAGGAATCGACGGAGATCCAATGGTTCCACTCGTCATGATTCAGGCCCATCGGAGAGAAGCCTGCAGCGGGTTCAATGATTCCCAGGCCGGGATGGAAGCGGAAGTCGCTGTTGGCGAGATTGAGGGGTTCGGGCGGTTGAGGAATCTGGGACGATGGGAGGGGCATGACTCGTCCGCCGCCCAGTCCGTTCGCGGCGTAGATCCAGCCGTCGACGTCCGCTTGCAGCCCATTGATTGAGGTGGAGGGGGATGCGGCGTTGAACCCGACAAAGAGTCTTTGGACGGTGTCGGCCAGGTGGTCGTTGTTGGTGTCCTCTGCGTAGAGGATATCGGGTGGGGCGGCGATGATGATTCCGGGCGGCCAGTCGAGGATGCTGGTGATGGGGGGCAGGTTATCGGCGAAGACATGACGTTGGTCATAGGTGCCGTCCTGATTGGTATCCTCCAGCAGGGTTAGCGTGCCTTTGGCCTCAGGTCCTTCAGGGGTTGCGGGATGGAACTCGGCGATCCAGACGTGATTGGCAGGTGACCAGTCCATGGCGACTGGGTGATGGGTGAGTGGAGAGCTGAGGGTGGTAGAGATTTTGAGTTCCGGGGAGAGCGGGGGGGACAGGGCCAGCAGGATGAGCGTCAGGACCACGGACATGCTCCGGGGATTTTAGGGGGGTAATATTCCGTAAGCAAACCGCTAGCGGTCATGAGGGGAATTTGATGTTTACCGCGAATAGATGCAAATGGACGCTAAAGGATCAGTCTGGGACGGCGAATGGACGCCAACGGACGCGAATGCTGCTGCAGGGCTGAGGGCGATGCTGAAGTGTATTGGGCAGAAGGATTGCGGGGTAAGAAGATGGGAGAGTGGGGTTTCTGGGTTGTCGAGACTCTATCCGGAGGGCTTGGCAAAACCGGGTTGGGGTGGTCTAGTTTGGCCATGATTAGATCGACAATATCGTTGGTGGCGTTGGCTGGTGTTTTGGTTTCGGGATGTTTAATGGGTGCGGGCAAGGATGGGGTTGGGACGAGCAAGCAGTTCCGCGGGCCGGTTGGGGTTCAGTTGTATAGCTTTCGGGACTCATTTAGCGGGGATGTGATGGGGACCTTGGACAAGGTGGCGGCGTTTGGTTTTCGGGAGGTCGAATTGGCGGGAACATATGGGATGGATGCGGACACATTTTTGGCTGAGTTGAAGAAGCGGAAGTTGAAGGCTGTTTCGGGGCATTTCGGGTATGATCAATGGCGTGACAATCCGGAGGCGGTGGTGAAGGAGGCCAAGGCATTGGGGTTGAAGTTTGCCGGCTGTGCGTGGGCGGCGCACAAGAGTCCGTTTACTGCGGAGCAATGCAGGGAGGTGGCTGAGGTCTTTAACAAGGCGGGGGCCGCGGCGAACAAGGAGGGGATCCGGTTCTTTTATCACAACCACGGGTTTGAGTTTCAGCCTTACGGGGACGGGACGTTATTTGATCTTTTGATGGAGTTGACGGATCCGAAGCTGGTGAGTTTCCAGATGGACGTGTTGTGGACGGTTCATCCCGGGCAGGATCCGGTGGCTTTACTGAACAAGTATGGCAAGCGGTGGAAGCTGATGCATTTGAAGGATCTGCGGAAGGGTGTGAAGGGGGATTTGAGTGGCGGGACGGATGTGCGCAATGACGTGGCTTTGGGCACGGGGCAGGTGGATTTGGCTGCGGTCCTGGAAGCGGCTCAGCGGGCGGGGGTGAGACACTATTTCATTGAGGACGAGTCCCCGACCGTGATGGATCAAGTTCCGCAGAGTTTGAAGTTCCTGAGCCAGGTCAGTTGGTGACCTGCTGGTGCAGTTCCACCAGCGCGGAGGCGAGGTAGTCGGCGAATCCCGGACCATAGAAAGCCATGGTCCGGGATTCATATCCCGGCAGAGTGTAGTATTTAGAGGGGATGACGTAGCCGGTGTAGTCGCCATTGAAGCTGGTGTAGACGGAGGACCAGTTTTCGTCCGGGAGAGATTCATCTATCGCATCACCGATTTCGTCACTGAAGTCGCAGGGGGTGCTGGTGAAGAGGGTATGGTTCAGAGCAACTGTCTGGATGAAGGCGTTGGGTTCGGAGACCAGGAGTTGTTTTGCTATCCAGGGTCGCAGTGCGATGGACTGAGTGATGCGGGGTTGCATTCTGGGCAGGAGGATGAAGGCTCCTTGGGTTTTGAGGGTGACCTGGTTGGTGAGGGTGGTTGTGGGGAGAGTATGGAGGGTGAGGTTAGCGAGTTGGTTCCCCATGGTTATTGCGCCTTCGAAGCCGCCGGATGGGGGGGCGGGTGAGTGGCTGGCGACGGGGCCGGCGAGGAAGAGGGCGACCTGGAGGCCTTCTTTTTCAAGCGCATGGGACCACGCGCCGGGGTAGTCCCCGCTGAACTGCATGTTGGATGATCCCACTACGGTGGCGTGGGCGGAGAACGTTCCGATGACAGCTTGGTCGCCGTTGGATTTTTGGATCCAGAGGCAGGAAAAAGTGGGTTCTGTGGGGCCGGAATCACCGATGAGGCGATTACGGACGAGGTTGGGAGCCTCGAAGGAGGTGGTGCCGAGAGATGCTGGTGAGAGGTTGGCTATTGCGTTGGTGGCGGCGTTCACCAGGCTGTCCGAGAACCAGGTGAGGCTTTTGGGGTTGAAAGGGCCGGCGAACATTTCACCGACGGTGCCGCGTCCCCAGCCGCCGAGGGAGGCGTGCGTATGGGTGGCGCCGAAGTAGATGGAGTGGCGGGGCAGGTTATATTTCGATGCGAGTTCGGAGGCCGCAAGGTCGGCTATTTCTCTGGGAACGATGAGGGCATCGGCGGAGACGAATAGCAGCGTATTTGTTCCGACCCTGAGGGCGATGGCGCGTGAGAAGACGCCGTCGTGCACGCCGGTTGCGGGGGCGCCTCTACGGTTGCCGAAGCCTGCGAGGGGGATGGGGTTAAGGGGAGGGGTCAGGAGTGCTTTGGCGAAGCCGGCGTGGAGGGGGCCGGTGGATTGCCATCCGTTGGTGGGGTTTTGGATTCGGGAGAGAGACTGTTGGTAGTAGTCGGTTTGTTCGAACGGGCGGGAGTCGACGGTGGTGAGGGTGGAGGCGAGGCTAAGGAGGAGGAGGATCAGGAGGAGGGCGGTGAGGCGGAGGGTCCAGCGGATGAATCGGCGCATGGGGGGAGGATGGATTTGGCGGCGTATTCGTGCAAGAGCTCCGGTTGGAGCAAGGAGTAGTCCTGTGTGCGCTTCGGGTTGTGTTTGGTATGAGTCCGCGCTTTTGTTTGCGGGCATCGGGGGCTAGTTTTTCCGGCCTATGCAAGAAGCTGCAGCCAAGGGTGAACACGCCGGCAAGGTGTCCGTCTGGGAGCGGGGCAGACGTTTGATGGTCGTGTTGGCGGTGGCTTTATCGGTTGGCTTTGCACTCAAGTGGGTTGGCCAGCGTTTGGACCAGCGCCAGGTGGCGGCTGGTTTCGGGCAGGGATTTTTTCAGGGTGCGTCCATGCCGTTGGCTTTGCCGACTTTGTTGACGGGCGTCGATGTCACCATCTACGCGGTGAACAACACGGGGGTGACCTATAAGATCGGGTATATCCTGGGGATTACGGGCTGCGGGGCTTTTTTCTTTGGCACCGTTTACGGTCAGGTGGGGGTGGGAAGGAGGAGGTCATGAGAACGATTGTTTTGACGGGTGTGACGCGGGGTTTGGGTTTGGCGATGCTGGAGGGATTTATTGGGGCGGGGCATCGGGTGGCGGGGTGCGGTCGTTCGGTTGGGGTGATTGAGCAGTTGGCGGGGCAGTATCCGGAGCAGCATTTTCGTGTGGTGGATGTGAGTCATGAGGGTGCTGTTCGCGCTTGGGCGGGGGAGG
>JBMTVN010000316.1:0-4862 GCA_049451415.1 Limisphaerales bacterium | reverse complement strand
CGCGGGTGTTCGTCTCCGGCGGTGGTGGTATGGGAGGCGGCTTCGGTGGTGGCGGCGGCGGCTTCGGTGGCGGCGGTGGTGGCGGAATCGGTGGTGGCGGTGGCGGCGGGGGCGGTATCCGCGGCCTGACCAGCACGAATGCCACCGTGGCGATTCAGGATCTGGTGCGTAATTTCTTCACCGCAGCAGGCGTGAACATGCTCCCGCCGAACCAGCTCTATTTCAACGACCGCACAGGCGTCCTCATGGTGCGGGCGACGTCCGGCGAACTGGACGTGATTCAAAAGGCCATTGAAGTGCTCAACGTTGCGCCTCCTCAGGTGCAAATCGAGGCCAAGTTCGTTGAGATCGGTCAGAATGACTCCAAGGAACTGGGCTTCGACTGGTTCCTCGGAAACACGCTGATGGGTAACGGAAACGTTGGCCTCCAAGGAGGAACAGCGCCGTCCTTCGCAGGTGCGCCGTCCCAAGGTAACCCCTATGGAACCTTCCCTGGAACGCAGGGGATTCCGACATTCGGACCCGCTGCAACTGACGGTGAGTTGACTTCGGCCCTGCGTGGTGACGCTCCTGCGGTCATGACCCTGACCGGTATCCTGACCGAGCCCCAGTTCCGAGTGGTCGTAAAGGCCTTGGAGAACCGGGAGGGCACGGACCTCATGGCCGCTCCGAAAGTGACTACGCTCAGCGGTCGCCAAACCCAGATTCAGGCCGTTGAGATTCGCAATATTGTCATGGGCAACAACCAGCAGGTTGGGGCCGGCGGCGGTGGCGGCAATACCGGTGTTGCCACTGGCGGTGGTGGTGCAGCCACCCCGGGTGGTGTGTTCTCCAGCCAGGGATTCTCCACCGCTCCCATTCCTCTGGGGCCGACGCTCGACGTTATCCCATTCGTCTCGGCTGACGGTTACTCTGTCCAGATGACGATCATGCCGACGATCATTGAGTTCATTGGCTATGATTTGGAGACAGCACGAATCTTCGTGCCGCAGGTGCAGTTGGGAACGGGAAATACAGTGGGTAATGCCACGCAATCCCAACTGCCGCTGCCTATCTTCAGGGCCCGCCAAGTCGTGACCAGCTGCAACGTGTGGGACGGCCAGACCGTCGTTCTCGGCGGTCTGCTGGCCGAGGACGTGAACAAGATCAAAGACAAAGTGCCGATCCTGGGTGATGTGCCCTTCCTCGGTCGCTTCTTCCGGAGCGAATCTTCCAAGATTCGACGTAAGAATCTGGTGATCTTCGTCACCCCGACGATCGTGGACCCGGCCGGTAATCCTATCCATACCCCGGATAACTATCCCTATGATCCCGAGGTGCCTATGGCCTCTGCGAGTGCCGGTCGCTGAGCTGAAAAGCCGCATCGGTGAATAGGAACCGGAACTGTGATAGATTTGAACCTGAGCGAAAAGCAACCGGATCAATCGTATCTCGATTGTGCCCAAGCCAAGTCGCTCCGCTGACAATGACGCGTATGACTCGAACCATCAGACTGCAGAAAGCAGCATGTGGAGCAGCCGCTCTTCTGCTTGCGGGTCGCTTGGCCGCGGGTGGGATGGCCCACTACGGCAACGAATACCGCATGACGCAGCCCATGAGTGGAGATCAGGTGCTGCCCGCCCTAGCTCTGGGTCAGGAAGGTGGCTTCCTGGTTTTCCAAGACAATCGGACCGACGGGAACGGTCTCGGCATCGCCGCTAGGAGGCTTGACGGAAACATGATTGGAGCATTCGACTCCTTTCGCGTGAATTCCAGCGGGGCAGGGGATCAGGAAAACCCGCAGGCCTGCCTTCTGGCGAACGGCGGAGCCCTGTTCGCCTGGCAGGGAGGTAGTGGAGTCGACCAACAGATCTACGGCCGCGTCCTGCGTCCGGATGGAACATGGACCGGTTCGGACATCGCCCTGAGCAGCGCTCTTGGTGGAACAAAGCGCTTCCCGAGCGTGGCGACTTTGGCCGATGGCAATGCGGTGGTGGTCTGGGAAAGCTACGATCAAGACGGAGATCACTTTGGTGTGTTTGGCCAAATTATCAGCTCCGACGGCAGCAAGCTGGGTGGAGAATTTCAGGTCAACCAGACCACCCAATATAATCAACGCCAAGCCACAGTGGTCGCCCTCCCCTCCGGAGGTTTCATTGTTGCGTGGGTGAACGAAGGCTACGGCGGTGTTCTAAACAACATCCCGACCTCCGGCCAAGGTTTTGATACCAGCGGCGGCGCGCTAAACTTCAATGTTCAGGTTGTGAGCAGGTCCTTCAATAACGATGGGGAAGCCTTGTCTGAAGAACATTTCTGCAGCAGCCCTGGTTATGTGGCAGCCAATCCGTCCCTTGGGGTCCTCCCGGACGGAAGTATCCTGCTGGCCTGGAGTAGCTTCACGATACCCAAGACTCCCGAGGAACGTTCCGCCAATGCGAGATGGGACGTCCTGGGCGTGGAGCTCATCAGCTCAGGTGCGCCGGCTGGGGATCCTTTCCGCCTCAATGAATATCAACTAGGCGATCAGTACTGTCCGAAGATCACCCCTCTGCGTGATCGTTTCCAAGTGATCTGGACCAGTATGGGGCAGGATGGCTCACGTGAGGGTGTCTACGGCAGGACCTGCACTGCCAACGCCGTCGATGGCGGCGAGATTCAGGTGAACTCAATCACGGCGAGTCAACAGTTGAACCCGACAGTCGGCAGCACGGATGGCACCGATGCCCTGGTTGTGTGGTCTACTTTCACCGGTTTGGATAATAGCTTCGACGTAGTCGCACAGCGGCTTTCCGCCTTGCCCAGCCTGGTCGCACCGCAGCCGCCCTTCGTGCAGCCGCTCTCCCAGTCCAGGTTGGTCGTGACCTGGCCCCGCTTGGACGGCCTTGATGTTGAAGCTTACGAAGTTTACGTCGACGGAGCCTCGATACCGGCAGAAACCTCTGAGGGTCGGTTTTACTTGGATAAGTTAGCCCCTGTCTCCACCCATACTGTTCAAATCGCCTACCGCCTCTCGAACGGAGAACGCTCTCCCTTGTCCATGGTCGCACAAGGTACGACTTGGGGAGAGGACCTGAATCTGGATTTCCTTCCGGATGACTGGCAGACTGCACATTGGGGCGGTCAGACGAGCTCCTGGGCCGCCGCTAACGCGGATTCCGATGGGGATGGGGCCACCAATTGGCAGGAGCTGCTGGCGGGAACGAACCCTGTAGACGCGGCCAGCGTGCTGAGCACATCCATGGAGACCAGCGCTCAAGGATATCACCTGAACTGGAACACCCAGCCTGGCTCGGTTTACCAGGGGCAGGTGACCGAAGATCTCACAACCTGGATTCCGGTCGGCGCCGAAAGGTTCGCCGCTGGTAACACCGATTCAATTCTGGTTCAAGGGACCAGCAACCTCGTGATGTATCGCGTGGTGCGCATCCGGTAAGAATCTGTATGCAAAGGCTTCTCAATCGACTTTTTATCGCAGGCGCCTGTGTGGCGTTCGCGGGGTCAGCCTGGGGTTTCTCAATGCAGGGTCCTCTGGGCTCCTGGCAGACGCCCCGGATCGGCTACGACTTCCCTGCAGTGCCATCGCCGATCTTCGGTGGGCCCATGTCCATCAACGAGGAATATCGGTTTAATGTTCCCACGGTGTATTACGCCTTCACCCCCGAGTTCGTGCAATACTACGGGGCCAGAGGGGTCGCCGAAATTGAAAAGGCGTTCGCACTGCTCAACACAGTGCCGAACGCCTCCAGTATCGATCTGGACAGCTATCCGCTGCAGTCAGCGCGGGCGAATTACGCTGCGGCAGCACTGGGTTTGTTGGACGTGCGCAGCACTGCGCTCAGCGCCTTGGTTGAGATGATGGGGTTGGCCGATCCGACGCTGAACGTCTACACCCTGCGGGGACGGGAGCCGATTAGCGACCCGCCTATCACCAACTACTACATCATCCGTCGGAACTATGACCCGGTAACGTGGAAAGCCAGCCCATACATCAACGGCTTACTTTGGACCTACACGTTCGTCGGAGACGTGGATGACACGCACTCGCTTGTTTTCAACGAACCGGTGGATCCCATTGCAAGTCTCTCCGCGAACCTGCCCGTTTCTTCAGGGACTTTCAGCCTGCTCTCCGGCATGTATTGGACGACGCTGACACGCGATGATATGGGCGGTCTGCGTTACATTTACCGTAAGGACAATTACAACATCGAGACGCTCCCGAACAGCGCCACTTTCGTGACAGGAGGAACCTGGGGGGCGCCGGGAGGAGGGACCAACGGGGTTGGAACCAATCTGCTCGTGAACAGCAGTATTCGCCCAGGTGTCGGCAAAGTCCGCTTCCAGCGGGCTCACTTTGACTCCCTGTTCGGGTTCTTTCTCCCTGTGACAAATCGCTGGGAGGACTCCTACATCACCAACGGAACGCTGCGGACGCAGTATATCGAGCGGGCTTTGCAAGCTCCGGATATCCTGATCCATGCCGGAGACCTTGGCGGTGATGAAACGGCGAGCGGGACAATCATCGGGGTGCAATACGACACGGTAAACTGGATCTACGGCAATACCAACAGCGGTGGGACCAACATCACCGGCGGCGGCATCACACTCGGGCCTGGCACAGTAGCCTTGGCCGACGGCGCCGCTCCCAGCTTCACTCTGACATTCCCCACGATTAATGAGTTCTGGCTGAACACGTATCCGCTGGATGGAATGGATGAGGTGTCGGCCCTGCACTTCTATGGATGGGGCTCCTTCGACGGAACCACGAATGAACCGGTCATCTACCCAGTAGGTGTCGAGGTGCGCGACATCGAACGCTTTGTCCTGCAGGGGCGGGTTGGAGACCCATGGGGCGCTCCGCCGGCCAGTGCGATTACCACAAACAA
>JBMTVN010000315.1:0-4867 GCA_049451415.1 Limisphaerales bacterium | reverse complement strand
TGACCTCTGGCTCCTGACCGCGGATCTGAAACACGGCCTGTCCTTCGAAGCCTCGGCGAAGAAGGAAAGCTCTGAAGCTCCGGTGGGGTCTGTGGGGCTGATCGCTGATGGATGCGGATGGCTTTTTTCTTAACCGCGAATGGACGCCAATGGACGCGAATGACTGAGGGGGTGACTTCGGGCCTTTGGCCACTTGTTCCTGACTTCTGAGCAGGGATCTGAAACACGACCTGTCCTTCGAAGCCTCGGCGAAGAAGGAAAGCTTTGAAGTGCTGAAGTTCTGCCTAGTTTTTTCCGGGTGCTTTTGAGGGGAAGGGGTTGAGGTGTTCGTAGGGGTGGTCGATGGCGCTGCGATGGTTTTTGACGGCCTTGACGGCGAGTTCGTCGCAGCGGTTGTTTTCGCGATTGGTGGAGTGGCCCTTGACCCAGAGGAAGTTGGTTTTGTGTATGGAGAGCAGGTTGTCGAGGGTTTCCCAGAGATCGCGATTTTGGACCTGGGATCCTGAAGCGGTCTTCCATCCCTTTTTTTTCCAGCCTTTGAGCCAGCCTTTGCTGAATCCGCCGAGGAGGTATTTGGAGTCCGTGTGGATGGCGAGTTCACAGGGTTGTCTGAGTGCGCGGACGGCCTCGACCAAGGCCATGAGTTCCATGCGATTGTTGGTGGTCCAGCGAAAGCCGCCGGAGATTTCCTTCCTGACCTGCTGGTAGAGCAGGACAGCTGCGTAACCACCGGGGCCGGGATTTCCACTGCATGCGCCGTCGGTAAAGATGGTGACCGACTTGGCGCTTTTCAACTTTGGTGGGGACTGGCTTTCCACGGGGTTACTCATGACTTCCTGTTGCATACTTGTTTGGTGGGGGGGAGTGCCATATTTTCCGGCTAAACCGTTGTTGGTTTAACCTTTTTGCGGACGCGGTGTGCGATCATGAGAACCCTTGCTGTTGCCGTGTTGGTTTTAGGGCTGTTTACGAGTCGACCGGTTTGGTCGGCGAGTCCTGACTTCGGTCCGAACGTGCTTGTGTTGGAGCCGGGTGAAGCGGGGGCTCAGGCCAGGGTTGACGAGATATTCGAGTTACAGGAGAGGAACCAGTTTGGTCGGGAACGCTCGTGCATATTGTTTAAGCCCGGCAGGCACGAATTGGAGCTGAAGGTGGGTTTCAACACGCAGGTATCGGGTTTGGGGGGCAGCCCCGAGGAGGTGGAGGTCGCGGGAGATCTGGAGGTGAACGCCCGCTGGTTCCAGGGCAATGCCACGCACAACTTCTGGCGTGCGGTGGAGAACTTCTCGGTTACGCCGGGCGATGGGGATGTTAAATGGGCAGTCTCCCAGGCGACGTCTTTTCGTCACATGCGGGTTCATGGAGACATGACCTTATGGGACAATGGGTGGTCGAGCGGCGGTTTCATTGCCGACAGCAAGATCGACGGCGTGGTGACGTCTGGGTCGCAGCAGCAATGGTTTACGCGGAACACGGAGTGGGGTGGGTGGCTGGGAGGCAACTGGAACATGGTGTATGTGGGGGTGCCGAATCCGCCGGCTGGTGCTTGGCCGGAGCGTCCTTACACCGTGGTGGAGCAGGCACCAGTGATCCGGGAGAAGCCGTATTTGACGTGGGGGGCGGAGGGTTATGTGGTGGTGGTTCCGGGTTTGGAGAAGCGGGTTTCTGGTGCGAACTGGTCGCGTGCTGCACGGCGTGTTCCGTTGTCCGAGTTTGCCATTGTGCGGGAGGGAGACAGTGTGGAGGTGATGAATGCGGCGTTGGAGCAGGGCAGGCATTTGCTCATAACTCCGGGGTTGTATCCGGTGGAGGCGAGCCTTCGAGTGACGCGGCCGGGTACGATCGTGATGGGTATGGGCTATGCCACCTTGATTCCGACCAAGGGCACGCCAGCGATCACGGTGGCGGATGTGGATGGGGTGAAAGTGTGCAGTGTGTTGTTGGAGTCAGGCGAGCAGGAATCTCCAACATTAATTGAAGTCGGGACGGCGGGGTGTTCGGATCGACACGAGCAGAATCCCACTTCCCTGCACGACGTCTTTACGCGGACCGGGGGGTTGGGACCGGGGAAGGCCGCTGCTTTTGTGACGATTCATTCCAGCGATGTGGTGGCGGACCATCTGTGGCTGTGGCGGGCGGATCATGGTCCCGGAGTGGGTTGGGGCCTGAATCCGGTGAAGAATGGCCTGATCGTCCATGGGGACAATGTCACCTGCTACGGGTTGTTCGTGGAACATACGCAGGAATACCAAGTGTTGTGGAATGGGGAAGGTGGTCGTACCTATTTTTATCAATCCGAGTTTCCCTACGATCCGCCGAGCCAGGGCGAGTGGATGTCGCCAACGGGGGGCCGCGGCTACGCATCCTATAAGGTGGCGCCCGAGGTCCGGACTCACGAGGCCTGGGGGTTGGGTGCCTATGCCTTTTTTCAGAGGGATATCACAGTCGCCTCAGCTTTCGAGGCGCCTGAGCGTGAGGGAATCCGGTTCCATCATGCTCTCAGCTTTACCGGGCGTGGGAATGTGATCCATGTGTTGAACCAGCGCAAAGGTCGTCCGGGTAATCCTTCGCGTTTGGAGGACTGATTCAACAGCCGGGCGGGGGGGCATAAACATTTAGGGGCAACAAGACCTGCATTCTGTTCTCACCGACCCTGTTTTCATTCCAGGACGAAAGTGGCATTGACCGTGGCGCGGACTGATTTCTCGACGGTGGTTCGATCGTTGATTCCGTCCCAGCTGGTTTCAGTTGAGTGTGGGGGTGTGATTTGGAACACGCCCATTTTGGCGGACCGCAGCTGTTTGATTTTGCGGCCGCCTTGCAGGGCCATCTGTTGGGCTCTGGCCCTGGCGTCGGCTGTGGCTTCCGCCAGCAGTTCCAGTTTCGCCTCGCCGATTTTGGTGTAGATGAACTCGGGCGATTGTGGAACGAACGCCACGCCCTGTTCCACGAGTTCTGCCGCTTCGGTGCCGAGAGCACTCAGCTTTACTACCTCGCTAGATTGGATCTCCACGGTTTGGCGCAGGCGGTAGGCCACGACCCGGTTCTCCTGATTTCTTTCCTGGTTGCGGATCTCTTCGATCTGGATGGGTTGGATGACAAAGGGCGAGATCTGGCGCGCATTCAAAAATGTCTCCACTTTCAGGCGATGCTCCTTGAGCCGCTTCTGTGCTTCCAGCAGCTCGCTGTCTTCCACGGAGAAGGAGCCCCTCCACACTGCCAGATCGGATATCACACTCTTCTGGGCCCCTCCGGTTACCGTGATCACATTGGCACTGGAGATCGAAAGCCAGGTCAGGCTGACCAGATGCGTTGAGACTACCAGGGCAGTGGCCAACGCGAGTCCTGCAAAAACACCAAACAGCGGGGAGCGGAGGATCGATTTCATGGTTGCAGTCGGGGATATGGGACTAGGCCTCGTTACTGAACACAAGACGAAAGGAACGGAGGCTTTAGGATGCAAGGACTTCACCAAAGCGATTGCGATGATCAGCCACGCCCTGCCCGTAATCCACTTTGCCCGGCGTCAACGGCTTAAGGCCATGGATGATCCATCCCGCCCGCCATTGCGGGAAATCCTGGGAATGAAAGGCCAGATCATAATGAACGGCGGGAGTGTGCAAGTCGGGATGCGAAGGTCAGTCCATGGTCCGCCGATTCGATTCACAATGAGGATACGCGGACCGAGGAGAAGAACCATGCAGTTTATCCTAGGGGCTGTCCTGCTCCTGTTTTTGATTGTGGCATTGCAGATCTTGTCCGCCTTGGGGCCAGACCCATCCAGCCACTTCGGTGTTGAAGGCCTGCCCACATGGGGCGCAGCGGATCCAAGGTAGCTAAACCATGCGAATGATGCTTGGCCGGCTGGTCGCGGGCTAGACCGAGGTGAAGTCGGTGGGAGAACAAAGTGAGGATTCAATGGAACGAAGCGAGAGGAATGAAGGTTCAGGACGGGAGACGGGCGGTCGTGTGGGCCGTCGCAGAAAGGTTCTGCGGAAGAGACGGCGAAGAGGCGGGACGATTGAGCCGAATTATCTCAGCCAGAAGCAGATGGCGGCGATGGCCGTTCTTCTTCTGGTTTCAGTCGCGGTATTTGGTGCCGGGTGGATGTTTGTGGCCGGCAAGCTGGCTGGGGGGATAGAGGGTTCCTCTACTGAGGAAGAGCTTTATCAGCAGCGGCTAGAACAACAGAGTCAGTCTCATCCGAAGCCGTTTGTTCACTGACGCGGGATTCCGAGAGGGTTGGGCAGAGTCAGGAGTCGTTTGCTGGTAGGTGCTAAGTCGCCTGTGGTGTTCCTAGGGAGCGACTCTGCCTCGATGGGGTCGGCAAGAAGATTCATTGGCAAAAAGATTCGATGGAGCGTTATTCGAGGTCCGCCGGGGGTTCGTCTTAGGCGGGATCAAAGATCGGGAGCTTTGGCGAAATCGACGTTGTACGTATTGGAGCGAGTTAAACGAGGGAGTGATGATGGACAGGAGGGCATCGACGTGGACGGGAGGCGCGTTGCTGGGGTGGGGGTGGAGCCTGCATCGACCTATACGAAACACCTCACCGCATCTTGCAGGGTAGTGGCGCAGAGGGGTGATCGCTGGTTCAGTAAGTGGCGCAGAAGTGGCGCCATGCGCTTCTGGTGGGATCTTGTGAAAGTGCTGTAAGTCGTTGCTGCTGAAGTGGTACGCCCGGAGAGACTTGAACTCCCAACCCTCTGATCCGAAGTCCACTTTTTATCGAAGCACCCTGCGCGCCATTTGCTTTGCGTTGTTATACCGACACGTATTTCGCCTTGTGTTTGCAGGCGTGTGGGCCGCATCAGTTTTTTTGCGGTCTGAAGCGGTCATGGTGAGCCAGCTTTTTCTGACGGCTTCG
>JBMTVN010000314.1:0-4901 GCA_049451415.1 Limisphaerales bacterium | reverse complement strand
GTCTTCATCCCGCAAATCCTGCCCGCCAAATCCCACCCGCGCAAGCACCCGAACCCTACCGGAGTTTCAGTGCTTCGAGGTTTCAAACCATTCAGCGCCGTGCGATCCCACAGTCAGTCCCAACCACCAGGAGGGACCTTAGTCAGGGGCTGCCGCAGGCAGCACCCACAGTCAGGGCGAGCCCGTCGAGCCCCACAGTCCGTAGTCGGTGCAGCTCCGCTGCACCCGTAGTCCGCCCTCCTCCCTTCCCGCCCCGCCAGGGGCGCTGACTCCCCATCTCCCATCTACGATCTCCCATCTCCCATCTGCTGTGCCGCGAAGCGGCACCGCCCCCAGACCTTTGACTTCCGACCTCCGACCCCTGTTTAATCTCCCCCGACAAATGACCAAACGCGAAGTCATCACCCACATCCGTGAAGAACTGGAAAACCAGTTCAACCTCCTCAAACGCGCCTCCAACACCGCCCGGGCCGACGCCACCGACGAAGAAAGCCGAGCCCGCAGTAAATACGACACCCAGGGCCTCGAGGCCTCCTACCTCGCCGCCGGCCAGGCCGAACGCGCCGAAGAAGTCGCCGCCATGCTCACCACCCTCAACGCCACCCCCTTCCCCACCTACACCAACAAAGATCCCATCGGCGAAGGCGCCCTCGTCGAAACCAAAATCGCCGGCGACACCGAATGGTTCCTCCTCGCACCCTGCGCCGGTGGACTTACCGTCAAAATCAAACGCAGCGAAGTCACCCTCCTCGCCCCCGGCGCACCACTCCGCAAGCAACTCATCGGACTCAAAAAAGGCGACGAAATCAAAGACCGCCAAATCCTCATCAAATCCGTCCGGTAAGGCGCGCAACTCCGTCGCGCGAGAATCCAGGAGAGGGGAGAGAGAAGAAAGTGGCCCCGGCCGAGACGCAGCGTAGAACGCCAAGTCCTTGCACCAACCCATACAGCCCGTAGTCGGTGACCACGTGACAGCGGGTCACCCGTAGTCTGCGCACCACACTTGAGACGTTCTGCGCCCCAGCGCAGCCACTGGATTTCGCTCAGCGAAATCCATGGTACAGGTAGGGTCACGCTGCCGCGTGACCGCCAAGTCATTGCACCCTCCCAATCCCCCCGGCCGAGACGCAGCTCGGCCCTACCTGAAATGACTCTTGCACCAATCTCGCACACCCATCGCTATCGAAATCGAAATTGCTATCGGGATCGAAACGGACCACGGGCTTGCCTCCCGACAAGCCGACCACAGTGGCGCCTGACGTACGCCCTCTTGCGAACCATCGCCACGCCGTGCCCAGTCTGTAGTCGCAATTCCGCGCATGCGCATAAGCCGCAGTCGGTGCCGCACTTGGGACGTTCTACCTCCCCAGCGACTCCCGTAGTCCGCGCACATCCTCCGCCCCGCCATGGCGCGCGAACTGAGCGCCTGACTGATGCAGGCCGCCTTGGCCTTGGCCTGCTGCACTGAACGCAGGATGGGCAGGTCGTTCTTCACTGCGCTTCCAGCGGAAAAAACCCCCTCTACCCGCGTCTGGGAAGTCTTTGGATCCACCGACACGCCCTTGTCCGTACCCGTCACTCCAAGGGCCCGCATCTCCTCCTCCGACATCACCCCGCACGCCACCACCACGGCATCATGCTCAGTGCGCAGACGATCCATGGAAACGTCCTGACCCACCTTCACCCCCGTCATGATCTCCACCCCAAGCCGGTTGAGCAGCCGCACCTCGCCATCAACCACCCAGTCCGGCAGCACCTCGACACCATGCTGACTCCGCAAACGACCCAAGACCCGCGGCTGTGCCTCGCTCACCACCGGGGCATGCCCCAGTTGCGCCAGGTAATACGCCGTCGATAACCCGGTCATTCCCGCACCCACAATCACCACCCGCTTGCCCGACGACTCCGCGCACGCCGGCACATGCGCCTCCGGATTCTTCAGGTCCCAATCGGCGGCATGCCGCATCAACGCACGAATGCTCACGCTCTCATCCACCAGACCCCGACAACACCCCTTCTCACAGGGAGCATTGCAGAATCGCTCCAGCACTCCCGCCATCGCCATGTCTTGACGCAAGTGCGCCACCGCCATGTCCATTCGCCCGTCCTTGATGTCGCGAATGATCTGCGGCACCTCGTTGTGAACACCGCATAACCGCTGGCACGGCGCCTCGCAATCCCCCACATGCTCGATCAATAACAACTCCAGCTTCGACTTGCGGAAAGCCCGGATCTCCTCGCTCTGTGTCTCAATCTCCATCCCCTCCACCACCGGAGCAGAACAGGCCGGCAAGGTCCGCCCCGTCTTCTTGTCCCTCACCACACACATCATGCACGAGGTGAAATACTCATAACCGCTCAGATAACACAGCGTCGGTATCTCAATCCCCAGCCGACCCGCAGCCTCAATCACAGTCAGCTCCCCCTCAAACTCCAATTCCCGGTTGTCGATCGTCACTTTCACAACGCAAGCACTTCAATGGCATTCACCGGACAAACCTGCTTGCAAATGTCACACCGCGTGCAAGTCGACTCCTCGATCACATGACGATGATACGGGTTCATCGGAATGGAATCCGTCGGGCACATCTGCGAACACCGCGTACACCCAAAACACGTGTCGGTAATGAAATACTGCACCAGGGACTTGCACTTGCGAGACGGACACTCGCCCCGCACATGCGCCTCATACTCCTCACGATAATAGCGCAGGCTCGAGAGCACCGGATTCGGCGCCGTCTTGCCCAAACCACACAGGCTTCCCTCAATGGTGATGCCCGACAACGTCTCAAGCATCTCCTGGTCACCCTTCCGGCCCTTGCCCGTGCAAAGCCGGTCCAAGATCTCCTTCATCCGCTTGGTGCCAATCCGGCAGTGCGTGCACTTGCCGCACGATTCGTCCTGCGTAAACGCCAGGAAATACAGCGCCACATCCACAATGCAGTCGGAATCATCCAAAACCACCATCCCGCCCGACCCCATGATCGCCCCCACAGACTTCAACGCCTCGTAATCTACCGGAGTATGCGACAAATGCGCCGGCACACACCCGCCCGACGGTCCCCCCATCAAGACCGCCTTCAACTTGCGCCGCTCCGGCACCCCGCCCCCAATGTCATTCACAATCTCGTGAATGGTCATCCCCATCGGCACCTCAATCAATCCACCCCGACGCACCTTGCCCGCCAACGCAAAGGTCTTCGTCCCCTTGCTCTTCTCCGTGCCATACGCCGAATACGCCTTCGCCCCGTTGCGCATGATCCACGGAACGGACGCAAACGACTCCACGTTGTTGATGCACGTGGGCCTGCCCCACAAACCCGATTGCGCCGGGAACGGCGGCCGGAACCGCGGCATGCCCCTCCCGCCCTCAATCGCCGACATCAATGCCGTCTCTTCCCCGCACACAAAGGCACCCGCTCCCTCCACCACCCTCAGCTTCAAACTGAATCCTGACCCCATGATGTTCTCACCCAGCAACCCCCGCTCTTCGCACACGCGAATCGCTTCCCCAATCCGCGTGGTCGCCAGCGGATACTCCGCCCGGATGTAAAGGAAACCCTCGCGCGCCCCCACCGCATACGCGCAAATCACCATCCCCTCCAATACCCGATACGGGAACGACTCCAGAATCATCCGGTCCATGAACGCACCCGGATCACCCTCGTCCCCATTGCAAATGATATACTTCAGCTCACCCTTCGAGGCCCGCGTGAATTCCCACTTCATCCCCGTTGGAAAACCCGCACCGCCACGCCCACGCAACCCGCTCGCCTTGACCTCAGCAATCACTTCCTCCGGCTGAAGCCGCTTCAGCACAGCCTCCATCGCCTTGAACCCGTCATGTGCCAGGTAATCCTCAATGCTCCGCGGATCCAGGACGCCCGCATGCTCCGTCACCAGCCGCACCTGCGAACCCACATAGGCCTTCTCCACCCCGTGCCGGACGTCCTGTGAATACCGCGTCGGCGGTGCCCAGGATTCATCCGTAAAAAAGGTCTCCAGCGTGTGAAACATCCGTGCCCCCACCCGCTTCACCCATCCGGTCGGACGAAAATGCTTCAACAACAAATCCCGTACATCCACCGGATCCACCTTGCCGTAACGATAGCGATCCTCGTTGTACAACTGCACCTCCAGCAACGGCGTCTCATACGATAAACCCGTGCACCCCACATCCTTCACGGTCACCGGCAGATCCAGGGTCACGGCCTGCCGTACTACCTCGTCATAGATCTTCCTCGAACCCCCGGCCACACAGCTGGAACACAAACAAATCCGCACCTCCCCCACGGTGTCCCGGGCACTCAACACCTGCCCGTTCGCACCCCCATTCGAACGCCCCTTCGCCGATGCACGAAAATCGTCAATCAAGTCCGGCACTTTCCAGGTCTAAATCTGCCCGTAACTCACTTCGTCGATCTGCGCCACCGGCGCCAGCATGCAACACCCCGGGCAAAGCCACCTCCTCCACGGTAAACTCCCCCGTCGGATCCGTGTGCTCCCCCGGAGCAATCTTCAGGAGCTGACAAAACGTGTCGTGCAAAATGTTCGCCCCGTTCACATGACATGCCGTCCCCGTGCACGTCTTGATCACATGCTTCCCCACCGGCTAATGCCGGCACTGTGAATAAAAGGTCGATACCCCCGATACCCCGTCGGGCGTAATCTCAGTCAACTCACACAACCGCTCCAGGGCTGCCCCCGGCAGGTAGTTGTAATGCTTCTGAATCGCCTGCAGCAAAGGGATCAAATCCTCCGATCGGTGCCCCACGGAAGCCACGATTCCCTCCACCGCAGACAAGTCGACCTCACCGGCCACCCCACCCCGGCATTTCCCCCCGCACGCACTGCTCGCAACCTCGCTCCCTGTCGTTTCTCGGCTGAGTACCAGGATCACA
>JBMTVN010000313.1:0-4875 GCA_049451415.1 Limisphaerales bacterium | reverse complement strand
CCAACCACCCCGCCACATTCCCTCTCTCCCCCTCCACCAACAATTCCCGAAAATCCCGCTCCACCACCTCTCCACTGTCATAACCAAACACCCGCTCCACCGCCGGATTCGCAAAACGAATCAATCCCTCCAAATCCATCATCACGACCGCGTCCGTGGAATGCTCCCATAACAACCGATTCCGCTCCTCACTGTCCCGTAAAGCCTCCTCCGCATCCCGCCCCGACCGACGCGTCGCCGCTTCCCGCATCTCCCGCTCCACCGCCGGAATCAGCCGCGCCAAATTGCCCTTCATCAAGTAATCGTGCGCCCCGGCCTTCATCGCAGCCACCGCGATGTCCTCCCCTATACCACCCGAGATAATCACAAACGGTAAGTCCAACCCCGTGTCCTGCAAAATCCTCAATGCCTCAGGCGCACTGAACACCGGAAGGTTGTAGTCCGATAAGATGATCTCCCACCCCCCGCTGGCCAAAGCCTCACGCATCGACTCCGCCGTCTCCACCCGCTGAAAAGTCGGATCATACCCCCCCTGCCGCAGGGTGTTCACCAAGATCCGGGCGTCAAACTCCGAATCCTCCACGATCAATACTCGTATCGGCTTCTTCTTGGACACGCCCCCAGCATGATCCCCCCACAGACACAAATCCAAGACCAAACACATCCCCCATGCGCTTAGCGCTTCCCAGCTTCCCGCTTTACCCGCCAACCGACCCTCAAATTCCCTCCCAAAGAACTAGCCTCCAAAGGGCTTTCCATGCATGCTCCGCCCCTGCCGGAACGGGAAAACCAGGTGGCAAACCGGGTAAATAATTGCCGCGCAACTTTCCCGCCCCACACTTGTATAAGTGTCTGACGCAGCGGCAAGTGCCCCATGGCTTATCGTCCTATCGCCAGTCTAATGAGTGAAGCGGGTCTCGCGACCGCCGAGGAAATCCACGGCTACCGCCAGTCCTGGCAAACCGCCTGCCAAGGCGGCTCCCAAGAATCCCTGCTCGAATTCATCGCACGCGAAAAGGGTCTGACGGAGGATGCCTTCCTGCGCCAAATCTCCTCCATAATCGACCTGCCTTACCTCGACCTCCCCCATCTGAGCATCGGCCCCGAAATCACCCGCCGCATCTCCACGAAGGTCGCCTTCCAACACCTCGTGCTCCCCACCCGGTTCGAAAACAATACGCTGGAAGTCGCCGTAAGTAACCCGTTCGATGTCGACCTCCTCAGCGCCCTCCAGTTCGACGCCCAATGCCCCGTCTCCCTCGGCCTCGCCCCCAGGCCGGAAATCGAAAAGGCCCTGAAAAAATATTACGGTGTCGGTGCCGAGACTCTCGACGGAATGAAGGACGACGAACCCCTCGAACTCCTCGTCGGCGAAGACAAGGAAATTACCGAAGGCGACCAGGAGGCCTCCGTCATCAAGTTCGTTAACCAAATCATCTGGGAAGCCTTCAAGGACCGCGCCACAGATATCCATTTCGAACCCGCCGAAGACGAACTCCGCATCCGTTACCGCATCGACGGCATCCTCCACCAGACGCCGATGCCACCGCAGCTCAAACGCTACCAGTCCGCCATCCTCTCCCGCATCAAGGTGATGTCCGGCATGAACATCGCCGAGAAACGCCTCCCCCAGGACGGACGCATCAATGTCCGGATCAAGGGCGAAGAAATCGATATCCGCGTATCTACCGTCCCCACGGTCTACGGCGAAAGCACCTCTCTCCGACTCCTCACCCGGGGAAAGATCTTCCTGAGCCTCGATAAACTCGGGTTCGACCCCAAGGAAGAAAAGATGATCCGCGAGATCATCGTCAAACCCCACGGCATCGTGCTCGTCACCGGCCCCACCGGCTCTGGAAAATCCTCCTGCCTCTACGCGTTCCTCAGCTCCATCATCTCCATCCATAAACGCATCATCACGATCGAGGAACCCGTCGAATACGAACTCAAAGGGATCAACCAAATCGCCGTCAGACCCGAAATCGGCCTCACCTTCGCCATGGGCCTGCGCCATATCCTCCGCCAAGACCCAAACGTGGTCATGGTCGGCGAAATTCGTGACCTCGAAACCGCAGAAATCGCTATCCGCGCCGCCCTCACCGGTCACCTCGTCTTCAGCACGCTCCACACCAACGACGCCCCCAGCGCCTTCACCCGACTCATCGATATGGGGATCGAACCCTTCCTCGTCGCCTCCTCCGTCGAAGCCGTCATGGCCCAACGCCTCGTCCGCACCATCTGCCAAGGCTGCAGCACGGAACAAAAAGTCGAAGCCAATTACCTCAAGAAAATCGGCTTCCCCGAAAATGAGGTCGCCACTACCACCTTCCGACACGGCGTCGGCTGCGAAGAATGCCGCCAGCTCGGTTACCAGGGCCGCATGGGTATCTATGAACTGCTCATTCTCAATGAAACCCTTCGCCCCCTCATCCTGAACCGCAGCCCGGCTTCCACCATCACCCAGTGCGCCATCGATGACGGCATGCGCACCCTGCGCTCAGATGGCTGGGTCAAAGTCCGCGCCGGCCGCACCACCATCGAGGAAGTCCTCCGCGTCACCCAAGTGGAAGAACACCTGAAAGGGCTCGTGGAATGAGTCAGCCCCGCAAGCGCCCCACCCCCAAATGGTCGTCCTGCTCGGTGCTCCATAAAAGCCCCGGCCACGCCCAGTTGTGGCGCTTCTCGCTCGGAAATAATCAGGCCAACCTCCAGGAAAATCTACAAAACGAAGCCGCCCAAACCCCATCCGCCCGGTCCTGGAAACACCTCTTCCAACCCCAGCTCAATGTCGCCTGGCTCCCAGCTGACCACGTATTCCTCCGCGTTATCCACCTCCCCCCGGGAGATCCCGATGAACTACCCGGAATGATCGAGCTCCAGCTCGAGAAATGGTCCCCCATCCCCATCAGCCAGCTCACGTGGAACTTCGAAGTCGTCCGCGAAGAGGATAATGGCGAAAGAACCATCGCCCTCATACTCGCCCCCATCGACTCAGTCGAAGAACACCTCGCGCAGCTGGAACAAACCGGCTTCCCGGCTGACCGGCTCGAAATCCCTCTCCTCCACCAGGTCGCAGTCGATAGCCCCGCCGATACCGTCACCCGGCTCTACCTCGAGACCAACACAGATCAAACGGTCGCACTCGCCGTCTGGTGGCAAAATAACCGCATCGAATCCCTAAACCTGCTCAAATTCCCCAACACCAGCTCCGGCAGGGACTCCCTCACCCAACAACTCAATCAACTCAGCTGGGCCGGCGAAATCCAAGGCTGGCTCCAACACACCCCATCCTGGGAACTCATCTCCCAAACCGAAGACCCAGACCTCGCTGCCAGCATCGCAAACTGGGCCGCCCAACCCTGCACTTTCCGCAACGCCCCAACCAATACCGACCTCGCCCAGCTCGCCGCCCAACGCTCCGCCAAACGGCCCTTCTCCACCAATCTCGTGCCCACGGAGTTCACCGCCCGCTACCAACAACAATTCGTCGACCACCTCTGGCTCCGCGGTCTCGCTGTCGCCTTCGTCCTCTACCTCCTCGCCGTCATGGGCTATGCCGCCAGCACCCAATATTATTCCTACCGCGCCAGCCAACTGAAACAAACGGCCAGCCAACTAGCCCCTGCCTATACCAACGCAATCGCCCTGCGCGACCGCCTCAAAATCGTCCAGGAACAAGCCGGCCTCCAATACGCCGCCATCGATTGCCTGCTCGCCGTCTCCGAACGCCTCCCCGGCGCACTCTCCCTCGAATCCTTCAACTTCCAGGGCGGTAGCCGACTCTTCCTCTCCGGAATGGTCTCCGGCGAGGACCAGGCCCGCGTCACAGAATTTAACTCTGACCTCCGCAAAGCCGTCGTCGACGGCCAGCCTCTCTTCGAAGAAGGCGGCGTCGAGGCCCCCACCACCACCCCGCGCGGCCGCGACCTCTATCGCTGGAGCTTCACCGCTAAACTCAATTCGCCCTGGCTCGAATGAAAAACCTCTTCGACCAACTTCAGCTCCGCCCCCACGAACGCCGCCTCGTCGTCATCGGCCTGGTCGTCCTGTTCGTCGTCCTCAATATGTGGTTCGTCTGGCCACACTACGGCGACCGCGCCCGCGCCATCCGCCAGCTCGCCCAAAGCAACCAGTCAGTCGTCAAATTCCAAAAGGAATTAAGCCTCACCAACCAATACACCGAACTCCTCACCAAACTCGATACCGAAGGCGCAGGCGTCCTGACAGAAGACAAGGACATCGCCCTCCTCACCACCGTACAGACTCTCATCCGCGAAAGCGGCGTCAGCCACTCCAGTATCACCCCGGCACCCCGTGCCGCCTTCAACGGAACCAACGAGTTCTTCGAACAACGAGCCCTCTCCATCGTCCTCAACCCCAACGAACCCGAACCCCTCATCCGCTTCCTCGTCTCCCTCGCCACCAACGAAGTCACTCTGCGAGTCAAGGAACTCGACCTCAAACCCGACCAAAGCAAAACCAAACTCGCCGGCAGCCTCCGGGTCGTCGCCAGCTTTCAAAAAACTCAATTCGCCCCAGCCAGCAGCACCAACGCCACCCCAAAACAGCCTGCTTCCTGACCTATGAAAACTCCCAAGCTCACCGCCCCACGCATCCTCCTCTGCCTCCCCATCCTGGTCTGCCTCGCCATCGCCACCGCCCGGCTCTACTCTGCCGCCACCCCCACACCACCAGAAGACGGCGACCGCACCGCCGAACGCACCGAGGAACTCCTCCAGATCCTCCGCCAAGCCACCGCCAACGGAGATACTGAACAGCCCGAACCCCAGCCTGCCGCCGAAACACAACCCGCGGACGCAGCCCCAACCGCAGGCACACCCGCCTCCGAACCATCCCCGGCTCAAGCTCCCAAAC
>JBMTVN010000312.1:0-4949 GCA_049451415.1 Limisphaerales bacterium | reverse complement strand
CTGCCGTAATCTCTGCCATGCCTTGATCCACGCTTCCTGCGACAGATCCAGCGCATCGGCTTCCTGCAGCAGGCGCAGGGCTTCGCGTCGGGGGTCGGGTGATTCCTGTATGGGTTTTGTGGTGAGCCCCTTGGAGGTCGGGGAGCGGTCGCGGCGGTGGGGCAGGATATAGTAGCAGCAGGCAGCGCGCAGGTCTTGTTCCGTGATTCCCTGGGGTGGGGTCTGGTTGTGAAGCGCGAGAATCGTTTCCTCGTCCGTGTTGGTGACGAAGGGATTCTTGGGTGTATGGATGTGCAGTTGGCGGGCGATGCGGAGGGCGACGGCGCAGGGGTCGAGCGGGTGGTTTTGTTTTGGGTCGGTGGATTCGAGCAGGAAGAGCCAGTCGGTGGGCATTCTGGTGGCATGGGGCAGGATGTGGGAATCGAGGAGAGTGATGGCATGGGGTGATTTGCCGGAGCTGGCGATGATGTGGAGGGTGCATGCTCCGCCTTCGCAAGGGAGTTCGCCGTAGCGGGCTGTGCCGGGTGGCAGGCCTTCCCTGGTGCAGAGGTCTTCGATGGCTTTTCGGGCCGTGCGGGTGGTTTGGTGCAGCCGATAGGCCAGCCAGGTTTTGGATACCGTCATGATGGGGGCTTTCCTTCCCGGGTCTCTGGTGTGGCTTTAGCAATATGGCACGGATTGGGGTTGAAGTCATGGGTTGGGGAACGGGTTGACTGGAGGGCTGGGGCTGGTTCAGCATGCGGGCTGATTTCCTTGAGCCTATGTCCAGAAAAATAAGTGCCATTGCGCCGGACTGGTGGGATTACACCACGTTGGATGACGACTTGATTGCTGAGGTGGCGCGGTTGCGTCCCCGGGATGTAGAGCGGTTGTCGCGTCCGGGGTTTCGGGTGGTGATGTATGACAGCCTGGAGGACTTTTATTTGGCGGAGGCGTTGGAATACATCGAGGCGTGGCGGGAGAGCACGGCTGACAATCCGGTGGGGGTGTGCGGTCCGATTGGGCCGACGGAGCAGCTGCCGTTGGTGGCGCGTTTAGTGAATGCATTGGGATTGGATGTCCGGGATGGGCATTTCTGGGGGATGGACGAGTGGGTTGTGGACGGCAAGGAAGTGCCGGTGAGCCATCCTTTGTCCTTTGAGCGGTGTGATCGGGAGTTGTGTTTTGGTCGGATAGACCGGCGGTTAAGGATGCCGGATGCGAACCTGCATTTTCCGAAGGCCGATGTTGGGGTATATCGGGCGAGTTGGGAGGCGGGGGTTCGGTGTGCGGTGATGCAGGGTGGGCAGGGGGATGTGAAGCATTGGGCTTTCAATGATCCGCCGAGGCGAAGGGGCAAGGCGAGGCAGGAGCCTTTGCCGGCGGCTGACTATCGCAAATTGGCGACTCGCGTGGTGGATTTGCATCCGCTGACGATTGCGCAGAACGCCCGGACGAGTGGTGGCGGCAACATTTCATTGGTGCCGACGCAGGCAGTGACAGTGGGGCCGGTTGAGACCTGGAAGGCGGACAAGGTCTCCATCTGGCAGGCGGGGACGCATGACAATCCATTTGGTCAGCGGCTGACGGCCTACATGATATCGAAGGGTTTGGTGGACACGGCGGTTCCGATGTCACTTTTGGCGGAGCATCCGAACGTGCAGTTCAACTATTATCGGGGCGGGCTGGGCTCTTGTGGTATTGAGATGCATTGAGTGGAGTTGGATGGTTTGAGAGACAATCTGAATGTGGTTAGGAGATAAAGATGAGTGATCAAGGATTTATGAAGGAAGTATTGAGTCGTTTGGCGGTGTGCAGCTGGTCGTTGCAACCGGAGTCGCCGGAGCAGTTGGTGGAACAACTGAAGGCGATCGGGGTGAGTCGGGTGCAATTGGACTTGGATCCTTTTCGTGAGAATGCCGAGGTATGGAAAGGTGCTCCGGCACTTTTTGAGCGGGCGGGCATTGAGGTGGTGTCCGGCATGTTCCGTACCGTTGGGGAAGATTACAGCAGCCTTGAATCCATTCGTGTGACTGGAGGTTTGGTTCCTGATGGGACCTGGGAGGAGAACTGGGCGAATTTGCAGGTCACGGTGAAGATTGCGCGGGATCTGGGTTTGAAGTTTGTGATGTTTCATGCGGGATTTGTTCCGCATGACGAGTCTGACCCGACCTTTGTGAAGCTGGTGGAGCGGATTCGAAAGGTGGCGCGGTTGTTTGCGGCCGAGGGGATTACCCTTGGCTGTGAGACGGGGCAGGAGACTGGTCCAGATTTGAAGGCATTTTTGGAGTATCTGGGTGAGCCGAACGTGGCGGTGAACTTCGATCCGGCGAACATGATTCTGTATAACAACGGGGATCCATTGGAGGCGTTGCGTTTAGTTTCGCCGTGGGTGAAGTCGACTCATTTGAAGGACGCGACCTTGACCAAGGTTCCTGGTACGTGGGGTGAGGAAGTTGTACTGGGAACGGGTGAGGTGGATTGGCGGGGTTATTTCAAGACGATGCAGGATGCAGGATTCACGGGCTACTTCTGTATTGAGCGGGAGGCAGGCGACCAGCGTCTGGTGGATATCCGGACTGCGCGTGAGTTTGTGGAGAGTCTGGTGGCGGATCGGTGACCGGGTACTTCGGGCGGGAAATATCGCGACAATATTTACACACATTTTAGTCACTGCGGGTTGCCATCCTCGGAAGGTGCGCTAACATTGGTGGCCTTATGCAATCCGCTACGCGAACATTTCCTGCTTTTAGCTTGTCCCGTCTGCTGAGGACCGTTTTTGAGCCCGACGCGGGGGCTCGTGTTGCGATCCTGATTGATTTGGATGAGCCGCAACAGATCAAGGATTTCGGTTTTCTGCAGAACCCGCAACTGACGATTCAGCGCCATGCTTATGACGTGTTTTATCAGGGTTTGAAGAACGGGGTGCTGGCTGAGCTGGGTTTGGAGGGGGGGCAGATGTTTGCTTACAAGGTGACTGGTGGAAGCAATCTGGATATGCCGGACACTGCTTGGAACCCTGCTGGCATGGCGGTCAGCCTGGAGAAGGATGTTTATCAGAAGTATGACATCATCCTGTGTATCTCGACTTACTCGGCTACGGCACCGCTGACGGCCTTTGCCAAGCAGTTTGGGTTTCGTGGTGCCACCTTGCACGGCTTGAACGAGGTGATTCTGAGCTCGGGTTTGGCGGTGGATTACAATGATGTGAGTGCGGAGGCTGAGAAGCTGCGTTTGGTGCTGACCCGTGCCGAATCATTTGAGATCGACTACGTTGTTGCCGGTCAAAACCTGACCCTGAAATTACTGTGTGAGAAGCAGGAGGCGCAGAAGAGCCATGGTTTGTGCCGGGGCAAGACTCCGGACGTGGCGAACCTGCCTGCCGGGGAGGTCTACTTTGTGCCGGCGGGAGCGGAGGGACGGTTTCCGATGCGGTATGAGGACGGGACCTTGGGCATCATGGATGTGACAGGGGGACGTATTCACAAGGTCACCTTGCTGGAGGGCAATGCTGCCACGATTGAGGAGCACAATGCGAAGCTGGTTTCGGATCCGGTGACTGGAGAAATTGGCGAGCTGGGTTTTGGGACGCAGGATCTGCCGGTATCGGGCCGTGACATTCAGGACGAGAAGATTCGTGGAACTGTGCATGTGGCCACGGGGCGCAGTGACCATCTGGGAGGGCACTTGACGCCTGACAAATTCAAGGTGTCGCGCAATGCCACTCATGATGACATCCTCTTTTCTCCAACCAAGACTCCGGAGATCCAGGTCGCCAAAGTCCGGATGTTCAAGGATGGCGTCGAGGAGACGGTTATTCAGGATTACAAGATCACGGGTCGGTTGGCTGCGGCGATCGCCTGAGTGCGGTCGTCCCCCTGATTTCTCTTCATGGACAGCACGTCTTTTTACGACACCGACCGTGCGGTGTCAGAGTATCTGCTCTTCCATTATGGCGAGGACCGGGAGGTGCTGCCTTGGGGTTTTGGGCCAGTAGGAGCCTTAAACTACCCGGCGAGATGCGTTTCCGAGTTGCTGGACTTGGGGCGCCTTGCGGCGGGGGCGAGAGCATTGGACCTGGGATGTGCAGTGGGGAGGTCCAGTTTTGAGTTGGCGAGGCATTGTGCCGAGGTAGTGGGAATAGATTACTCCCACCCTTTCGTCGACGCGGCCATTCAGCTGCGTCGAGACGGCTGCATGCACTACAGTTTTGCCGAAGAGGGTGATATCCGGACTTCGGCGGTAGCGCGGGTTCCGTCCGGCATCGATCGTGAGCGGGTGTTGTTTGAGCAGGGTGATGCTCAGCACCTGCGCGAGGATTTGGGGACCTTTGACGTGGTGCTCATGGCAAACCTGCTGGATCGTCTGCCTCGGCCGACGGAGTTATTGCGCGGGTTGGCTGGGCGGGTTCGCTCTGGTGGCCAGTTGCTGGTGACTACTCCCTGCACCTGGCTGGAGGAATATACTGGGCGTGAGGAGTGGCTGGGTGGATATGAGCGTGATGGGGTCCAGGTGAGGACACGTTTCACGCTGGGCCAGGTCTTGGGCGGGGATTTTGAGTGTATAGCGGAGGTGGATCTGCCCTTTCTGATCCGTGAGCATTCGCGGAAATTTCAGTGGAGTGTAGCGATGGGGACTGTTTGGATACGGCGATGAGCCGGTTCCGGGTGATTGTTGCTGCAACGGTTTTCCTTTCTACCTTTCTTTGGCTTTGGATGCCGGTCGGGTTGGCATCTGCGGCGGCGGTTTGGCCGAGTGTCCTCGCGGTTTTTCTGGCTTTTGTGATTCGGGACATTTACGTGGCGCTGCTGCTGGGAGCATTCAGCGGCGTTCTGATTATTCACGGGGGAAATCCATGGTTGGCGTTTCGGGATCTCCTGGGTGAGAGGCTTACTGGAGCGGTGGGGGATGCCTGGAATCTTAAGGTCTTGATCTTCACCTTGCTAATGGGAGGGTTGGTTGAGGTGTTG
>JBMTVN010000311.1:0-4953 GCA_049451415.1 Limisphaerales bacterium | reverse complement strand
GCTCCCTGCCCGCACTGCAGGCGTTGCTCGAACTCGCCGGCGATCCCCAACCCTTCGTCCGAGCCGCCGTCGCCACCGCCGCCAGACAATTCACCTCCGGCTCCCTCACGGTCAATACCACCCCCACCGCCGCCGTTCCCGCCTCGGAAATCGGCACGATCCTTGCCGCCCTGCTCCGCTACTCCAAGGACGGCACCGACCCGCTCATCCCCTTCCTCGCCTGGACCGCCGCCGAACCCCTCGTGGCCGCCAACCCTGCCAACGCCCTGAACTGGCTCGCCTCCTACGGCTCAGAAGCCCTCCCCCTCAGTGCCCACATCACCACCAAAACCATGCGCCGCATCAGCGACCTCCAATCCCCCGCCGCCCTCACCCAAGCCGTCCTCTTCATCCAAAAACTCCAGTCCCAAGACGAGCTCGTCCTCGCCGCACTCACCGGCCTCCTCAAGGGCCAGGAAGGCAATAACACTAAACCCGCACCAGAATCGACCACCACACTGCAACCACTCCTCTCCCACACTAACCCCGAAATCCGCGCCCTCGCCCTCCAACTCGGCACGGTCTGGGAAAATCCCACCGCCATCCAAAAAAGTATCGCGAATATGAACAATACCGAGCTCCCGCTCGAAAGCCGCATTAACACGATCTCCACTCTCATCAAAATCAAATCCCCCGAGGTCCGCACCGCCCTGCTCCAGGCCCAGGCCGATGAACAACTCGCCGTCGCCGCCATCCGTGCCCTCGGTGAAATGGGTGCCGAAGAACTCCCCCAACGACTCATCAATCAATGGACCTCGCTCAACCCCTCCACGAAACGCGTCGCCGCAGAAACTCTCGCCTCCCGCGATGCCTGGGTCTCCCTCTTCCTCACCGCCCTCGAAGCCAAACAAATCCAGCCCGGCGATGTCCCCGCCACAACCATCCGAACTCTCGTCCGATCCAAAGGCGACTCCGGCAAACTCGCCGAACGCGCCACCAGCATCTTCGGACGCGTCCGCGATGCCGATGCCGATAAAGCCCGCCTCATCGCCAACAAGAAGCGCATGATCCTCAGCAATCCAGCCATGCCCAACCTCCTCGCCGGCCACGAACTCGCCGCCAAACACTGCCTCACCTGCCACCGCCTCCACAATGAAGGCGCTGATGTCGGCCCCGACCTCACCGGCGTCGGCCGCTCCTCCCTCGACGGCCTGCTCGCCAATATCATCGACCCCAACCAGATCATCGGCGCAGGCTACGAAAACGTCGAAATCGAAACCGTCGACGGCCGCAGCCTCAGCGGTCGCATGGTCGAAAACTCCGACAACCGCGTCCGCCTCCTCTCCATCGGCCCCAAAGAAGACGTCATCGCCAGAGCCGACATCGAATCCAATCGCATCAGTGAACTCTCGGTCATGCCCGAAGGCCTGGAACAAATGCCCGACGCCGATTTCCGTAACCTCGTGGCCTTCATCCTCAACCCGCCCCAGGATAACCAACCCTTCAGCTGGAAAAACGACACCACCGCCGCCACCCCCAATCCCCCACCCCAAACTGAGCCCGCTTTCCCATCGGTGGACCGCGAATCAGTCGCGCTCTGGAACCCGGAATGGACACTCGACACACCCGACTTCGAAGGCACCCCCCGCAAACACACCGAGTTCGCCGGCAAACGCAATGTCCTCCAAACCCACCCCTACAACGAAACCAAACCCGCCGCCCTCACCCGCACTCTCACCATTCCCCAAACCGGACACACCACTCTCCACCTCTCCGCCGCCTCCCACGAACAAGGCAACTGGGAACTCCGCATCCTCGCCAATAATTCACCCCTCCATAAACAGACCATCTCCCGCAACAATAAGGAAAACCCCTGGCACTCCATCAAGGTCGACCTCACCCCTTTCGCCGGCCAAACAATCACCCTCCGGCTCGAAAACGCCGCCAACGGCTGGTCCTGGGAATTCGGCTACTGGCATAAGATCACCATCCACACCACCCAAGCCGATAGCCAAGGCTTCATCTCCCTCTTCGATGGCCAATCGCTCGCAGGCTGGCACGCACCCGACATGACCTACTGGTCCGTCGAAGATGGCGCCATCACCGCCCGCTCCACCCCAGACCACCCCTGTAACACCAACCAGTTCCTCGTCTGGCAAGACGGAGAAGTAACTGACTTCGAACTCAAAGCCCGCTTCCGCCTCGCAGACAACAAAGGTAACTCCGGCATTCAGTTCCGTAGCCAGGTCACCCCCACCGGCGATACCATCGGTTACCAAGCCGATATCCTCCCCGGCGGCGGCTGGCTCGGAGCCCTCTGCGACGAGAATACACCCCGCGAAACCCTCGTCGCCCCCAATGGCCACCGCACTGTCATCGATGCCCAAGGACACCGCACCACAACCTCACTCGGCAGCGGAGTCAGCCTCCGCCCAGCCGGAGAATGGAACGACTACCACATCATCGCCCGCGGTCACGACATCCAGCTCATGGTCAACGGCAAAACCTCCGCCGAAGTAACTGACCTCGAAAAAGACCGGTTCCACCTCCACGGCATCCTCGCCCTCCAACTCCGCTCCGGAGACCCCATGACCGTCCAGTTCAAGGATATCCGGCTAAAACAGATTTAAACCAAACCCATCCTTATACCCATGGCTAATGGGTGACCTGTTCCAACGGCCCCCAGTAACAAAAATGCAAATCACCGCCAAAACGCAGAATAACAGCACGACCCTGTACCTCGATGGCCGCTTGGATATCGATACCTGCAGCGATGTCGAGACCGCCATCCGGTCCGCACAGGGCCAGACCCTCCTCCTCGACCTGAGACTCTGCCCATACATCTCCAGTGCAGGCCTGCGAGTAATGCTCTCAACCCAAAAGGCTTTCTCCAGGGAAGGGAAACAGTTCGAACTCATCAACGTCCCCAAGCCGGTCATCGAGATCCTCGATGTCACCGGCCTCAAGGACCTGCTGACCACCCGTCCTATCCGTCGCGAAATCAACCTCGAGGAATGCGAGTTTCTCTCGGCAGGCGTCTGCGGGGAATGCTTCCGCATGGACCCAGAAACAATCGTCAAGGTCTACCGCGAAGGTGTCTCACAGGAAGTGGCCGAGCAGGAGAAACAGTTCGCCAAGGCCGCCTTTATGCTGGGGATCCCCACAGCTATCTCCTATGACGTGGTCAGCTGCGGCACCAGAACCGGAGTCGTCTACGAGATGCTGAACGCAGGACTCCTCAGTGAGATCATTGCAAGCAGCCCCGAAAAAATCGCTGATCACGCCCGCACTCTCGCCGGTATCGCGAAGCAGATCCACAGTATCAAAGGCGACAAATCGGTCTTCCCCGATATCAAACAAAAGCTGCGCGGAGCTCTGGGACAAATGGAATCCCATTTACCCGGCGAAGATGTTCACATGCTGCTGAAGCGGCTTGAAAACATCCCGGATGACGACCATTGCCTCCACTTTGATCTCCACTCCAGCAACATCATGATCAAGGACGGCGAACCACTCCTGCTCGATTTGGGCGACTTTTCAACCGGCAGCTACCTTTTCGAGATCGGTGTTATCGCAGCCATCTATAGCAAGCCCAGCTCCGGTGTCTGTCAGCGTGTGACAAAATTACCAGGCGACCTCGGCCTCAAATTGTTCAACCACTTTTGTGAGTCCTACTTCGCCAATAAACCGCCCGAGGACTTGGAGTTCTTTCGCAGGAACTTCAACTTTCTCCAGGCCCTGCGCCCCATGTTCGCCAGCACCTTCCTCCCCTCGTTCGGGGAAACCTGGATCCCACGGCTGCGCGATGAACTCCTGCCGCTCATCCGGGCGGAAAGATAAGCCACGAAATCAAAGCCATGGTAAACCGCCGCTCCTTCCTCGCCGCCATGGCCATGGCTTCGCTCGCACCATCCCTGGCAACCCCCGCCCCATCTAACAGGATCCGCATCGGCCAGATCGGCACCTCCCATGCCCACGCCAGCGGCAAGATGCAGGCGATCCGTTCACTGCCCAACCTTTATGAAGTCGTCGGCATCGCGGAACCCATTCAGAACCGTCAGCACACCCCACAAAACCAACCCCCTTACGATGACCTCCGCTGGATGACGGAAGACGCCCTCCTCTCCGATAAATCCATAGAAGCCCTCGTCATCGAAACCACACTGCAAGACTCACCCCGCGCCGCACGCGCCGCCATCCACGCCGGAAAACACCTTCACCTCGACAAACCCGGCGCCGCCTCACACGCCGAGTTCACAGCCCTCCGGCTGGAAGCGCAGCAGCGCTCCCTCACCCTACAGATGGGCTACATGCTGCGCTATAACCCCGCCTTCCAACTTCTCTTCCGCGCCCACAGGGAAGGCTGGCTGGGTCAAATCACCGAAATCGACGCCTCCATGGGTAAACTCGCCGACGCCACACTCCGCACAGAACTCCTCCACTATCCCGGCCAAGGCATGTTCGAACTCGCCTGCCACCTCGTCGATGCCATCGTGTTCCTCCTCGGAAAACCCCTCGCCGTGCATGCCTTCAACCAGAACACCGGTCTCGCCCACGACCAACTCAACGACAACCAAATGGCCGTCCTCGAATACTCCAGGACCACAGTCACCATCCGCTGCAACCATGGCGACCCATTCGGCAGCCCGCATCGCCGCTTCCAAGTCGTCGGCACCAAGGGAGCCATGGAAATTCAACCGCTCGAATCCGGCCAAGTAACCCTCCACCTCACAGACGAAAAAGAAAACTACAAGAAGGGTGAAAACCACATTCGCCTAACCCTCCCCCCGGGACGCTACAACGGCGAGTTCATCGACTTCGCCCGCGCACTGCAAAACCACCAACCACTCGCTTGGTCTGCTGAACACGACATCCTCACCCACGCCACCGCCCTCCGTTGCGCCGGAATCGATCCAGACTGAGCAACCCCTGTTTCGCAATCCATTGCACCAACCAACATCCTGCGGTCACGCA
>JBMTVN010000310.1:0-4975 GCA_049451415.1 Limisphaerales bacterium | reverse complement strand
CCAACACTATGCACCCCCACACTCCCAGCTCACAACTACGAGCTCCCTCCGCCCTTCCCGCTTCCCGCTTGGCGCTTTGCGCCTTGCGCTTACCGCACCGCCTCCTACCATAACCCCTCATGCAAGCGTTACCCCGGATCCTCCTCGTCCTCATCACCTCCCTCACCCTCTCCACCATCGCCCTCACCGCCGAACCGCCCATCGTCAACCCCGGCCCTCCCCCCTCCGATGCCATCATCCTCTTCAACGGTTCCAGCCTCGAACAATGGACCAATGAACAAGGCGGCAAGGCAGCCTGGAAACTCGAAAACGGCACCATGATCGTCAATGGAACCGGCAGCCTCGTCACTAAAGAGAAATTCGGCGACTGCCAGCTCCACGTGGAATGGGCCTCCCCCGAAAAGGTCGAAGGCGAGGGCCAGGGACGTGGCAACAGCGGAGTCTACCTCCAGGGCCGATACGAAATCCAAGTCCTCGACTCCTACCAGAATCCCACCTACCACGATGGTCAGGCCGGCGCCTTCTACGGCAATAAACCCCCGCTCGTAAACGCCAGCCTCAAACCCGGCCAATGGCAAACCTACGATATCATCTTCCACGCCCCCAAAACCGACGCCAATGGCCAAACGACCCCCGGCTCCTTCACAGTCCTCCATAACGGCATCCTCATCCACGACCATACCCCCATCAAAGGAGAAGCCACCACCGCCGCCAAATTCAACGGGATCACCGAAAAAGCACCCCTCGTCCTCCAAGACCACGGCAACCCCGTCCGCTACCGCAACATCTGGATCCGCCCCCTCAACTAAACCGCACCAGCCAAATGCTGCGCCGCCCACCCAGACGAACCCCACCCCTCGGCCCCCCGCGACCCAGCGCCCGGGAACGCATCCTCGCCGCCTGGCGCGGCCCCCTCTGGATCGATAGCGAAAAAGCCGCCGCCAACCGCGCCAAACCCGCATCCGCCATCATGCCCAAGGTCCTCCAAACCCTGCGCATCGATAAACGACAGTCAGAAACCGAAATCATCAAAGTCTGGAACAACCTCATCGACCCCACCATCACCGCCCACGCCCAACCCACCGGCATCCATAAAGGCACTCTCTTCGTCAGTGTCGATAGCGATGTCTGGCGCGACGAAATCGTCCGTTATCGCCGACAGGAAATCCTCCTCCGCCTCCAACACGCCTTCGGACGCGACCTCATCCAGCGCATCTCCTTCCGCACCGGCGGCTAGCTCAAGCCGCCACCCTGAACTCAAAACAGTTCGCCGGTAAACGTGCGCTGAGCCTCTATCATCAACTCACGCAACTCATCCGTCACCCAACCCTGCCCCAAGACCCACTCCACCCCTAAACGCACCGCCGAATCCTCCAAAGCCGTAATGCTCTCCCCCAACCGCAAACGCGCCACCACAATGCTCGTGTAATACAACACCGTCGTCACCTCCGACGGCAACGCACTCAACGGATGCTCACGGTGAACCTTCGCATACTCCTTGATCTGACGCAGCAAGCCAACCGGCGGCCGCACATGGCCAAATAGTTCCCCAAAAGTCCGAATTCCCTCTCCCCCCTGCCCGGAAAGATCCGCCACCAAGGGCGCCTCCAGTTGATGCGCCAGGATCGCCCGCAGTTCATCCGGACGCCATTGCTCATCATCACCCTCCCCCACCCGCAGCAACCGCGCCAGACGATCACGCGACGCCCCAAATACAGGCTCCACTGGATCTCTCATCTCTCGTTCAATTCTGCGCTAAAAATCACTCCGCGAACCTTCACCCCAAACGCGATGTCACACCCAAAATAACAACGCTCATAATACACTACGCAGGACAAGCCCAGATCCTACACAGAAAACCGCTGAATTTTCCCGTAAGTATGCGACAAGCACAACGCCGATTCGGACCTCCAACAGCCCCCCCATCACCGCTCAAGCCTGATGCACAATTCCTCAATCTCCTCAGCCGCCTCGAAATCGCCCACCGAATACTCCGCTACCACCCGCGTCACGTGCCTGCGAAACATCCGCTTCGCCGAGGTCAACGCATTGCAGGCCTGAGCCGCCGACTCAAACGCACACTCCTGCCTCAATGCCTCATAATCCACCGGCTCCTTCCCCTCCAGGTTCACCGACAACACCCTCCCCTCAAACACTCTCCACAACTTGCCCCACCCGTTCCGCGAACACTCCAATTGCATGTTCAATAAAGCCCCCGCAATCACCGCACTCGCCCAAAATTGATCCGCATCATCGTCACTCGCCACCTCCGCCACATCCAACTCCCCCACCACTTCCAACGACACTACCTCCCCCTCCGGCGTCCGCTTCTGCGCATTCCTCCGACGCAACTCACTGATCACATGCCGATCCAAGGACTTGATCAGTAAATTCCTGAACTTGCCCCGATCCCGGTTCACCCGGTTCATCCAATCCCCCTGCAGAATCCGGCTCATCACAAAACCATGCCAAAGATCCTCCGCCTCACTCTCCGAAACCGCAAAACGCCCCGACAAATACCTCAATACAATCTTTCGGTAACGCTGCAAAACCCGGTTCAAAGCCCGCTGCCCCGCCGTCGTCCCAATGTCCGCCGCCTCCTCCACATCCGACCACATCGTCGACGGAAACCGCCTCACCACAGACGGTTTACCCGCTTCAGCCGATCCCTCACCTGAGTGACTCGATGCCATTTCTCGAATGATCACCCCAATAACCACGACAAGGCCGTCGGGCTTTGCAGGTATCAAGGGGATACCCAATCTCTCTACCATCACCCCCCTCCTCCTGTCCACCCCGAAGCAACCCACCACCAAACCGCTAATCGCCCAGCTTGCCTATTTCACCCTCCACCCCCACCATCCAAACCATGAACCGCAGGACTTTCCTCTCCTCCATCGCATCCTCTCTCGTTGCTTCCCATTCGCTCGGAAATACTCCCCCAAAAAAACTCCCCACCCGCATACTCGGCCGCACCGGCATCCAAGTCCCCATCCTCGGCTTCGGCGCAGGTAGCCGCTTCGAAATGTACAAGGACGATGACCAAGCCCTCGCCGCCCTCTCCCTCGCCCTCGACTCCGGAATCACTTACATCGATACCGCACACGCCTACGCCAACGGCCAAAGCGAAACCCGCATCGGCCAACTCATGCCCTCCCGCCGAAACGATGTCATTCTCGCCACAAAACTCACCGCCCGCACCGCCGAAGAAGCCCAACGCCAAATTGAACTCAGCCTCCAACGCCTCAAAACTTCATACCTCGATGTCCTCCATATTCACGTCCTCCGCGACCTCGATGACCTCGACGCCATCGAAGCACCCAACGGCGTCCTCAAAGCTCTCTACGCAGCACGCGACCAAAAAATCACCCGCGCCATCGGCATCACCTGCCACGCCCACCCGGTCGCCCTCAAAACCGCCCTCGAACGACATGACTTCGACTGCACCCAAATGGCCCTCAATGCCGGCATGGCCCGCATGGCCGACCTCCCCGGCGGCATGAAAGCCACCGCCTCCGCCCCCCAAAGCTTCGAACAACTCGCCCTCCCCGTCGCCCAGCAAAAAAATCTCGGCGTCATCGCCATGAAGGTCTTCGGACAAGACCAACTCCTCGGAACCACCACCCCTGCCAACCTCCTCAATTACGCCCTCTCCCTCCCCGTCAGCCTCGCCAGTATCGGCATGCCCTCCCCCCCCCTCATCCAGCAAAACGCCCAGCTGGCAACCTCCCACCAACCCATGTCCGCCAGTGAACGAAAAAGCCTCTCAGAATCCATCTCCACCCAACGCCAAACCGCCCTGCTCCAATTCCTACAACACCACCACGACGCCTAAAACCCAGAACAAGCTCGCCGCCAACCCACCCTCTCGCCTACCCTGAAATCCCCATGAACCTCATCGACCTGGTTCACAACGCCGGCGTCGTCGGCGCAGGCGGTGGCGGATTCCCCGCCAACGTCAAACTCGCCTCCAAAGCCGATACCATCATCGCCAACGGAGCTGAATGTGAACCCCTCCTCCATAAGGACGCCGTCGTCATGGAGGAACAGTCCGCCGCCATAGTCCAAGGCGTCGAACTCTCCATGGACGCCACCGGCGCCACCGACGGCGTCATCGCCATCAAAGCCAAAAACTCCCACGCCGTGGAAGCCATGCAGGAAGCCTGCAAAGGCACCCGGGCACGCGTCCACCTCCTCGGTGATTACTACCCCGCCGGTGATGAATACGACCTCGTCCACGAAGTCACCGGACGCCTCATCCCCGCCGCCGGACTCCCCATCCAGGTCGGAACCATCGTCAATAACGTCGAGACTCTCGCCAATATCTCCCGCGCCGCCGCCGGACATCCCGTCACCCATAAAACCCTCACCATCGCCGGCGCCGTCTAAAAACCCATCACGCTCACGGTCCCCATCGGCACCCCCTTCCGCCACGCCATCCAACTCGCCGGAGGCCCCACAACCCAGGAACCCGTCCTCTGTATCGGAGGACTCATGATGGGCCAAACCACCACCAACCTCGATACCCCCATCACTAAAACCTCCACCGGCGTCGTCGTCCTCCCCCAATCCCACCACGTCATCCAACGCAAACTCAAACCCGCCACCGCCCAGGCCGCCATCGGCAAATCCGCCTGCGACCAATGCCGCTATTGCACCGAATTCTGCCCCCGCTACCTCCTCGGCTATGCCGTCGAACCCCACCAGGTCATGCGTAGTCTGGTCTTCACCGCCACCGGCCAGGATGCCTGGAATACCTTCGCCGCACTCTGCTGCTCCTGCGGCCTCTGCACCCTCTACGCCTGCCCGGAAGAACTCTTCCCAAAAGAAGCCTGCGACAACGCCAAAACCTCCCTCCGCCAACAACACTTCCAATGGACCGGCCCCTCCCCCTCCCACCCCCACCCCATGCACGACGGCCGACGCGTCCCCATCAAATCTCTCGTCCGTAAACTCGACATCCAGCCCTACGACC
>JBMTVN010000309.1:0-4981 GCA_049451415.1 Limisphaerales bacterium | reverse complement strand
CAGCCAAATTACCCCCAACCCCACCAACAGCAATACCAATCACGGAAACCCCAAAGCCCACCGCTCACCAACTCAACCCCCACGACCTCACCCAGGTATCACGCCCCTCTCCCTGCGGCCCACACCAGGACCGCAAACGCCCTCAGCGCCTCCCACTTCGCACCCATCTCCCATCTCCCATCTCCTGCGCCGCACGCGGCACCACCCTCAGCCCCCAGCCCTCAGCCCCCAGCCCTCAGCCCTCAGCCCTGAGCGCTATTCGCTATGCGCTTCCCGCTTCCCGCTTCCCGCTCTGCGCCCTGCGTTCCGCGCTTGCCGCTCGACACCCCACCCGGTCCCGCGTAACGTCCAGAAACCCCACTTCCCATGAACCCAGCGTCCTCACCTCTTCCCCACCCTCGCATCACCGACCAACAACTCACCGATCTCCTCCAACCCCGCGTCGGCGCCCTCATCCATATCGCCCGCCAACTCATCGCGCACCCCCATACACACCAGCCCAACCTCCCCAACCGACCCACCCTCGCCGTCCTCGAATCCCAAGCCAGCCAAACGGAAGAACTGCTCGACGCCTACGGAGCCAAGAACAACGCGCGCTGGCACGGCTTCCGACGCCTCATCGCCACGCTCAAGATCTTCGCCCGCACCCACTACATCCTGCTCCACATCGAACTGGCCCTGCCCGGCTACCACCTCAGCCGAAAACTCGCCCCCTTCCAAACCGATACGAACTCCACCCGCAATTGCATCCAGTCCATCCTCCAGTCCGCCTCACGCCAACTCCTCCCCCTCGCCACGGAACTGGGCCTCGCCGCCGATCCGCTGCGCCTGCCCGCAGAACAACTCCCCCCGGGACTCCTCCCGCAAGACCGCCAACTCCAACCCCTCCAGGATCCCGGCAACACGGTCACCCGCATCTCCTCCTCCTTCCTCAACCTCGCCGGCGAAGCACGCGCCCTCTTCATCACAACCCCCAACCCGGAGAACACAACCTCGCCAGCCAACCTGCCCGAAGAAGGCCTGCTGCGTCATTTCCAGGAACAGTTCCACAACCTCCAGGCCCTCTACGATACCCACCTCGCCAATACCGCCGCCTCCGCCCAAGACCCGCGACTCCCCTCCCTCCGCGGCCATATCTCCATCGTGTTCCACCTCCTCGACCTCGCTACCGAACTCGCCCACTTCGTGGAACGCCACCTCCAAAACCATACCACCAACCCCATCCCCAACGCTGACCCCATCCTCCAACTGCTCCATCACTACTCTCTCCACTACATCCGTATCTACCTCGGTGCCGGACGCCAAATCGCACAACAACTCCTCCGTAATTACTCCAAACCCTCCACCATCCGGGTCCATGTGCCCACCTGCCGCGGCTTCCACGTCCGCCCCTCCACGCTCATCGCCAAAATCGTCCACCACTACCAAAGCAACGTCTCTATGACCCTCCAGGACGAAACCTACGACGCCAGCTCACCCCTCGAACTCTTCCGCGCCAATGAACGCATCAATGCCCAAAAACGCCAGCAACTGGCCGATGCCGTCTCCAAAGCCTGCAATACCACCCCACCCGATCCCTCACCCGACCTGATCACCTGGATGCGACGCATCCTCCTCCTCCTCGCCGAACAAGGCCACATCATCCTCTTCGAACAACCAGTCCCGGCCCTCGAACCCCACCCGGCTAGCCACCCCCGCGATATCAACCCCGTACTGGATGAAATCGCCCGCCTCCAAGCCCTCGGGAAAATCGACGTCCCTACCAAAATCGAAGTCACGTTCTCCGGTGACCAGCGTGTCCTGGATGATATCCAGTGCCTCGCCAAACACGGTTACGGTGAAGATGCCTTCGGCAATAACCTCACCCTGCCAAGCCAGCTCCGCTACCTCTCCGCCACACCCCCGGCCCCCACCGGATAACCCTCCTCCAAAACCCAAAACTGCTCCACCAAAGGCTTTATGGGTCTCATCCCACCCACCTCCGGATCACAGTCCTCCCGCAATAACAAAAGCAGGTCAGAACTCGCCGCCGGATTCTCATAAAAATACCCGTGACTCAAAAACCCCGCCCCACCCTGCACGTCAATCACATGCGTGTTCTCCGCCTTCGCCACATTCCGTAACTGCTGCCTGCTCAAGTCGCTCGGCGATAAAACCCCCAGCCGCCTCACCCCCTCAAATAACCAGTTCGACAAGTTGATCGCCCGATCCTCCTGGCAAACGTAAACGGTAAACCGCCCCACCGCCGTGTTCAAATACTCCGCAGCAATCCGCTGCCCCGCCACCTGAATGTCCAAATCCGGCGCAGCCAAAACCAGATTCGCCACCGCCCCCAAACGCACTAGCCCGGCCCCCGACCGACCACGCTCCTCCAACACCAGCTCCCGCAACGCCGTCGTCAAGACGTCCGTCCCCCGACTGTGCGCCACTAAATGCACCCGCTCCACTTCCTCACACGACAACAGCATCCTCAAAAACTGCTTCAAATGATGCACGGTATACTCCCCGGACTCCCGGTCATACGCATACCCCCTCAAACCCCCAATCCCCGCCGGCCACGTGTAACTCACCATCACCCCCTCCCGCTCCATGAAATGCCACAGCTGCGCCGCCACACCCACCGCATACTGAAAATCATTGTTGAACCCATGCACCATCACCACCACCTCCTTGCGCGACGTCATCTCCAGCCTCCGCGCCAACTCCTGCCGCAACACCCTCGACATCACCGCCTCCTGCCTCAACGCATCATCGTCCGCCACCCAACCCCCATCCGCATCCCGCCTCGTCACATACGGCGTCTCCGGAAACCGACCCCGCTCCCACACCTCTCGCAAAAATACCGGATAATCCCGACCTCGCTTGCGCACCTGACTGTCACTCACCAAATCCTCCCAACTCACATCCTTGCCCAAACTCACAAACGCCGACCCAAAGGCCAAGGAGGCCATCCGCTTGTGACTATACGTCAGCTGCCCCCCCAACGTCGAAGTAGGCTCCCGATCCGTCACATACATCACATCCACCACATTGCTCCGCAAAACCTCAGGCACCCCCTCAAAGGCTCCCCCACCCAAATACATGTTCGGCGTCGGCATCATCTCCGGCACCGAACTGCACCCGGCCCCCATAACCACCAAAATCACCAACCCCACCCACCCCACCGCATGTCTCAACTCGAGTCTCATGCCCGCAACCCTACCCGCCCCCACCCCGTTGAGAAGCACGATCTCCCACACCCTTCCTACATTGACACCCCGTCCGCCGGCTTCTAATTTCAAGCACCTGTGATCGCTACGGACGCCCCGACGACCCTGCTCGGGGCTTTTTCGTGCCAATCCCAAAACCGATTATGCCCAACACAATTTTGGTAGGCGCCCAGTGGGGCGATGAAGGTAAAGGCAAGATCATCGACGTCCTCACGGAAGACGCCGATATCGTCGTCCGTAGCGCCGGTGGCAACAACGCCGGCCATACCGTCCTCATCAAAGGCAAAAAATACGTCCTCCACCTCATCCCCTCCGGCATCCTCCGCCGAAATAAAAAATGCGTCATCGGTAATGGCGTCGTCATCGATCCCGTCGGCCTCCTCAAGGAAATCGATACGCTCCTCGATATGAAGATCAAGGTCCGCGGCAGCCTCTTCATCAGCGATACCGCCCACGTCGTCATGCCCTACCACCGGCTCCTCGACGCCCAACGCGAAATCAGTAAGGGCCGCACCAAAATCGGAACTACCAAACGCGGCATCGGACCCGCCTACGCCGATAAAGCCTCCCGCACCGGTATCCGCATGGGCGACTTCGTCCAGCCCGAACGCTTCGCCAAAATCCTCAAAACCCGGCTCCAGGAACAAAATAGCGTCCTCCGTTCCATGGGCGCCAAACCCCTCTCCTATAAAGCCGTCCTCGCCGAATACCAGGCCACCGCCGAACGCCTCAAACCGTTCGTCACAAACACGGTCCACTACCTCCACCAGGAAATGCAAAAAGGCGCCAGCATGCTCTTCGAAGGCGCCCAAGGCACGTTCCTCGATATCGACCACGGAACCTACCCCTACGTCACATCCTCCAATACCACCGCCGGCGGTGCCTGCACCGGCTCCGGCGTGCCCCCACACCGGATGGATAACGTGGTCGGCGTCATGAAAGCCTATACCACCCGCGTCGGCGAAGGCCCCCTCCCCACCGAAAACGACGAAATTAGCGACCTACTCCACGGCCTCGGACGCGAGTTCGGCGCCACCACCGGCCGACCCCGCCGCTGCGGCTGGTTCGACGCCGTCCTCACCCGCGAAGCCGCCATCATCAACGGGATCGACGAACTCGCTATCACCAACATCGACGGACTCGATACGGTCGATACCATCAAGGTCTGTATCGGTTACCGCGTCGGCAAAAAAACCTACGACCACGTCCCGCACGATATCGAAACACTCTCCGCCTGCGAACCGGTCTACGCCGAGTTCCCCGGCTGGAAAACCCCCACCGATAAAGCCAAAACCTACAAGGACCTCCCGCCCCGCTGCCGAGCCTACCTCAAGGCCATCTCCGAACTCACCGGAGCCCGTATCACCATCGCCAGCGTCGGCCCAGGCCGCGAACAAACCATCTTCGTCAAACGGTGAGCCCACAACCAGCCCAGCTCAGCGCCGCCGCCAAGGCCGCCCTGCCTACCCACGTCGCCATCATCATGGATGGCAACGGCCGCTGGGCCAAACAACGCCACCGCCCCAGGGTCGAAGGCCACCGCCAAGGCGTCGAATCCGTCCGCGCTATCGTCCGCGCCGCCGGTGAAGTCGGAATCAAATACCTCACGCTCTACGCCTTCTCCGTCGAAAATTGGAACCGCCCCCAGGATGAGGTCGATACCCTCATGAAATACCTCGCGCGGTTCCTCAAAAACGAAATCTCCGAACTCGACCGAAATAACGTCCGCCTCGAAGCCATCGGCCAAATCTTCCGCCTGCCCGAATTCGTCC
>JBMTVN010000308.1:0-4995 GCA_049451415.1 Limisphaerales bacterium | reverse complement strand
TGTGGAGAAGATCATTGCTCGGGAGGTGGAGGAGTTGAAGCGGCAGGGGGTGACTGGCAAGCTGGTATTGCTGCCGACGTTGGGGGGGCAGACCGCCTTGAACACGGCCATGGCGCTGAACAAGCGCGGGGTTTTGGAGCGCTATGGTGTAGAGATGATTGGGGCGAAGGCGGAGGCGATTGTGAAGGGGGAGGATCGCCAGGTCTTCAAGGACTTGATGCTGGAGATTGGGCTGGATGTTCCGATTAGCGGGACGGCCCATAGTTTGGCTGAGGCGCAGGCGGTGGCTGAGATGATCGGGCGTTTTCCGGTGATTATCCGGCCGGCATTCACCCTGGGGGGGACGGGTGGTGGCATTGCCTACAATCGCGAGGAGTTCGAGGAGATTGCCAAGCGGGGTATCGATCTTTCACCCGTGAATGAGATTCTGATTGACGAATCCCTGATTGGGTGGAAGGAGTTCGAGATGGAGGTAATGCGGGATCGGGCGGACAATTGTGTCGTGATCTGTTCGATCGAGAACTTTGACCCGATGGGGGTTCACACGGGAGATTCGATCACTGTGGCTCCGGTGCAGACCTTGACGGACAAGGAGTATCAGATCATGCGGGACGCGAGTTTTGCGGTGATTCGCGCGGTGGGGGTGGAGACTGGTGGCTCAAACATTCAATTCGGGGTGTGTCCGGACACGGGGCGGATGGTGGTGATTGAGATGAACCCGCGGGTTTCCCGGTCGAGTGCTTTGGCTTCGAAGGCGACGGGATTTCCGATTGCCAAGATTGCGGCCAAACTGGCGGTGGGTTATTTGCTGGACGAGATTCGCAATGATATCACGCGGGAGACGCCGGCGAGTTTTGAGCCGACGATTGACTACGTGGTGGTAAAGGTTCCGAGATTTGCCTTCGAGAAATTCTCCCAGGCTGATCCCACCTTAACCACGCAGATGAAGAGCGTGGGTGAGGCGATGGCGATTGGTCGGACCTTTAAGGAGTCGTTGCAGAAATGCCTGAGGTCCCTGGAGACCGGGCGCAGCGGCTTGGGTGGGGATGGAAAGCCCTGGCGTGTGGGGGCGGATGTTTACGGGGATCGCGAAGTACTTCCACGAGACTTGATTCTTCGCAAGCTGAGCGTGCCGAATTCCGAGCGCATATTCTTTATCCGGCATGCTTTCCGTTCTGGTTTCAGTCTTGAGGAGATTCACCAGCTCACGCGGATTGACCGTTGGTTTCTCACTCAGATGAGCGAGATTCTGGAGTGTGAGGAAGAGCTGGCCCGGGTTGGAGCTGGAGGCTAGCTGTCAGTTCGTGGGCTTTCTCTGCGGGGTGCAGGCGCCACCAGGCGGCTAGAATGCTGCCAAGGACGGAATGAACTGTTGCTGATATCGCGCCCGGTAGGGCTGTGAGAGGGTCGGCGGCGAAGTGGCGTTTGGCGAGCACTGTTCCCAGGCCTGAGTTTTGCATCCCGACTTCAATCGATACCGTGCGGCAAATGATCGTCGGGTAACCACTGAGTTTGGCTGTGAGGTAGCCGAGCAGGAAACCGCCTGAGTGGAGGAGCAATAATGCGCTGAGTAGGCGAAATCCGGATTCTTTGAGGGCATCGACTGAGCTTCCGATGATACTTGCGCAGATCAGCGCGATGAAGATGACAGAGACCAGAGGGGCGACAGGAAGGATGGTTTTCACGAGTCGCGGGGTGAGATGATGGAGTGTGAGTCCGAGCAGCACGGGGGCGAGGACGACCTTTACCGTGCTGAGGAAGAGGCCCCAGGCGGGTACCGGGACGAGCGTGCCGGCGAGCGATTTCGTGAGGATGGGGGTCATGGCGACGGCTGCGAAGGTGGAGACCATGGTCATGACTACGGAGAGGGCCAGGTGACCACGGGCGAGGAAAGTGACTACATTGGAGGCCGTTCCGCCCGGGCAACTTGCAACCAGGATGACTCCGACAGCCAACGGGAGGGGTAACGTGAGCATTTGGGCTACCGTCCATCCCAGTATTGGCATGATGATGTATTGAGCCAGGACGCCGACAGTGACTGCACGAGGCATCGTTCTGACTTGTTTAAAGTCGTTGATGCTCAGGGTGATACCCATGCCGAGCATGATGATGGCGAGTCCATAGGTTATCCAATCGCCATCGAACCAGGTGACGGTTGGCGGGTGGATGATTGCGAGGGCGCCGCCGGCGAGAACCCAGAGCGGGAAAGCGTTTGTGGCGCGGGTGATCCAAGGCTGCATGGGGGTTCAGTAGCACTTGGGTGGAGGGCCTGTCACCTAGATAGGTGATGGAGTGGGGTGGTGGGGCGGTGGAGTGATTTGATTGTGGTTCACTCTATGCTGCGCAAAATATGAGAAATGATCATGCCGACGAACAGTTGAGCCGATGGTTCAAGCTTGCCAACATGGCCGAGAGGTAACGTAAGATGTCTCAATCGTCCCATAGTTACGAAGTCAGTTCCCGCTATGAGGCTCCGGGTCGTTGCTTCTGGCAATGTATTGCGGTCATCGGCCGCGTATCTCCGTGAAGAGTGTGATGCATAAACTAGATCGTCCTTTTTGTGTACTGTCTCTCCTGATGGTGCTGGTGGTGTTTTGTGGTGCCAGAGTGGAGGCAGGTTCAATTTTGCGTGAGGTTTGGACCGGGATCGGCGGGACTTCGGTTTCTGACCTGACGAGCAATCCTAGTTACCCGAACAGCCCGAGTTCCACCAATCTGGTTACGGACTTCTTTGAGTCGCCCACCGATGTTTTGGAGAACTACGGGCAGCGGATGCACGGTTATATCGTTCCGCCGCAGTCGGGGAACTACACATTTTGGATCGCGAGTGATGATGGTGGCGAGCTGTGGTTGAGCACGGATGAGGATCCTGCGAACGCGCGTGTGATTGCCACGGTGCAGAGCTGGACGAGCAGTCGGGAGTGGACCAAGGAGATCAATCAACAATCGGCGTCGATTAACCTGGTGGCGGGCCAGTTTTATTATGTCGCGGCATTGATGAAGGAGGCTGGGGGTGGTGACAATTTGGCGGTGAAGTGGCGTCGGCCTGACGGGGTGGAACAGGGGCCTATACCGGCGACCTATTTGGAGCCTTGGGGGTTGGCGCTTGAGCCGCCACAGATTAGCGAGCAACCGGTGCCGACTTCGGCGGTTGAGGGAGGGAGTGCGGAGTTCAGCGTGACGCTGGCGAAGGTTACCCCGGCGAACTATCAGTGGCGGAAGAACGGGGTAAACATTTCGGGGGGGACGACGCGGGTTTTGAGCTATGGGCCGGTGAGCATGGCGGATCAGGGGGCGGTTTTCTCCGTTGTAGTGAGCAATGATCTCGGGAGTGAGACCTCGACGGGGGCGGCCTTGACTGTGTTGGCGGACCAGGTGAAGCCGACTTTGACCGGGGCGCTTAGCCTGGGACCTGCGAGCGTGGGAGTGAGTTTTAGTGAACCCATGAGTTCGACCACGGCCAACGTGGCGGGGAACTACAAGTTGAACAACGGGGCGACCGTATTGAGTGCCAGTTTGGCGAGCGATGGAGTGACCGTCGTTTTGACCACCAGCGCGCTGAGTTTCGGGACCACCTACACGCTGACGGTAAACAACGTCACGGACAGGGCTCAGGTGCCGAACGTGATCCTGCCGAATTCGCAGACGACATTTATTGCCATTGAGTATTCCCCGGCGGAAGTGGGTGGGGCGACGTTGGCAGGGGGGATTGAACGGGTGGGGGACGGGGCGTTTGATGGGAGTGGGAGTGGTTCAGACATCGGCGGTACATCGGATCAGATGCATTTTGCCTGGGAATCCCGGGTGGGTGATTTTGACGTGCGGGCGCGAGTGGCGGGGATGGGGATTACCGATCCCTTTGTGAAGGCGGGTTTGGTGGTGCGCGACAGCCTGAATGCGAACGCCAGGTATGCCGGGATATTTGTATCATCTCCGCAGGTGGGTTGTTTCTTCTCGAGCCGGTCTGTTGTGGGAGCGAGTGCGACGAGTAGTGCGCCGGTGGAGGGTTTTCCGGTCAATATCCCTGAGGGTTGGGTTCGGTTGCGGCGCGTGGGGACGCAGTTGATCGGTTTTGCGAGTTTGGATGGTGTGTCTTGGATGCAGTTGGGGAGCGTTTCCATCTCGGGGTTGCCAAGCCAGCTGATGTTTGGCATGGCGGTCTCGAGTGCCGACCCCACGCGGGTGGCGACTGCGGCTTTCCGGGATCTGGGGACTACGACCGGGGCGCAGGTATTGACGACACCCTGGGCTTACGGTCGGGAGCCATTGGGACCGTCCTCGCGCAGGACCGGGCTGGTCTTCAGCGAGATTATGTATCATCCGGTTGACCGGAGTGACGCGAGGAACCTGGAGTTTGTGGAGTTGTATAATGCGCGCAACGTCTTTGAGGATTTGAGCGGGTGGAGGATTAGCGGGGAGATCGACTATGTATTTCCGGACGGATTTGTTTTGGAGGCCGGGGAGCACGTTGTGGTGGCGGCGGCACCTGGTGATGTCTCGGCTGTTTACGGGATCACGAATGTAGTGGGGCCTTACGCGGGGGCCTTGGCGAATGGTGGCGGGCGTTTGCGTTTGCGGAACGCCTCGGACGCGATTCGATTGGAGGTCAACTATGGTGATAGTCCGCGGTGGCCGGCGGCGGCGGATGGTGCGGGCCACTCCCTGATTTTGGCGCGTCCGAGTTATGGGGAGGGAGATGTGCGGGCTTGGGATTCCAGCCAGGTGATTGGGGGTTCACCGGGAGGGGTGGATGCGGTGAGGCCGGATCCATTGATGGGGGTGGTGATTAACGAGTATCTGGCACATACGGATCTTCCACAGGTTGACTACGTTGAACTGTACAACACGGGAGTGACGGAGGTGGATTTAAGTGGATGTGTTGTGACGGATGATCCGACAACGAACCGATATGTGTTGCCTGAGGGCACCACGCTTGTGTCGGGGGCGCATCTCTTGCTGGAGGAGGGAACACTGGGATTTCGTCTGAGTGCGGCT
>JBMTVN010000307.1:0-5003 GCA_049451415.1 Limisphaerales bacterium | reverse complement strand
CTTGATGTGATCCGGCTTCACCCACTTCGCCAAACCCGCAAAATCAATGTTCCCACTCCCCGGCGGTTGATGATCCCGCCCCGGAAACTCCACGTCGTGAATGTGACACCCCGCCATCCGCTCCGACATCGCCCCCAAATGCATCCCGTGCATGATCAACCCAAGGTTCTCCTTGATCTGCGCATGCCCAAAATCATGCCAGTAACACACGGTCGATTCCGGAAACTCCCGGAAAAACATCGGAAAATCCGTCTCAAACGGGATCTCCTCCACCGCCTCCCGATTCTCAATCCCCAGTAATAAACCCCGCTTCTCCGCCTCCGGCACCAGCCGATGCAAAAACTCGTAAGCCAACTGCTCGTGACGCTCCTTCCGCGCCTCCCGCTTCTCCATCATCTCCATGCACAACCGCTCATACTTCGGCGTCCCCTGCAACCCCCGCTCCACATAGTCCTCCATCTTCTCGGTGTAGTTCCGCATCTCCACCGCCCCCATGTGCAATACCACCAGCCTCGCCCCCACCTGCTCCGCCGTCTCCAACGTCTTCAAGGAATACCGCCACGCGTTCTCCCGCTCCCGCGCATCGGTCGATGTAAACTTGAATACGTTCGGATTCGCCCGGTTCACCCCAATCGGTAGCGGACAAAAATTATGCAACGTGGAAATCTTGATCTCCCCGGCCGCCACAGATTCCAAAATCCCCGGCAACAAACTCAACCGAATCCCGTGACTCAACTCCGCATACTCAAATCCTAAATCGCGAATCTCTCGCAACATCTCACGACCATCCGTGTGACGATGCGAATTCCAGCAGGTAGATAACGATATCATGACAAACAAAAAGCCGGGTGAGCTCGTCGTCCGAACTGCACCCGGCTGAAAACTGTAACGCGCGAGCCTCTCGAACTTTACTGATCAGCGTACCGCGCACTCAACATCGCCGCAAAACGCGCCATCTTCATCTTCCGGCGACGCTTCTCGCTCGGCTTCTCAAAATGGCGATGGTTGCGGACTTCACGGAGAGTGCCTTCGCGGTCGATTTTCTTCTTCAACCGGCGCAACGCCTTCTCCACCGACTCACCTTTTTTAAGACGTACTTCTGTCAAGCTGATCTCACTTCCTCTCTATCTGGTCTGAGGCGCCAGCCGCACTTCATGAACGGCTTCGACCTAGCGCAGGGCCGAAAACTTAGAGCCCGGCCTACCGGGTGTCAACGGACAACTCGGGCCAAAATCCATTCCAAACCAGATTCAGACGCATTAGATATATAGCTTACGTACATTAGACTGAATTTAACAAACTGGTCTGCAGCGACTTGCGCCAGCAGCGTGCCATAATGTCACTAATACTCACTCCGCCCGAAACCCTCCCCACCCATGCGAACTCAGCCACCCACCCCTCCACCCCAGCAAAACCGTTTGCGCCCACCCCAAGTGCATGCCACCTTGCCCACCGTTTGGCTGCAGTAAAACGGTCTTCCGCAGGGAAAGAGCACCCGCTCACCCTCGCTGTCGAAACTCCCGTTGCCCCCACCCTGGTTCAACGTCTGGAGCAGGGAGGGCTTGTCTCTATCGACGGCGTAAGCGAACCGGGCCGCGCCTTTCTCATCTCCCTCCTGCACCAACTGCTCCCCGACCGCTCCATCGTGGCGGTCGTCCCCACGCAGAAAAGCCAGGAACTGCTCCATCAGGACGTGGAAACCTGGCTGAGCTCAGTGGAATCACAGCCCGCAAAACCATCCTCCCCCAAGGCCGCCTTCTACCCCGCCTGGGACGTCCTCCCCCACGAGTCGCGCCTCCCCCACGCCGACGTCATCAGTGAACGCCTCGAGACTCTCCTCAAACTCCAGCACCGCAACCCTCCCGCTTCCCACCAGGCCCCCATCGTCCTCACCACCGTCACCGCCCTCCAGCAAAGAACCTTCAGCCCCGAATCACTCGCCTACCAAACCCGTCAGCTGAAGAAAGGCGACCGATGCGATCCCATGGACCTCATCGAATGGCTCGAAGACCAGGCCTACGAACCCGAGGCCCAAGTCTCTCAAAAAGGTGAGATCGCCCTCCGCGGTGGCATCGTCGATGTCTACCCCCTCTCCAGCCCCTGGCCCGTGCGCTTGGAGTTCTTCGGCGACGACCTCGATTCCATCCGCTACTTCGACCCCCAAACCCAGGTCTCCCGCGAAACCACGGACTCCATACTCCTCCCCCCCGCAGGAGAACTCGGCCTGCTGCGCCGAAACCTCGAAACCGCCGGATACCCCGCCCCCGGCTCCTTCCCCCAACACCTCCCCCCAAGGAGCCTCATCCTCCTCTTCGACCTCGCCGACCTCTCCACCCAAGCCAGACAATACGCCGAACAGGCCGCCGAGGCCCCAGCCCTCTACATCCCCTGGGAAACCACACTCACGGAACTCCAAGCGCTCGGCCACACGCTCATCCACGTCGAGCTCGATACACTCGATGTCCTTCCAACCCCAGATAGCCCCCGCCCGGACGACAACCGCTTCACGCTCGCCCTCGGCTCACTCGAACCCTACCGCCCCGTTGAAACCTCCTCCCGCGATGTCCAGATCACGGAACAACAACGACGCTCCTTCTTCGACCAACTGCATCGCTGGCTCCGCCAGGACTACTCCGTCCGCGTCTTCTGCAATAACGACGGTGAACAACAACGCTTCTGCGAAATCTGGAACGAATACGGCCTCGCCACCAGCACCACCCGGAAAGGTCCCCGAACTGAAATAGAGTCCACCGCCCCACCCGCCTTCCGGCCCCCACCCGGACTCCAGGTCGCCATCGGCAGCCTCACCCGCGGCTTCATCTTCCCCGACGCCCGCTGCGTCGTCGTCACGGACTCGGAAATCTTCGGCCGCTATCGCGTCCCCCGACCACGACGGCTCCGCTCCCCCCACGCCGTCGCCGTTAAGTCCGCCCTCCAAATCGACTTCGCCGACCTCGAGGAAGGGGACATCGTCGTGCACCTCCAACACGGCATCGGACGCTACCTCGGGCTCCAACGCCTAACCTCCCGACCCCCAGACCGCTCCGGGAAAGACCGCGAAAACGCTGGCCAGGAATGCCTCGTCCTCGAATACGCCCCCTCTGACCCCGACCAACCACCGCCAAAACTCTACGTCCCCGTCACCCAAGCCCACCTAGTCAGCAAATACGTCGGCGCCGGCAAAGCCCGCCCCCAACTCAATACCCTCGGCGGTAACCGCTGGAATAAAACCAAAGCCCACGCCGAAAAAGCCGTCCAGGACCTCGCCGCCGAGTTGCTCACCATCCAGGCCGCCCGCGAATCCCAAGCCGGCACACCCCACACACCCGATACCCCCTGGCAACGCGAGTTCGAAGGCTCCTTCCTCTACGAAGAAACCCCCGACCAACTCAAAGCCATCAGCCAAACCAAAGAGGACATGGAACGCCCCCGCCCCATGGACCGCCTCATCTGTGGCGATGTCGGCTTCGGCAAAACGGAAGTCGCCGTCCGCGCCGCCTTCAAAGCCGTCATGGGCGGCAAACAAGTCGCCGTCCTCGTCCCCACTACCGTCCTCGCCCAACAACACTACAATACCTTCCGCGAACGCATGGCCGATTACCCCGTCCGCGTCGAAATGCTCTCGCGCTACCGATCCCGCAAACAACAAAACCAAACCATCCAGGAACTCGCCAGCGGCGCCGTCGATATCGTCATCGGCACCCACCGCCTCGTCCAACCCGATGTCCAGTTCCGTGACCTCGGACTCGTCATCGTCGACGAAGAACAACGCTTCGGCGTCCTCCACAAGGAACGATTCAAACGCCTCCGCCACCTCGTCGATGTCCTCACGCTCAGCGCCACCCCCATCCCCCGCACGCTCCACCTCGCCCTCACGGGAGCACGCGACATGAGCACCATCGAAACCCCGCCCCAGGACCGCCTCCCCGTTCAAACCATCGTCACCCCCTACGATGAACGCGTCATCCGCGATGCCATCGTCCGTGAACTCAACCGCAGCGGCCAGGTCTTCTTCCTCCACAACCGCGTCACCACGATCCATACGCTCGCCGCCAAACTCCAAACGCTCGTGCCCCAAGCCCGCTTCGTCATCGGCCACGGCCAAATGCCCCCGGACGAACTCGAGGAAGTCATGACCCGCTTCATCAACGGCGAAGCCGATGTCCTCCTCTCCACCACCATCATCGAAAGCGGAATCGATATCCCCAACGCCAACACCATTATCATCGACCGCGCCGACCGCTTCGGACTCAGTGACCTCTACCAGCTCCGCGGCCGCGTCGGCCGCTATAAACACCAGGCCTACGCCTACTTCCTCCTCCCCAGACACGCCTCCCTCCTCGCCGATGCACGTAAACGCATCAGCGCCATCCGCCAATACTCCAGCCTCGGCAGCGGGTTCAAAATCGCCATGCGCGACCTCGAAATCCGCGGCGCCGGCAACCTCCTCGGCTCGGAACAAAGCGGCCACATCACCGCAGTAGGCTTCGAACTCTACTGCCAACTCCTCAAGCAAAGCGTCTCCCAGCTCAAGGGCGAAAAGGTCCAGCCCCGTATCCAAGTCGAAATCCGACTCGACTTCATCGACCTCAACCCCGCCGGCGATACCCCGCAATCCTCCCCCAACGCCCCCACCCCCGCCCATCTCCCCAACGCCTACATGCCCGAAACCCAGCACCGCATCGAGTTCTATCGCCGCCTCGCCGAAATCCAAACCCCTGCCACCCTCAAAGCCCTCCGACGTGAACTGCGCGACCGCTTCGGCCCCATCCCGCCTCCCGCCGAGCTCCTGCTCATCGTCACAGAAATCAAAACCCTCGCCGCCCAACGCAACGTCACCATCGTCGAAACCAAGGAAGGACGCGTCATGCTCACCCGCAACGGCGACTTCATTACACTCGGTGGCAAGTTCCCCCGCCTCTCCCGCAAAAACGCCCTCGGCCAACTCAACGAAGTCAAACAACTCCTCCAAGCCATCTAAGAAACGGAACACAATAAGCACC
>JBMTVN010000306.1:0-5011 GCA_049451415.1 Limisphaerales bacterium | reverse complement strand
GGAGTGGGGAGGCGATTTTGTAGGCGAGTTGGAGGACCGGGTTGGGGATGTAGAGGAGGGCAGGGGGGAGGAGGACCGGGGTGCCGCCGAAGCGGAGGATGAAAGCGTCACGGGTGGATATGTTTTGGTTGGCGGGATTTGGGGTTGGGCTTTGGGCACCCAGGGCCAAGTGTCTCGAGATGCCCACCCAGTCGGCGAGCGACAAGCTTTGCTTTGCGGCCCAGAGCAACGACTCATAGTAGAGGAACTCGTTGGGGTGGGTGGTGGGGTGATGGCCGTTCCATCCGGTTTTGAAGAGGGAGTAACGGGAGCCAAAGTGGATTGAGAGCAAGCCTGCGATGGGGGAGCCTTGGTAATCGGCGAAAGTGAGGCGGATGTTGTTCCTTGCAGACATGGCGTGCCACATGGCCAGGGTAGTCATGGCTGATCCCGGGTTGGGTTGGGTGTGTTGTCGGGAGCAGGTTTGCTGCATTAGGTCGAAGAAGGTTGAGATGTCTTCGACAACGCCTTCGCGGAGGAGGAGGCCGGCTCGAAGTGCTTTACGGACGCTGCGCCGGCGGTTCCGGTCCATACTGTTCTCAACGATTTGGGTTGGATTCGGGCCGGAGAGGTTGAGGACGCAATTGGCTTCGATGACGTTCAGGGGGTTGGAGGCGAGGAAGCCGGTTTGCAGGCAGATTTCTGAGAGAGTGGTGTCCTCATCTGGGGTTTGGGTGATGAGGGCTTGGAGGTGGAGTCGGGAGGTTTCTTGTTTGAGGTATTGGATGAGGAGGGGGGCGAGGTGTTGGTGGGAGGGTAGGAGGACGGGGGCTTTGCTGGCGTAGCCGATTTTGCCGAGGCGAGATTGTTTCCAGAGGATTTGGAAGCCGGCACAGGGTTGTTGATTTTGGGTGAGGAGGAGGCGGGAGACGTTCCAGCCTTCGGAGTGTTTATATTGGGCCCAGCCGCTGCACTGGGGAAATTGGCCGAGGTGGGTGGATTCCAGGAAAGCGTCCCAGGCTGGGTCGGTGAGGGAGGTGGAGGTCCAGGCGGTGGTGCCGGACGGGTTCTGCACGGGCGGGGCTGGCAGGTAGCCCTCTCCGGGCGGGGGGTGAGTGGATGGGGGGGTGGTGGACACGGGAGTGGGGTGCTGAGGTTCTAGCGTTGAGGTGGGGTTGTGGAGGTGGTTTCGATATCGAGGGCGAGGATGCCGACGCAGGTTTGGTCATGGCGAGGTTGCATGACGAGGCGGAGTTTGCTGGTGAGGAGGGGGGTGGCCGGGTGGACGGTATTAAAGGTATCGGGGAGGGAGCTGAAGCTGTCGGTATTATAGATGGGGAGGGGGGTCCAGGTCTTGTCTTGTTCGGTCTCAAGGTGCCAGGAGCCCGGCAGTTGGACTCCACCGTCGTCGTTGTAATAGTAGACGCTGAGGCTGCGGACGGTGGTGGGGGTATCGAGTTCGATTTCGACCCATTGTTCGCGGCCCTTTTGGGGCCAGCTGGTCCAGCGGCGGATGGAGGTATCGGCGGAGGAGGTGGGGGTATGGCGCATGCGGATGGCGGTGGTGGTATCGCCTTCGAAAGTATGGGAGGCGGTGACGGATTTGAATTTGAGGTTGGCGGGGTTGGCGAGGTCGGGTTGAGCGAGCAGGGGCGAGGTGGGGATCCAGGTGATCATGGAACTGCGGTCGCGGTTACTCCAGGCGAAGTAGGGGATGAGGTGGAGTTGGGTGGGGTTGAGCTTGCGTTCGATGGACATTTCCCAGGCGGGGATGGATATGAGCGGGAGGTCTTTGAGCGGGCCGTTGTTGATGGTGGTAGTGGTGGACTGGTCGGGGATGAGTTCGGGTTGGAGGAAGAATCGTTGGACGGCGCCGGAGTTATCGATTCCTTCGGCGCAGAAGATGAGTGGGCCGCGAGAGATGGCGATGCGGTCGTGGTTGGATTCGACTTCCTTGATGCAGGTATTGACCTGGGGTTGCATGGGGAGGTTGAGCGTGACGGTATCGCCGGGTTGCCATTTGCGGTTGATGGTGGCGAACCCATTCTTTTGGACGGGCATGAAGGGTTGTCCGTTGAGCGTGAGGGTCCAGGTAGGGGCGCGCTTCGTGTAGTGGTAGAGTTTACCGGGGAGGGGTTGGCGGTTGGCCCAGGTGGGGATGCGGAGGTGGAGTGAGAAGGTGGCGGGGGATTCGGGGGTGAGGGTTAGCGTGATGCTGCCGTCGTAGGGGTAGGAGGTTTGCTGGGTTATTTTGACTGTTTGGTCTTGCAGGGGGATGGTCGCTGTATTGGCGCCGTAGAGGGTGCAGTAGAGGTGGTTGTCACGCGTGGCGTAGAGCATGCCGGGGACTTGGGGGATGAGTCGGGCGATATTGGCGGGACAGCAGGCAGTGCCGAACCAGCCGGAGCGAGGCGCGTGGTCGGCATCGGCCTCGAGCGGGTTGGGATAGAAGAAGCTGGTGCCATCGAGGCCGATACCGGAGAGGCAGTTGTTGAGGAGGGCGATTTCGGCGACGTCGAGGTATTTGGCGTCCCCGTATTTGAGGAACATGCGGAGGTTAAAGAAGACGTTGCCGACGGCGGCGCAGGTTTCCAGGTAGGTATCCTTATTGGGCAGGGTGTAGGGTGGTCCGAACCCTTCGATGCCATGGACGGCGCCGAGGCCGCCGGTGATATGCATTTTGGTATCGACGAGGCTGTGCCAGATGTTGTTGAGGGCGGTGGAGTAATTGGTTTGGCTGAGGAGGCTATCGACCTCGGCCATGGCGGCGTATTGGTAGGCGGCGCGGACGGCGTGGCCGACGGCTTCGCGCTGGTCGGCGACGGGTTGGTGTTGTTGGGCGTAGGTGGGGGAGTTAACTCCTGTGCCGTCGGGGATGAAGGTGACGCCGCGGATTTTGAGGAACTTGCTGGCCATTTCGAGGTAGAGCGGGTTGCCGGTGTAGTTTGAGAGTTTGACGAGGCCGATTTCGATTTCCTGGTGTCCGGGGGCCTGGTTGACGGGTTTGCCGTTATTGTAGTTGGGATCGCCGAGAAAGAAGACACGGTTGACGTGTTGTGCGCTTTTTTCGGCGACTTGGAGGAGTTTGGTTTTGCCGGTGGCCTGGGCGTAGGCGACGGCGGCTTCGTAGAGGTGACCGATATTGTATAGCTCGTGGGAGTGGAGGACGTAGCTGTAGGGACGGGGGCCCATTTCGTTTTCGTAAATGGAGCCGGTGATGTGGGGGACATAGAGGTAGCCGTCGTCTTTTTGTGCGGCAGCGATGACATCGATGATGGCATCCATTTGCTTTTCGATGTCGGGGTTGGGTTCCGTTTGGATCATGAGGGAGGCACCTTCCATGACCTTATAGAGGTCGGAGGTATTGAAGCGGTGGGGAACAGGTTTGGGGCCGCCGCCATTTTTGAGTAACTCTGCGGTGAGCCGGAGTCGTTCCTGGGCATCCCGGGTATTCTTGAAGGCGTGGGGGAGGGTTTTGTTGACGAGGTCACGGATACGGGGGCGCCATACCGGGTCAGTCATGGTGACTTGGTTGAACGGGACCATGCGGGTGGGTTGTGTTGGGGCTGCCTGGAGGAGCGGGAGGATGGCGAGCCAGCAGGTGAGGATTGTGAGGGCCTTGTGCATGGCGGCGGGGGTTGGCGGACGGGGTGGGGTGGTAGCGGATGACTTGTGTGCCGGGGCCTGCATTGGGTGGCAGCATATGCGAATACGGTGGAAGGAGGCGAGAGCGCACTTGTGGGCAGTTGGTATGTTCCGGGGCTTCCCAGCGCGGGAAGGCCTGGGTTAGGTTCTGTTTCGATGAAGCTCTTTTACTGTGTTACCGCGATGATGATGGGTGTCTATGTTGGGCGGGGTGCTGAGGGGTGGAGTTGGTACAGGGGCAACACGCACACGCACACCTTGTGGAGTGACGGTGATGCTCCGCCTGAGAGGGTGGCGCGGTGGTATCGCGAGCAGGGCTATCATTTTCTGGTGTTGTCGGATCACAACATCTTGATGGAGGGCGAGAGATGGTTTCCGGTGAAGGAGGGAGGCAGGCTGACCTTGGAGAAGGTTCGGGCATTGCGGGATTTGGAGGGGGTGGGCGAGGTGGAGACGCGGGAGCGGGAAGGGCAAATGGAGATGCGACTGAAGACCCTGGCTGAGTTAAGGGCGAAGTTTGGGTCGGAGGGGGATTTTATTTTTATCCAAGGTGAAGAGATTTCTGACGGTTTTGAGGGGGCTCCAGTTCATATCAATGCGTTGAACGTGGGGGAGTTGATCGTGCCGCAGGGGGGGGAGACCATGCGGGAGGTGATACAGTCGAATCTGGATGCAATAGCGGAGCAGGGGCGTCGCTTAGGCCGGCCTGTTTTGGGGCATGTGAATCATCCGAACTTTGGTTGGGCGCTGACTCCGGAGGATATCGCTGCGATCACGGGCGAGAATTTCTTTGAGGTCTACAATGGGCATTCGGGTGTGAGGAATTACGGGGATGCGAGTCATCCGAGCACGGAACGCATGTGGGACATTGCGTTGACCTTACGGCTGGCGCGATTGGGCAACGGTCTGTTGTATGGATTGGCGACTGACGACTCGCATGAGTATTACCAGTGGGGGGTTGGGGTGACCAATCCCGGTCGGGGCTGGGTGATGGTGAAGGCTGGGGGTTTGGAGGCGGGGACGATTATCAAGGCGTTGCGCGCGGGGGAGTTTTATGCGAGCAGCGGGGTGGAGCTGGTGGATTTTGAGCTGGGGGATGGGAGCCTGCAGCTTGAGGTGCGCGGAGAGCCGGGTGTGACCTACACCACCGAGTTTATTGGCACGCGCCGTGTCGGGGACGGTTTGGGCGAAGTGGGGGAAGTTCTCGAAAGAGTGGAGGGCTTGGAGGCTGTTTATCGTTTTGGGGGTGATGAGGTGTATGTGCGGGCGAAGGTGACGTCATCGCGGTTGCATCCGAACCCGTATGCCGAGGGGGATTATGAGAGTGCCTGGGTACAGCCGGTGCTTCCGCGGTGAGCGTCGGCGTATGGCTGAGGGCGTTAGCGTT
>JBMTVN010000305.1:0-5025 GCA_049451415.1 Limisphaerales bacterium | reverse complement strand
CGGGCCGTAGTCGTCATGGGACCGTTCGAAGAACGGACCTAAGCATTTAACTAGGACAAAATCGCCCCGGTGCTGGCATTCGTCACCAGCTTCTGATAGCGCGACAACCATCCAGTCAAATCCCGCTTCACGGGCAGAAAAGTCTTCTTCCTTTCCTCCAGCTCAGCAGCATCCACCAGAATATCCATCTTGCGATTGGGGAAGTCGATGCGGATACGGTCGCCAGCCTTCAGCAGGCCAATCGGACCTCCCTCCGCCGCTTCCGGCGAAACATGACCAATACAGGCACCAGCAGTGCCACCGCTAAAACGGCCGTCCGTGATTAGCGCAACCTTGTCGCCAAGCCCCATGCCCACGATGTAACTCGTCGGCGAAAGCATTTCCTGCATACCCGGACCACCGCGAGGCCCTTCGTTGCGGATAATCACTACGTCACCCGCCTTGACCTTGCCGCCAAGGATACCTTCGCAGGCTTCATCCTGGCTTTCAAAAATCACGCAGGGCCCCTCAAACACAAACCCGGGCCCGCAGTATTCTTTAAAGCCATCTGATATACCCGCAGTCTTGACGACACTGCCCTCAGGAGCCAGCTGTCCGTAGAGAATCGACAGACCGCCGTCGACCGTGTACGCCCGGGCCTTCTCCCGAATACAGTCCTCGGCGCTGAACATGAAAGCCGGGTCATAGGGCATCAACCCGGCCGGCTTCACCCCCGAAAGGGTAGCGTCACTGTAATCGTGGCTGGCCTTCAAAATCACCCAGTCGCCATACTCACCAGCCCGCAGCACACAGCGCACGGATTTAGCCCCGCCCTTGGCATACTGCCACACCACAAGAACCGGCTCCTCCCCAAGGGAACCCAGCTCAGTCCGGACCAACCCCTTGAACTCCACAAACTTCTCCTTCAACCCGGCCTCAATCGCAGCACGACCACTCCACGTCACCGAATCGTCCAGACGCAACTCCGCACCTTCGCCGAAGTTCAGTGCCGCAGTCGTGGCATCCCCGTTGTTGAATGCCGCCGCAAAACGCCAGAGGACAATCGCCCGCTGATCCGCCGGAAAATGCAGCATCGGTTTGGGAGCCAGATTACCTCCCGCCGTGCGGGCCGCCGGCCCCATCTTGTCGTTCGGATCCACCACAATCGCCGAGGAACCCGCCACCAACGACACCTTCGCCCAGTCGGTGCATTGCTCAGAGCGAATGTCCCAGTCGTCAATGTTCTCACCCAAAGTCTTGCCGGTCACCGTCAGACAGGAGGTCGTCAGCGCCCCCATGCGCTTCAACTCACCCAGAATGGTGTGAATGCCACCAGCACGATGCACATCCTGCACATGATAATCCGAGGAAGGAGACACCTTGCAGAGACACGGCACCCGACGTGAGATGCCGTCAATCCGGGCAATGTCATATTCAATGCCAGCCTCCCGCGCGATAGCCAGGGTATGGAGAATCGTGTTGGTCGACCCCCCCATCGCCACGTCCAGGGCCAGCGCGTTGTCGAAGGCTTCCAGCGTCGCAATGTCCCGAGGCTTGATGTCCTTCTCAACCAATTCAACGATCGCACGAGCCGCGCGCGCATACAGCGCCTCGCGCTCCTTGGAAACTGCCAGAACGGTTCCGTTGCCGGGCAGAGCCACACCCAGGGCCTCGCACAAACAGTTCATGGAGTTGGCCGTGAACATACCCGAGCAGGATCCACAGGTCGGGCAAGCCGTCTGCTCCAGTTTCTTCAGCTGCTCCTCCGTGATCTTGCCCGATTGCAGCTCCGCAACCCCCTTGAAAACCGAGATCAGGTCGGACTTGCCAGCCGCCGGTTGCAGATGAGCCGCCAAATCCTCATGCGTCGCCTTCTGGTCAGCAATACCCGCCGCCATCGGACCACCACTCACAAACACGGTCGGAATGTTCAACCGCATCGCGGCCATCATCATCCCGGGAACAATCTTGTCACAGTTCGGGATACACACCATCCCGTCAAAACAATGAGCCTTCACCATGGACTCCACACAATCCGCAATCAGCTCGCGGGACGGCAGGGAATACTTCATGCCGCCATGGCCCATCGCAATACCATCATCCACACCAATGGTGTTGAAGATGAAAGGCACCCCACCCGCCTCGCGAACCAACCGTTTCACCAGCATCCCCACTTCGTTCAAGTGGGCGTGGCCGGGAATACAGTCAGTATAGCTGTTCGCAATCGCGATAAACGGCTTGTTGAAATCGTCCTCGGATTCAATCGAACCGGTGGCCCGCAACAAACTGCGGTGCGGAGCCCGTTCAAAACCCTTCTTGATGGTATCTGAGCGCATAGGTCTTCTCGTAAAAACAGGCGGTCATACTAAGGATCTGATCCAGCTTGTCACGCGGGATCAGGCAACAAAACAATCCAGCATCGGCTGGGAAGCAACCGCCTCTCGCCCTCCCCAACCCTACCGCCCATTTTTTGCCCATCCTCTTTTTGCCTACCCCGCCAAGGCACAACACCCCGCCGCATACCGATCAACCAAGCGCGTTCCAACCACGTTCCGCAGGATGACCTCCGCATGCGCTTGAGCTACTCAATCCTTCAGCACCCACTGCACAGGCGTCGAATTGCCAAACCGCTGAAAATCCAGGAACGACCAAACCACCTTCTTTTCCGGTGTCACCTCAATAAACTGCGGGTTCTCCGGACCGGCATGGCAGTTCCCGATCAGGGTATTGCCGTTCGGCAATCGTTCCACACAGGTCACCCAAGCCAGGGTGATCCCCGGCAAATCGTTCTGCTCCACCTTCCACACAATCTCCTTCGCGGGATTCACCTCCAGCACGCTGTGGCCGTTGCCAGTCCCAATCAGGGTGTTCCCGTTTGGCAACCTGATGGCGCTGTAGACCGAGTTCCCAAAAGCCTCCGGCCCGTGCCCACCCTTCCGTTCCTTCCCAAAAAGCGGCACCTCATAATCCCAAACCACCTTGCCCGCACGATCATACTCCCGCACCCGCCCCAGGTTTTCGTGCGCCACCAGATAATGACCGCTCTCCAGCTTGCGCACCAACCGGGTATCACTATGGGCATTCGACTGCTCCAGCTTCAGCTCGATTGCGTGTTGAATCTTCCCCGCACGGTCGACCTCAATAATCCGTCCCGGACCACTCTCAGCAATCATGGTCAAACCATCATCCAGCCGCTGAAACGCGTGCACCTCCACCCGCTTGCCCTCATTCCCGTTCATCTTCCCCGCGTCATATTCCCACACAATCTCCTTCGCCGGGTTGATCTCCACCACCCGTTGCCATCCCAGCTGCGTCAACATGTTCCCGTTCGGCAGCACATGTGCGTCATGGATCGCCCCCACTTCATACTCCCATTCCAACGACCCGTCCGCTGCCACAACAGCCAGCCGATGCGTCGAATCATCCGCGAGTAACAGCCGTCGACCCGGCGCTTGCGGCGCCGACAACGCCAGGGAAACACAACCAACCGCCGCACATAAACACGCCAACTTGAGTAATTGCTTCATGGAATGGCGCGGAATCTAGACCAGCCAACCCCCATCGTTCCACCCGAAACTCTCCCGTGCGGCGACCCCGGCTAAATCGGTCGACGAAAAAGTGCGGCAAGCGGACGCAGCCAATGGGGCCTGAGGCAGAGAACAAAAGGGCTACAAACATCCTTAAACCGCTCTAGGGCACCTGATAGTCCCCGCCTAAAGGCAGAACAGGCCTGGGGTCGCCCGGAGAGGACTGTTCCCCTGCCGAAACAACCTCTCGCACCCGATAAAAGCGGTGCGGCTGGAAGCCTGCTTCCGTCGTCGCGGTGAAGCTACCCGGAGCATCCATCCGGATCTCCGACGAAACCTCAGACCAGCGCTGCATGTCCTCACTGGTTTCAACCACATAGTTCCCTCCGACCCGACCGCGCCAGCGCAACACCACGCTATCCAGGACCAACCCACGCCCCAGCGCATCTGATCTGACCAAGGCCGGTCCACCGTCACTGAAATGGATAGCCTCAATGCTCAAGCCGGTAGTGACAATGCCGACAACCACCGGCAGATTGCCTGTCACGGTACCACCCAAGTCGTTGAACGCACCCACTCGCAGGACTCCCGGATTGTTGATCGTGCCCTCGACCTGAAGCGTCAAGGTTCCTCCCACAGTCAAGGTGACGCCCGCCGCTATATCCAGCGTGCCCGCGATATTCAGCGAGCCGTTCAGGGTGGTCGAACGCAACACAGTGATCTTTCCTGCGCCGGAGTTGCTAAGTATTCCATTGCCACCAAACACCGAACTGGTGTCCATACTGACCTGTAACTCACCCACGCTAATATCCGTGTTGAAGGTGGTGGGCGTTCCAAACCTCACGGAACCGAGACCAGTGAAGCTCGTGAGCCCATCGAAAACATGGGTCCCCTGGTTCAGGTCCAGAGTCGCGCCGGCAGCCACAGCAAAACTACCCGTATGCGTGCTCGTGCCATAGGTGTTCAACCGCACCATACCGCTGAGCACCTCCAGCAGACCCGCGTTGTTGAAGATCTTCGCCGGACCTCCACTGTTGGAGCCCAGAGTACTCACCCCAACACCCCCGCTCTTGCGCCAAACCCCCTCGTTGACCACCTCAAGCCCAGACCAGTAGTAGGCATCCAGCAGGCCATCCCCGGTCATCTCCACCAGACCGCCAACCCGGTTGTAGAAGTAGCCCGTGCCCGAATTGACATACAACCGACCCGTGTCACTCCAGTTGAACGTCCCGTAGTTCTCAAGCACACGACCGTTATTGAGGTAGCGTGTGCTCGTGCCCGATGCATTCAGCACGCCCCCGGCTTCAATACGCGTGCTCCCCGTTCCATCCATCGTGCCCCCGGTCCATTCCATCACCCCGCTCACAGAAACCAGATTGGTGCCCCCCAATGTCCCGTTACCTAAAGTCAAATCTCCTACGGTCAGGGCCCCGTCCGTGGCCATCGAACCGCTCGTAATAGACAAGTCCGGCAGCACGAGATCCACCCCAGGGCGAGTCACCACTGTCGCCCCGGTCAC
>JBMTVN010000304.1:0-5045 GCA_049451415.1 Limisphaerales bacterium | reverse complement strand
CCCGGCAAAGTCGTAGAAACCACGGGCGTCCAACCAACCAGTGCCCCATTTCCAATAGCCGGCAATCGGGTAGACTACCGCGACGAAGATGGTCGAGAAGATGAGGAACGGCCCGATCTTCACGCGCTCTGCCACAGCCCCGGAGACAATCGTCGCCGCCGTGGCCGCAAACATCGCCTGAAATAGGAAGTCAGTCCAATAGGTATAACCCCCATCAGCATACCCAATGGTCAGACCTCCGTCCGGAGAGGTAATCCCGAAGCCGGCAAAGGCAAACCAGCCCCCCTCAACCCCGGGATACATCAGGTTAAATCCGCAAATGGCATAGGTAAGTATGCCAATACACACGATCATCGTGTTCTTAAACAGAATGTTGACGGTGTTCTTCGACCGGGTCAGACCCGACTCCACCGTCGCAAAACCCAAGTGCATGATGAAGACCAGCGCGGCCGAGAGCATCATCCACACGTTGTTCGCTGTGAACAGTGCGTCTGCAGCAGTCAGCTCAGCCGCAGCTTCCTCAGCCACAGTCTCCACCGCAGCAGCAACCTCGGCCTCGTCCGCCGCCCATAGGCTTTGGCCAAGCACCACGCTGCACAACAGCGCCATCATCAAGATCAGTGATTTTGTTCTCATGGTCGTTTTTTTCAGTTCTGTTCAGTTCAGCCAGCCTCCTTAGACCGCCCCATCTCCTTTCTCTTCTGTCCTGATGCGAACAGCTTCGTCCACCGGCAGGACAAAAACTTTGCCGTCGCCAATCTTGCCAGTCTTGGCCGACTGCACGATGGCTGACACCGCCGCCTCCACCCGATCACTGGGAATCACCAGCTCAATTTTAATCTTGGGGAGGAAGTCCACCGTGTACTCGCTCCCACGGTAGATCTCGGTGTGCCCTTTCTGGCGCCCAAATCCCTTAACCTCCGTAACGGTCATCCCTTCGATACCCACATCGCCAAGAGCATCCTTAACTTCCTCCAATTTGAAGGGCTTGATGATAGCTTCTATTTTCTTCATGTGTTGCTGTTGTTTCGCTGGTCCAACTCTTTAAACCATTCCAACTAATACAGGCGCCAACCCCTCGCACCTCCGCACGCGCCCCGATAGCCATGTATTGAATGATAACGTGCTCCAAGCAACGAGGATGCCAACTATCTTAACATCCAATTTATCAACATGTTACGCAATATTTTGCTCCGAAAAGGACAAGCCTCGACACTCAGGTTGGCTAAATTTGACCACTGAAGCTCTTCTGCACCACCAGCCCGAACCGAACCGGACACCGTTCCAAAAGCCGAAAAGCAGCCCGGCCCGAATCCCGCACAGACCTCCCCAAATACTTTCCACCTTGCCAGCCCCCAACACCTCACCTAGCTTTGCCCTCAGTGAGCAATTCGGCCTCCACGAACGATGATGTAAAACAATGCCTGAATGGCTTCGTATGCCCCCTAAACGAAGTCAGACCAGGCACTGTGTGCCGCGTGCGTCAGGTTCTCGCCTCCCCCGAAGTCTCCCGCCGAATCCGTGAAATGGGCTTCTGTGAAGACCAACGCGTCAAATGCCTCAGCCAACAGTGCATGATGATTTGCCAGGTCTGTAATGCCCGGCTGGGTCTCAGCGAACAATTGGCCAAAGCCATCCTGGTGGAGCCCGAACCCGGTCTCCGGGAGGCCTCCTAGGCATGACCGCCTGCGCCCAACCTCTCAGCTCAGTCGCCTACGGCACCACGGCCACTGTTCTGGACCTCCAACTGTCGGAAGAATCCAGACTTCGCCTCATGGAACTCGGCCTCGTCGTCGGAACCCCCATCGAAGTCGTGCGCTCCGCACCGCTCGGCGACCCCCTCGAAATTAAAGTCCGGGGCTCCCACTTAACCCTCCGCAGGCATGAGGCTGACCTCATCCTCGTCAGCCAATCAACCTGATCCGCTCACCCCTCCGAGACCGTCCCCACCGTGAGCGATTCATCGCCCTCCCCCAAACGCACGTCCACCGCCGCCGCAAAATCGGACTACCTGGTCGTGCTCACAGGCAACCCGAACTGCGGCAAAACCACGCTCTTTAACTCCTTCACCGGCTTGCGCGCCAAGGTGGGCAATTACCCGGGCGTCACGGTCGAAAGAAAGGAAGGCCGCCTCCGGGGTCTGCCCCCCGACCTGAAAGTCAATGTCCTCGACCTGCCGGGCACCTATAGCCTCAGCGCCCAGTCCCCCGACGAAGCCATCTCCCGCGATGTCCTCTGGCAGCGCCGCCCCGAAGTCCCCCCCCCCGACCTCGTCGTGCTCGTCCTCGATGCCTCCAACCTGGAACGCAATCTCTACTACGCAATCCAGGTCATCGAACTGGGCTACCCGGTCCTCGTCGCCCTGAACATGGTCGATGTCTCCCGCGAAAACGGCATCGAAGTGGATGCCCTCGAACTCGCACGCCAACTCAAAGTCCCCGTGATCCCCATGGTCGCCAGTACCGGGAGCGGCGTGGCAGAAATGCGTGACCTGATCGCCCGCCTCGCCCGGCATCCCTCCCCACAGCCACCAACCCAGCTCGCCCTCCCCATCCCCTCAGCCCTGGAACAAGAACAGGATGCTCTCGCCTCCCTGCTCCAAGAAGCCAATCGCAGCGTCCCCGCCGGTGTCATCAAGAGCGAAGCCCTGCTGCTCCTGAGTGACGCCAGTGCCACAGATAAAGCACACCCGAATCTCCCCCCCTCAATCCGCAGCCAAATCAATGCGGCGCACCAACGCCTGCAACAGGCAGGTATCGACTGGCATAGCGCCGCCATCGAAGCCCGCTACGCCAACGCCTCCGCTCTCCACCGCAAGGTCGTCACAGAACCAGACAGCCACACGGAAACCCTCAGCGATCGCATCGATCGCTGGGTCACTCACCGCATCTGGGGACTCGTCATCTTCGTCGGCCTCATGGCACTCATGTTCCAATCCATCTTCACCCTCGCCCAATGGCCAATGGAGATGATCGAGGTCGGCACCACCATCCTCGGGGAACTGATGATCCAAGCCATCCCAACCGGGCCCCTCCAGGACCTGGTCGTGAATGGCATGATCGCCGGCGTCGGCTCAGTGCTAGTCTTCCTCCCCCAAATCGTGCTGCTCTTCCTCTTCCTCGGCCTCCTCGAAGATACCGGCTACATGGCCCGCGGCGCGTTCATGATGGACCGCATCATGAGCCGCGTCGGCCTCCACGGCAAAAGCTTCATCCCCCTCCTCAGCTCCTTCGCCTGCGCCATCCCCGGCATCATGGCAACCCGAACCATCGAGAACCATAAGGACCGCCTCGCCACCATCCTGGTCGCACCACTGATGAGCTGCTCCGCCCGCCTCCCGGTCTATGCACTGCTCATCGGCGCGTTCGTCCCCGACCGTAAGGTGGTCGGCTTTCTCGGACTCCAGGGGCTCACGCTGCTGAGCATGTACCTGCTGGGGATCGTCACCGCTCTCGCCCTCGCCTGGCTCTTCAAGAAATCCTTTCTCAAGGGAGAACCACCCCTGCTCATCCTCGAGCTCCCCCCCTACCGCCGCCCCGTACTCAAGGTCGTTCTTCGACACATGTGGGACCGATCCAAGTTGTTCATTCACCGCGCCGGCACTGTCATCCTCGGCGCCAGTATCATCCTCTGGTTCCTCGCTTCCTATCCCACCAATACCGCCATCAGCGACCAATACGAATCAGCCCGGTCCCAGCTCCTCCAGGCAGCCGGCAACCCGTCAGAACCCGACGAGAATCTCGCCGCCCAACTCGCTGCCCTGAGCCAGACCGCAGCATCAGACCAGGTGAGACAAAGCTACGCCGGCTCCATGGGGCGCCTCATCGAACCCTTGATCCAACCCCTCGGGTTCGACTGGCAAATCGGCGTTGGCATCATCGGCTCCTTCGCCGCCCGGGAGATCTTCGTCAGCACCATGGCCACAATCTACAACGCCAGCGAGTCTGAAAGCGACGGCCCCACGCCTGCACTTCCGGACGTCCTCCGCCAACAGAAGCATCCCGACGGATCCCCGATCTTCACGCTTCGTACCGCCCTTGCACTCATGGTGTTCTATGTCTACGCACTCCAATGCGTCAGCACGATCGCCATTGTCCGCCGCGAAACCAACAGCTGGAAATGGCCCGTCTTCCAATGGGCCTACATGGCGGCCCTCGCCTGGATTGCCGCCTTCGCCACCTACCATATCCTTCCGCTGTTTGGGATTCTGTAAGTCTACTCCGACAGCACCCAGACGAGGCAGGAAGAGGACGCCCCGTCATGCGGATGAAGGCTGAGGCTGTTCAGCTTTGCACCAGCCTTGCCCTGCCCAAGCTCCACCCCGTTCCCTCCGTCATCATTGAAACGCACAGCCAACCCCAACTGCGCACCCACTCCCGGTTCCCACCCTTCCAACTGTGTCCAGGGAATGAAAGCCTCGTAGACTAATTGACGTGCCGACAGCACCACAATGCAGTCCGCCCCAACCGCCGGACCCTGGTCCTGCAGGACCGCTGGTTGCCGCGGAACCCACGGACTCCGCGGGATGCCGGGAGCGCTGCACCTCCAAACCTCCGTCCCCCCATCCTCACACGCATAGAGGCAATACTCGTAGTCCGTGTCCGGAAACGCATGAAATCCCTCAGGCACCCGGTCAGTGTCCGGCCGCATCCTGTGATGGGCATAACCGGGAATCACATCCAACCCGATCTGCAAGCTGTCCCCGGCATAGGGCCGTGCCCCACCGGGAACTTTCCGGTATACATGACTCACCTTGCCAAAGGAAACCGACGGATCCTCCGCCCTCACCTTGAAAAACCACTTCGCAGCCCCACTGACGACAAGCTCCCGAGCCAACAGGTTCGTCGTCAGCATGCTCGACAAATCCCGCCACCCCTTCCGCCGCTGCACATCCCCCCCATTCAACCGGATCATCCGGCAGACTCATGATCAGTGCTCTCCAGTCCTCCAGTTCAGCACAAACCCCATCCGCAGCTGCACTCCAAAAATACTGGTCCCACTCCCCCAAACGCACATGCAACGGCCCCATCGTGGGATCCTGTACC
>JBMTVN010000303.1:0-5062 GCA_049451415.1 Limisphaerales bacterium | reverse complement strand
TCAAACTCGCCGTAGTCAAAATCCCCCGCTCCTGCGCCTCCCATACCGCCCGGTTGATCGAATCCGACCGGCCAAAATCATCCGCGTTGACAATCAGTCGCCGCACATCTCACCCATCCACCCGGCCATAAGCCGACCGCCGCCCACCCAAACAACACCCCACCCACGAACGCAGGATCAGCCAAACCTTGTGCACCTTGCTCAACCCCTGCGGCTTCTCCCCCAATACCGCATAACCCGACCGCTCCAACCGGCTCAATAACCTCCAATACACCGACCCCATCAACTCAGCCGCCACCATCCGACGCCGATCACCCTCCGGTAATAGCCGCCGCGCCTCACCATAATAACCCCGCGCCCGCTCCCCAATCTCCCGCGCCAAAGCCAAAAACCGATCTGAATACTGCCCCGCAAAAATCTCCTCCTCAGTCACCCCATGACGCATCATCGCCTCCCGCGGCAAATAAATCCTCCCCCTCTTCGCATCATTCCCCACATCCCGCAAAATATTTGTCCACTGCAAAGCCCGCCCCAAACTCACCGCATACTCACGACACCCGGAATCCACATACCCGAAAATCTCAATGCTCAATAATCCCACAACCGACGCCACCCGGTAACAATACTCCTCCACCTCGTCGTAAGTCTCATACCGCAAGATATCCAAATCCGCCTCCACCCCCATCAGTAACTCGTCAAATAACCCAAACGGCAACCCATAACGCCTCACCACCTCCGCCAACTCCCGGTTCACCGGCATCACCCCCTCACCACCCTCGCAAACCCGCTTCACATCCTCCCGCCATTCAGCCAAGGAACGCCGCCTCTCCTCCACCGGCACCGTGTCCTCATCCGCCACATCATCCACCTCCCGACAAAAGGCATACAACCGAACCATCGCCTCCCGCCGCTCCCGCGGTAACATCACAAACGCCAGCGCAAGGTTCGATGCGCTCTTCTGCGTAATAACCTGGCTCTCAGAACCACTCACTCCTTCGCCTCTGTTCCATCACCCTCCTCTTCCCGCACAGGCGGCAACCCCCCAGTCTCCGCTAAGCTGGGATTCCGTCGCCGATGCTCCCGACGCTTCCGCCTCCGGCGATGCCGATGTCCCCCTCCACCCCCATCCTCTCCATCACCCGCATCCCCCAGCTCATCCTCCGACTCCTCAGTATTCCTTAAAATCTCTGGCCGCGAACGATGATGATGCTTCCTCTTCCGCCTCCCCTTCTGCACATACCCCACCGCCCAAACAATCAATACCAAGGTCAAAGCCAACCCCGCCCCCGCAATCAAACCCAAATCCCTCAACAGCATCCTCCCGCTCTTCCCCACCCCGGGAACAGCCTGCTGCAACATCACAAAAAGTAGTATGCCTCTCATCCTCTCCCCGCCTCACCACGCCCACCATGATCATCCGTGTCCTCAACACCACCACCCGCCTTGATGTTCAACCGGTTCACCCGATACCTCAGGGCGTGACGCGTAATTCTCAACTGATCAGCCGCTTTGGCAAGGTTGTTGTGCGTCTGCTCCAAGGTCCTCTGGATCAACTCCTTCTCATACCGCTCCAAGGCCTCCTCCAGGGAAAAATTACCCACCGGAACCACAGGGACCAAATCCCCCTCTCCCCCCGCCTTCTTCAACCGCCGCTCCAGTTGAAAATCGGGCAGCGTCGCCGCCTGAATCTCCCCGGCCACCTCCAAAATCACCGCCCGCTCCACCACATTCCGTAACTCCCTTACATTCCCCGGCCAATGGTGCCCCCGTAACAGCCTCTCCGCCCCCTCCGCAAAACCACCCAACGACTTGTTCAAACCCGAACCAAAATGCCTCAGAAAATGCCGCGCCAAAACCAACACGTCATCCCCCCTCTCCCGTAAAGGCGGCGGCCGAAACTGAACAACGTTCAGCCGATGATACAAATCCTCCCGAAATAACCCCTCCCCAATCGCCTCAATAATGTCCCGGTTCGTCGCCGCTATCAGCCGCACATCCACCCGTAACTCCTGAGTCCCACCCACACGCGTAAAACTCCCATCCTCCAAAAAGCGCAGCAGCTTCGCCTGCAAAGGCCGGCTCATGTCCCCAATCTCATCCAAAAAAATCGTCCCCCCATCCGCCTCCTCCACCCGCCCCACCTTCTGCCTCAACGCCCCCGTAAACGCCCCCTTCTCATGCCCAAATAACTCGCTCTCCAATAAGGTCTCGGGGATCGCCGCACAGTTGATCCGCACATACGGCCGGTCCCGCCTCAAACTCAGCTGGTGCAACGCCCCGGCCACCAGCTCCTTCCCCGTCCCACTCTCCCCCAAAATCAATACGGTCGCATTCGTCGGCGCCACAGTCCGGATCAATTGACGCAACTCCCGCATCCCCGTCGACTCGCCAATAATCTGATCCACCCCCGGAATGCTCTCCGACCTCGCCCGTAAACTCCGGTTCTCCGATAATAACTCGTGCCGCTCCGCACACCGGTTCACAGCATGAATCAATTCCTCCGGAGCAAACGGCTTCGCCAAATAATCGATCGCCCCGGACTTGATCGCCTCCACCGCCAGCTTCGGCGTCGCAAACGCCGTAATCAACAAAACCGGCAGCTCCGGCCAACGCTCCTTGATCCGCTTCAGAAAATCATACCCGCTCATCCCCCCAAGCCGCGCGTCCGTAATCACCATGAAAAACGCCTGCTGCTCCAATAACCTCAACCCCTCCTCCGCTGACTCCACCGCCCGTACAGCATACCCCTCATCCGTCATCACTGTCTCCAGTGACAAACGCATGTTCCTCTCGTCATCAACAACCAAAAGCGGCGGCAGTTGCATGGTCAACGCTTCAACCTCATCAAGGTCCGGGCCGGAAAAACTAAAACAAATTTGGTACCCTTTCCAAGTTCCGACTCCAACCTTACCTGCCCCCCATATAACTCCGTGTTGTGCTTCACAATCGATAAACCCAGCCCCGTCCCCTTCTCCTTCGTCGTAAAATAAGCCTCAAAAACTCTCGATAGATTCTCAACGGCAATCCCCGGACCATCATCCTCCACCGTCACCACAATCGATAACCCCTCCCCCAGCGACGTCCCCACCTTCAAGTTCCCCTTTCCCTGCATCGCTTCCCGCGCGTTCTGAAAAATGTTCAGGAATACCTCCGCAATGTGACTTCTCTGTGCCAATAAAGCCGGCAACCCCGGCGCATACTGACGAAGTATCCTCACCTCAAATTGCACCGCCGGGGGAAATACCTGGTGAATCGCCGACTCCAGCTCCTCCACCACATCCAAACGCTCCACCTTCCCCTCCACCAGGCGCGCATACCCCATCAACTCCGTAATGATCTGGTCCGACCGAGCCACCTCCTCCCGAATAATCTGAATCTGCTGCGTAATCGTCTTCCCCTCCCGAACGGTTCGCTGCAACGTGAATGCCGCATTGTTGATAATCCCCAGCGGATTCTTCAGCTGATGCGCAATCTCCGCCGCCAAACGCCCGGCCGACTCCAACTGATGCTGCCGCTGCGCCGATTCCCGCGCCTCCTCCGCCAACCTCCTGCTGCGGTCAAATAACACCTCAACCCCATAACAACACGCAGTCAGTAATACCAACAGCGATACCCGCAAAATCACGCTCTCCGCCGGTGGCTCCTGACCCTCCGGATAAAAGACCTCCACCAGCTTGTCGTCGATCATGCTGATCTCCAACTCCGTCACCAGCGCCGCCATCGCACCCCCGGCCGCATAAGCCCCCGTCGCCACCGCATTCGCCAGAATCTGCCTCGATGCCGCAGGGGTCGCCACGGAATTCCTCACCACCAAAATCACAAACACCCAGAAAACCAACGAATCAAACCCGCCCGTCACCGCCGTCAAAGCCCCCAAAAAAACCGAATCCAAGACGCTCAATCCCAATACCACCTCCCGCACCATCCGAAACGGCAACTCCTCCATCCCGGCAATCACAACCCCAGCCACCACCGTGCACCCCACATACACCACAAAAAACCACTTCACCACCTCCTGAACCCCCTCCTTCAATAAGGACCCCTCCAAAAACCAATGGCTGTGAAAAAAATAGAACGCCAGCATCACCAGCATCGCCGCCCGTACCGGCAACCCCAGGTTCCGCTCCACCGTCCGCAACCGCGTCTGCTCAACATCCAGATCCGGCTGCAACCAAGTCAGCCACTCAGGTAACAACTGCAACCTCCCCCGCTTCCACCAGCTCAAAGGTACACGCCCCCCCCTCACCTCACCCCGACGCTGTACTCGTGCATCCCGTTCCATATCCACTCCAAATGAATCTTAGCCCCCCAAGATCTCCTTCACCCGCTCCACAATCCCCTCCACCGGCCACATCCTCCCCGCACCCTCATAGCCGCACGACAGCATCCCCTCGTCCGGCCCCATAAACTCCACGCCCCGCGATTGCAATACCTCCACATGACCCCGCGTCGCCGGATGCATCCACATCCTCCCGTTCATCGCCGGCGCCACCAATACCCGCGCCCGCTCGTTCAACGCCAGTGCCAGGCAACCCAGCGCATCCGCAGCCAAACCCAACGCCATCTGCGCAATCTTGTTCGCCGTCGCCGGCGCCACCAACAATAAATCCGCCTCGTCCGCCAACCTCACATGCGCCGGCTTCCACCCCTCCTCCTCGTCATACAAATCCGTCACAACCGGATTCCGCGATAAGGTCTTGAAAGGCAAAGAAGTCACAAACCGCTGCGCATCCCCAGTCAACACCACGTGCACATCCAGCCCCTCCTTCGTCAGCTGACTCGCCAAGTCAATCGCCCTGTGCGCAGCAATCGAACCCGTCACTCCCAATATCACTTTCTTCATCGCTTCCACCTCACTCCTGCCACGGCACCGCACAACGCCCCGTCCTCATCCTCTCCACCCGCAATATCCAGTGCAGCCGCTCAGCATCCTCACGCTCCGTCCCGCTCAATAACAAGTAATCAAACTCCCCCCAACGCGACACCTCCTCGCGCGCCGCCCCTAGCCTCCGACCCAAATCAGACTCCCCCTCGGTCCCCCGCCCCCGTAACCGAACCCCCA
>JBMTVN010000302.1:0-5069 GCA_049451415.1 Limisphaerales bacterium | reverse complement strand
TGCGGTGAAGGAGGGCAAGAGTTTCGGGGAGATCAATTCTCTATGGCAGGATGGGTTGAGGGATTTTGGGAAGCGGAGGCGGCAGTATTTGTTGTATCCGTAATGGAGTTAGCTTCGAAGGAAAGCTCGCGGATATTGCTCCACTGGAAGGGTTGGCGGTCGACGTAGAGGAGTCGTGGGAGCATTTCAATCTCATGGCCCAGCAGCTCCAGAGTAACGACACCGGGGAGATAGGTGAGGTCGTCGTATTTGACTTCGCCGAGGGGGGTGGTGGAGCGTGGGCTATCGAAGCGGATCGTTTCCGGTGTTTGAAGAGCCTCGGTGCTATTGGTGAAGGTGAGGGTAATGGGGCCGATCTTCAGGTGGGGTTGCGAGATCGTGATGGCAGTCGTGTCCGGGGTGGGTGAGGCGAAGGTTATTTCCCAGGGGCCACGTCTTGTACGGAGGTATTCATTGAGGCTGAATCCGCCGAAGTAGAATACGAGGGATGCGAGCAGTGCAACGAGCAGGATTTTGATAATGGAATTATCCTGTGGCATCAGGGGCGGAGATGTTTGATGAGCACTTTGGAGCGTCGGCCGCTTTGTTCGTAGCGTTCGCGGCGTTCGGGTGGGAGGTCTTCGGGGCTTCCCTCGACGAAGCCTGCCTTGGACTGGAAGTAGGTGAAGGCTTGCGTGGAGAGGGCGAACAGCGTTTCCAGGCCTCTTTCGCGGGCTTTGGTTTCGGCGAACTGCATCATTTTGCGGCCGATGCCCTGGTTTTCGTGGGATGGGCTGACGCAGAGGCAGGCGATTTCCGCCTTGGCGCTATCGGGGTAAGGGTGCAGGGCGATGCAGGCGATGGGGTTACGGTCGATTTCGAAGAGGTAATAATCCTCGAGCTGCCGTTCGAGTGTGGCGCGGTTGCGTTTGAGGAGTTCCTGGCTGAGGACGGCGGAGTGGATTAGTTTCAACAGGCTGCGTATGTCCTTTTTGAGGGCGCGTCGGATCTGCTGGTATTCGTTGGCGTAGATGAGGGTTCCGATTCCTTCGTTGGAGAAGACTTCGGCGAGGACGCATTCATCGAGGTGGCCATTGATGACGTGGACGCGGGGGACTCCTGCGAGGCAGGCGGAGTGGGCATGTCTGGCCTTGGACACGACCTGGTTATCAATTTGATTTTTGTCGAGGAGCCGTCCGAGGTCGCCTACGGCGATTTGGCGGATGAGTTCACCGTGGGTGGCCAGTCCGTCGCAGGTTGTGATATAGATGAGCTTTACGGCTCCCAGGCCTTTGGCGAGCTCGTACGCGATGGAGTCGGAATTGACGCGGTAGGTATGGCCATCGCCGTCAAATCCGAGGGGTGCGACGACGGGGATGATGCCTTGGCCGAGGAGGCTTTGGATGAGTTCGACGTCGATTCTCTCGACTTTTCCGGTTTGCTGGTGATCGACGCCCTTGAGGATACCGAGAGGGAAGGCGATGACGGCATTGGTGGAGACGGCGCGGAGGTCATTTGCGCTGAGGCCTTCGAGTATTTCGTGGGTGAGTCGATTGGCTGCGGTGAGGGCCAGACGCAGGGTGGCATCATTGGTTACGCCGGCGCCGTCGAGGTCCGAGGGGGTGATGCCTTCGGCGGTGGCCATATCCCGGATTTGGGCTGAGGCGCCGTGGACGAGGACGACGCGGATGCTGAGGGAGCGCAGCACCGCGATATCGATGAGGATATTGGGAAAGTTCTCGTGGGTGACGATTCCGCCATCGATGGCGATGACGAAGACCTTCTCCCGGAAGCGGGGCACGTATTGGAGGATGCCGCGAAGGTCGGTGGCTTTCACTGTTGTGTAATGTTGGCTGTATCCGTCTGCGTTTGTTCGAGGGGGATAACTAGGGTGTTACAGGTGCGATTCAACACAAAAATGCGAGAGTCGAACTTGCTGGTTGGGATGATAGGGTGTTGTTGGGCTTATTTCCTGGTTGTGCGGCGGGTCCGGGTGGTTGGCGGGACGGGGGTGTTGCCTTGTTGGATGGAGAAGGCGGGAGAGTTTCCTGCTTTATCTTGTCCCGGGTAGACCGTGAGGTGGGGGAAGGGGATTTCGATGCCATATTCATCGAATTTGATTTTCATGCGGCGGTTGAATTCGCGGCCGATGCGCCATTGTTGGATGGGTTTGGTTTTGATGCGGGCTTTGATGATGACGGCTGAGCTATCGAATTTATCCACGCCGAGTACTTCGAGGGGTGCGAGGATATCGTCCTTGAATGCGGCGTCCTGGCGGATGTCTTCGTCGACTTCTTTAACGGCGGCGATGACGTCATCGGTGTTTTCGCGATAGGCGACGCCGATATCGAACACGTAGTTGGAGTATTCCTTGGTCATATTGGTGATCACATTGATCTGGCCATTTCTGACGTAGTGGACATTTCCGGCGAGGTCACGGAGGACGATCATGCGGAGGGTGATGCGTTCGACGAGGCCGCCTTTGTCGTTGAGGTTGACGACATCACCGACGCGGACCTGGTCTTCGAGGAGGATGAAGAAGCCGCTGATGACGTCCTGGACGAGGTTTTGGGCGCCGAAGCCCACGGCCAGGCCGACGATACCGGCGGCGGCGATGATGGGGCCGATTTCGAGGCCGAGCTTTTTGAGAATCATCATGCCGGCGATGATGTAGATAGTGATGCGGAGGACCCAACGGACGACTCCGGCGAGGGTGTCGGCGCGTTTTTGGGATTCTGCGTCCTGTTTGCCGCGGGCGAGGAACGAGGTGAGGCGGGACGCGAGAGTGCGGGAGAGGCGTAGTCCGACGGCGGCGAGGAAGAGAGTGAAGAGGATGGCGAGGCCTTCGGTGGCCAGCCAACGTGGTGATTCGGTCTGGATCCAGGTGACGAAGGCGTTGACTTTCTCGGTGTGTTGGGCGACGGAGCTTCCGAGAGCGTCGACGAAATTGGTGGAGGTTTGGTCGGCGACGTTCGGGGTGAGGGGGGCAGGAAGAGCGTTAGTGGCGAGATTGGTGACGAGGTTGGTGTCCTGTTCCATGGTGATGTCTTGTTTTTGTCCTTTGCCCTTGGGCTGGGGTTGAAGGTTTAGCGGGTGAGGGTGCCTGGTATGGGGCCGACCGTGTGATCCGGGTCCGAGAAGGCTCCTTTTGCCGTTTAAACCGTTGGCGTATGGCAACCCGATTAGGCGGGTGAAGTCAACCCAAGGATTATTCTGGTTGGTTGAGGTTGGTGATTTGGGGGAGGAGTTCCTTGAGGATGTTTTGGATTTGCTGGCGTTCGGGCGGGTTGAAGCGGTGGAAGGGTTCGGCCATGAAGTCGCTGCAGATATTGAGGATGGAGAGGGCGCATTTGGTAGCTTTGATGAAGCGGGAGGGGTATTTGCCGATTTGGTAAGCGCGGTGCCAGGACTGGATGAGGGACTGGAGTTGATCGCACTGGGATGTGTTGCGGAGTTTGGCGGCCTGGTAGGCCTGGGTAAAGAGCGTGGGGAAGATGTTGGCGCCGCCATTGACTCCGCCGTCGCCGCCGAGTTGGACGGATTGGATGAGCAGTTCCTCGGGGCCCATGAAGAACGTCCAGTCGGGGCGGGTGGTGCGGAGAGAGAGGATGGACTTGTAGTATTCGAGGTCGCCGCTGCTGTCCTTGATACCGATGATTTTTGGCTCTTGGGTGAGTTGTTGGAGAGTATCGAGTTCGAACCGCACTTTGGTCATGGCGGGCATGTTGTAGAGCATGAGGGGGAGCGGGAGTTCGGGGAGGAGGTGGCGGATGTAGTCGAGCAGTTCTGTTTGGCCGGCGGGAAAGTAGTAGGGCATGGCGAGTACGAGGGCTGAGGCTCCGTGGTCTGCGGCGGTTTTGGCGAGGGCGACAGTTTCATCGAAGGCGGTATCGGTGATACCGACCAGGACGGGGAGTGCGGAGGGGGTGTTTTGGCAGGAGAACTGGATGACTTCGCGCCGGAGCTTATAGCTCAGGCTGGGGGCTTCGCCGGTGGTGCCGAGCACGAAGAGTGCGTTTACGCCGCCTTGAGCGATGTGCTGGAGCAGTCGTTCGAGACCGGTTTGGTCGAGCGCGCTGCGGTCGAGGAGCGGGGTGACGACGGGGGGTATGATGCCGTGGAGGTTTTGCATGGCTCGTGTGTTAGTGTTGGGTTTGGGTTGTGGAGTTGTACCAGGTTTGCCACTTGGCGGCCATGGACTGAACCATGTCGGGGTGCTGGGTGGCGAGGTCATGCAGTTCAGTGGGATCGAGGTCCAGATTGTAGAGTTCCCATTGGGGTTGGTTACCGGTGTGGGAGACCAGTTTCCAGTTGTCGTGGCGGATGGCGCGACCTTTGGCCCATTGCCAGAAGATGGGGTTGGGGCGGCGGAGGGGGTTGCCTTGGAGGGTAGGCAGGAGGCTTACACCCTGGAGGGGGGTTATTGTTTGGCTGGTGGGGTATGAGGCGCCGGAGATCTCAAGCAGGGTGGGCATGACGTCGATGAAGTGAGCTGGCGAATGGTTGATGGTATGGGGTTGGATGTGGTTGGGCCACCAGGCGATGAGGGGTGTTTTGATGCCCCCTTGGAGGCTGAAATTCTTGTATTTGCGGTAGGGGGTGTTGGAGACATTGGCCCAATGTCCGAGTTGTGATGTCCATCGGCCGACGGTCCCGATTTCACCTGTGCCTATTTCAACGGACTCGCTACTGGCGCCATTGTCACTGGCGAAGAGGATGAGCGTGTTTTCCAGGCGATTGATGGATTGGAGCTTATGCAGGAGGCGGCCGACGTTTTGGTCGAGTCGGTCGATCATGGCGGCGTAGACCTGCATGCGTCGGGTCTCGATGCGTTGGGTTTCCTCTGGCAGGGAGGACCAGTCGGGAGCGTCCTGTGGGCTCAGGGGTGTCTTGGCGGCGTTAAAGAGCCCGAGTTGGATTTGCTTTTGGTATCGTTGTTCCCTGATGCGGCGGTAACCGGAGCTGTAGGTGTCCTTGTATTTTGCGATGTCGTCGGGCCAGGCCATGAGAGGGTCATGTGGGGCGGTGTAAGCGAGGTAGAGAAAGAAGCGCTATTGATCTTCAGAAGCGTGGATTTCCTCGAGCCATAT
>JBMTVN010000301.1:0-5073 GCA_049451415.1 Limisphaerales bacterium | reverse complement strand
ACTACATGGACGGTTACTGGGAACCCGAAATTGAGCAGGTCGTGGTCCGGGACCCCACAGCCCATGCAGTTGACCAGTGGATCACCTTCTGTTCGGTAGTGGATTCAGCACTGAAGGGTCACGGCAAACGCCAGACCCCCTGGTTTTTCTATGAGCTCAGCACGCTACCGCCCGATATCGTTACCGACCTCAACGCAAAGGACCATATCTATTTAACGAGTTCCTTTGTCCTGGAGGTCTTCAAGGACCAGGGGGTCAAGGTGCCCATGTCCGTGCTGGGCCATGGATACGATCCCGGGGTTTACCGGTTCCGCCAGCGTTCCAAGGACGGCATATTCACATTTCTAGCGGTGGCGGAGCACACACCGCGGAAGAACCTCCCCGCGTTGATCCGCTGCTTTCAGGCGGCTTTCGCCGCCACTGACAAGGTCAGACTTGTCCTCAAGCTCGGCCTCCACGGGGAGGGGGACCTGGCACAATTCATCGAGCGGCCTGAGCAGGTGCAGCTGCGGGCGGAGTGTTTCGACGAGGAAACGGAACTGGCGGACTTGTATTATGACGCCAACTGCTTCGTCTTGCCGACGCGAGCAGAGGGTTTCGGGATGCCCATGCTTGAGGCGATGGCGACGGGATTGCCGGTGATCACAACGAACTATGGCGGTCACCTCGATTTCTGCAGTGAGCAGAATGCGTATCTGATAGAGAACAGTGGCCTGGTTGAGAGCGACCCGGAGTGTTTCCCTTACATCGAGAGCTACTGGGCTGATCCGAGCGAGGAGCACCTGATCCATTTGCTGCGGGAGGTTTATGAGAACTATGACCTGGCTTTGGAAAAAGGCCGGCGAGGGGCGGATCTGATTGCCGCTGACTGGACCTGGGACAAGCAGTTGGCGAGGGCCTTTCCCTGAAAGTGGTGCAACGGTCTTCCAGGCGTTGATCGAGTGATCGTGGCGCAATGCCTGCAACCACGCGCGCTGCGGCAGGATGCACGGAACGCCGCCCGCTACTTCCATCGACTTGTCGCCACGGACACAAGGCTACCGATTATCGACGCACGTGCGTCAATAATCGGTGAAGCGAAGCGCTGCTCCGAGTATCCAGCGGAGAGCAGCTAGCCCGGGTTTCGCAGTTTGAAGAGGATGATTGACGTAAGTGGCGTCAATGCAACGCGAGGGTTTTCAAAATGGGCTCAGGTCGTCCACACAAGCTGCCCGGTTAGTTCACATCGCTGGAGTGGTTTTTAGGAGGGGGTTGCTCGGGGAGGTTCCAACCCAGGTGGTCGAGCAGGAGGCGTTGTTCGGGTTCCGGTTCGGTAACCCGCGGCAGGCACAACTGTCGTCCATCGCGCAGTCCAAACCACACTTCCACCATGAGGACTGACTGCATGATCTCCAGGGCCCGGGCCGGGGTGATTGAACCGGCCACCCTGCGCAGCTTCTGCCTCAAGCAGGCCCAGAGCGCATACCCGAGGAAGGCCACCATCACATGAGCCTCTACCCTGCGATCGATCCGGTGCCACAGCGGGCGGATCCTCAGCTCCGACTTCAATGCCCGAAAAGCCCCCTCCACCTCGGTCAGCTGCACATACTGCCTCCATAGGATCCGGGGATCCACCGGCGCCATGTTGCTCCGCAACAGGTAGGCTCCATCGCGCAACTTCATCAGCCGTAGCCGGCGGGAGTCCCACCGCCAGCTCACTGCCGAAGGTCCGGCCTCTACCCGCTGGAGGTAACGCCACGCCGAGCCCCAACCGCTGGTCGATCTTTCGCTGGTCCCGCAGGCGTCCTTCCCTTACGGAACGGGACAGGGCCCGCAGGCCCCGGCTGAGGCCGCCGAGGACCCGGCGACGCATGGCCAGTTCCTTCTGTGCCCGGTTTTGACTGCGGGCCAGAACATAAATCTCATGCTCCTTTTCAATGAGCTGGACCTGGACCCCGGGACGTCCCTGCACCTTTTGCCAGTCACCGGCCAGGAGTTCCTTCTGGAACTCATCGAGCCGGTGGCGGGGTGTACCCACCAGATAGCCGATCTGTCGCTCATTGAGCACATCCAGGTTCTCCTGGCTGACCAGTCCCCGGTCAAAGACCCAGATCCGGTTGCTGCTTCCGTAGCGGTCCTCCACCTGGTCGATGATCTGCCGGAGGGTGGAGGCATCATGGGTATTGCCGGGGAAGAGCTCATAGCTGAGGGGCAACCCCTCGGTGGTCACCACCAGGGCCAGCACTAATTGCTGGCAGTCGGGGCGGTGGTCCCGGCTGTAGCCCCGGGCTGCCTGCTCCACCCCCTCGGCCGAACCTTCGAAATACGTGCTGGTCAGGTCATAAAGCAGCACCTCGGTGTCTGCACCGAAGAGGTCCCTCCACCTCTGCCCCAGATGCTTCTCCAACTCCGGCTTGAGGGGCAGGATTTTGTCCAGCGCCCGGTAGAGCCGGTCCTTGCCCGCCACCCCGGGCCCGCATCCCAGCAAATGGTCCATGGCGGTGCCACCAAACCACTTCTCATGGATGCTCAGTTCACTCCCCGGTTGGCACAGCCGGTTGACCACCAAAAGCTCCACCACCTTGGCCCAGTCCTCCGGTCCCCGGTGTTGCTTGAGGTGCCGGCCAAAGAACTCCTGCAGCTGGAGTTCCTCAAAGAGGCGGCATCCCAGCCAACAGGCCCCGAACTCCCGGGCCTTGCGCACCCGCAGGGTGGAGAGTCGAACTTCGCAGATGTCCTCCGCTTCGGGAGCCTGGCCTTCCTTGTCGGTGAAAAGCCGCTTCTGTGTGGAGGCACCATCCTCCTCGATCACCTCGATGGACCGCTGCCACCGTTCCAGCTGCGTCGTGTTCAGTTCTCCAAGGTTCAGTAGCCGCCGCTGGACAACACGCTTGCTGGATAGACGCAGGCTCTCACACAGCGAGTAGTAAATGTGTCGCTTGCCGTTCTTTCGCCTGGTGTGTCGCTTCAGAAACATCCACCCCGAGTATGCCTCCCTCCCTTCACCTCCGGAAGAGGGTAGGTCGTCACACAGACACTCCAAGCTCCCAAAGCACCAAAAACCCCAGCAAATCCATTCCGTCCAACGCGAAAATAATCCAAAACACCCTCAAACTGCGAAACGTGGGCTAACCCCTGCGCCCCGCGAATGCGCGGGCGCACCCTTCCCGCTCAGCCCTCGGCTCTCTGCTCTTGGCGCTCAAAACTCACCCCTTCCCGCTCAGCGCTTCCCGCTTGCCGCTCCCCGTTCTCCCAACGCACCCACTCCACCTCGAAACGTTGATGGTCCGTCGGCAGGGGTTCGCCGCTGTAATGCGCGGCAATCTCCGACTCACGATAACCCCTCCTTCCCCCGGCCGAATGCTGGCCGAACTCATCGGCATTGATCCGCACCCCATACTCGAAGAAGCGCCGCTTCAGACCCTGGTGCCGACACACCTCTCCAAACATCGAGTCCCCCCCGTTATGGCGCAGCTCAGGCACAGGCCAGTTCAATCGCTTCAGGACGGCATGCTTTGAGCACCACCATGCCCCCTGGCAAAAGGTAAAGGTGTACGGCTTGCGCAGCTTCGGGTTGCACCACGGCTGGGTCTGAATCCAGTCCCACTGCCCACCGCGTGGCCGCACCCACCAACGCTGCCCCACCACATCGTTCGTCAGCGCTACCCGATGCACCCGCGGCCAGAAATCATCCTTCCCCTCCAAATAAGAATCGTCGTCGAACCACATCACCAGTTCCCCGGCCGGATGCACTTCGTCATACAGCATCCGCCGCATGGTCGGATACTTGAACACGTTGTTCACCGGCAGATACAGCTTCACCGGCAGGCCCGTCTTTTCATGGGCCATCGCCGACCAGTAGTCCACCACCTGACGCAGCCTGACCGACGGTGCATGCACCGCAATCCGGAAATCCGCCACGACCGCCTTCAGGGCATCAACCTCCGAGTTCGCCGACACCATCGACCGCAGGCAGCGACCCGCCACCTCATACTCATCCCCATACACCAGAACATAAACTGAGAACCGGTCCATCTTTACGTCCCTTGAAAGTCGGCCATGGTCCCCGACCATTTTACGGCAACGGATATGGCCACTGACGGAAGCCCCGTCCATGCCACAAACGTGCGCTACGCTTCACTCCACTCGGTCCCAGCACCACGTGCACGGGTTCCAGTGGCTCCACACTCTCGAATGCCTCAACCAGCTCATCCGGAAGCCCTCCACCCTCCGCACCCTCCGCGACAATCAGGGCATCCCAGCCCGCATGACCCGCAGGACCACCCCAAATCCCATATTGCGAGTTGATCCGCTGGGGATTCTCAAGCCGGTAAACCCGCGGCCGACCCGGCATGTAATAGGCCAGTTGGCTCGCCAGTTGCCGACGCGATGGCGTAATCACCAGCGTCTCCTCCGGACGCGGCATCGCTGCCAGGACCTTCCCCACTTCCTGGCCCAGTTCCTTCCAGCCGCGCAGCCGCTCGGTCGGATCACCCTTCGCCCCGGCCAGTGGAGTCAGCCCCACCACAAAGACCGCCAGATACATCACCACGGAGAAACCTACGGATACCCAAACTCCCCGCGCCAAAAACTTGCCCCACCGCTCCAGCCGGACGCTCACCGCCACTACTCCCTGTGTCCAGCCCCCCAGCAGCACAAACGCAGACACGTAGAAGACCAGTGGCCAGTTGGGATGCACCCGCTGCCACGTGCTCATCAAATGCACCACCAGCAGCATCGGCGCACAGAAGCACAGCAGGAAATGTTCGCGGCGGGTCACCTGATTCCAACGCAAAGCGGTGGACACCACCCCCGCCAGGAGCAGGAACCATAGCACCGGTGAACACAACGCCATCTGCGAACCCAAGAACTCAAACGGCCGTGCGATCATCTTGCCCAATCGCAGGTCAGGTTTCTCGAAGTGATACGCCGTGTGCGAAAAGGTGATCCAACCGTGCTGCGCGTTCCAGTAGACCACCGGCAACAAAAACAACAGGGACCCCAGCAGAATGACATACAACGAAGGCCGACGCAGATGTTTCCGGTCCTCCCGGCTCACCACCAGAAAGACCAGCAGCATCACCGGAAAAACAA
>JBMTVN010000300.1:0-5134 GCA_049451415.1 Limisphaerales bacterium | reverse complement strand
GTGACCCTACCTGCATCCACCCCGCTCAGGTAGAGGCACACTCCTGTGTGCCTGCAACACCCTGCATCACATCCATGCGCCTGCATTTTGACAAATCCTGCACTCGGTACACTTTGGCACGACCAACCTTGCGATCTACATGCCTCAGCTAGCCTCAAAAGCCATTCGCCATCTCATCATGGTTCTGGGAGACCAATTGGATGCCAACAGCACGGCACTGCGGGACATTGATCCGTTGCGTGATCTCGTCCTGATGGCAGAAGTCGTTGAGGAATCCACGCACGTACCCTCTCACAAGACCCGGACCGTCCTCTTCCTCTCCGCAATGCGGCATTTCCGGGACGCACTCAGAAGCAAAGGCATCACGGTTCACTACCGGGCGCTCGATGATCCCGATAATCAGGGAAGCCTGTCTGGAGAACTCGAGCTAGCCATCCGCACCCATGCCCCACAGAAGATCGTAATCACGGAGCCCGGCGACCATCGTGTCGCCTCCGCTCTGGAGAACAGCGCGAAACGCCTGAACATCCCCTACGAAACCCGACCGGACTCCCATTTCATTTGCGACGCCAAGACCTTCGAGCAACACGCCAGTTCGCGCAAACAACTGCGACTGGAGTTCTTCTATCGCCAGATGCGACAACAAACCGGTGTGTTGATGGACGACGGAAAGCCAACCGGGGGCGCTTGGAACTACGACGCCGAGAACCGGGGCAGCTTTGGCAAACATGGACCAGGACTTCTACCCCGTCCCGTCAGCTTCAAACCCGATCAAACAACTCGAGCTGTTATCGAGGCTGTCCACCGGCTGCTCCCGGAGAACCCCGGCGAGACCAATGGTTTTGATTGGCCCGTCACCCGGGAAGACGCACTAATCGCCCTGGAAGACTTCATCCACAACCGGCTCCCCGATTTCGGCACCTATCAGGATGCCATGTGGACCCACGAACCCTGGCTCTACCATTCCCGACTCTCAGCTGCCCTGAACTTGAAACTGCTTAACCCCCGCGAGGTCATCCAGGCCGCCGAGGATGCCTACCGACGGGGACACGCCCCCCTCGCTGCTGTAGAAGGGTTCATCCGCCAAATCCTCGGGTGGCGCGAATACGTTCGGGCCATTTACCGCCACTTCATGCCCGCATACGCCGAGTCCAACGCCCTGAACGCTACCCTTCCCCTACCAGCATTCTTTTGGACAGGAGACACCCGCATGGCCTGCCTGCAGGATGCCATCGGCCAAACCCTGCGCCTCGGCTATGCGCATCACATCCAACGCCTCATGGTCACCGGGCTCTACGCCCTTATGTTCGGCGTGAAACCTCAAGCCGTCCACGAATGGTACCTCGCCGTCTATGTCGACGCCGTGGAATGGGTCGAGCTCCCCAATACGATCGGAATGTCTCAGTTCGCGGACGGAGGCATCATGGCCTCCAAACCCTATGTGGCCACCGGCAAATATATCCAACGCATGAGCAACTACTGCGCTGGTTGCCCTTACGACCCCGCCACAGCGACCGGCCCCAAAGCCTGTCCGTTCACCACGCTCTACTGGGATTTCCTCCTGCAACACCGCGACAGCCTCCGCACCAATCAGCGGATGACCATGCAGCTCAAAAACCTCGACCGGCTCAGCCCAACCCGACAACAAGAAATCCAGACGGCCGCTGCAAAGCACCGAGCTCAAGTCCTCGAAGCCACATCCCCCTGGACCTGATCCGCTCTCGCTTTACTTCCAAAAACCCCCGCCACCACACCTCCAACCACGGCTCGTGCATCCTCAATCAGGGTGTAAAACACCGGGATCGCCAGGATGGTAAACAGGGTGGCTGAAGTCATCCCCCCAATCAGCACCAGGCCAAAGCTCCGAAAGTTCATCCCCATCCCCTCGCCTGTAGCAAAGGTCAGCGGAATCAAACCGCAAATGGTCGTCAGGGCCGTCATCACGATCGGACGAAACCGATGCCGTGCTGCCATCAACAACGCCTCGGTCCGGGCCATACCCGAACCCCGCAAGCGATTGGCATAATCCACCAGCACAATCCCGTTGTTCACCACAATCCCCACCAGCAACAAACCGCCCGTGTAGACCATCTCGTCAATAAAGGTGTCCGTCACTTTCAACGCCACCACCGAACCAATGGCTGCCAAGGGAATCGTCAGGATAATCGACAGCGGCACCAGCGTGCTCTCGAAGAAAAAGGCCATCAGCATGTAAACGAAAATCACCGCCACCCCGAGCATGGCCAAACCCTTTTGATGGTCCTCATCCTCAAAAGAGACTTTAGCCTGATCAAAGGAAACCCCCTCGGGCAGCTCGATACCGCCCTTCAATTCCTCAATCGCCTGCTTGATCTTCCACGACTCCGGCCCGGGCTCGATCTTCATGCCGAACCACTCCTGTACCTTCTTGTTGTGCCGTCGAATCGCACTGTCCTCATTCCTCAGAAACGTCGTTCGTGTAATCGCACCTACCGTGCTCCACCGACCATCCTCAGTCGGCACCATGAAGTTCGACAAATCCTCAATGTCGGAACGGTCCTCCTCCTCAAACATCAACCTCACCGGAACCTGCCTCCCCTTGTTGTTGAAACGCGGCAGGTTGTCCCCGCGAACCGCCGAACCAATCGTCCACGCCAGTGTCCGCGGGTTCACTCCGATGGAACTGGCCTTCTCTCGATCCACATAAATCGCCAGCTCACTCGGCCCTTCCTCCTCGTCCGCCGTATCCATGAACGAAACCACCCCGGGCACCATTTCAAATAAAGGCTTCAGATCCTCCGCCACGCGCTTCAACAGCTCGGGATCATCCCCCACCAGCCGAATGTGATGCATCGACTGGCTGTCATCCTTCTCCTCGTCCCCTTCCTTCCCCTGATACCTTACCCGAACTCCCGGCTCCTCAGGGAAGTCATCGTAAATCTGGTCGATCGCCTCCTGACGCGTCAGATCACTCACCCGATCTACATCAAAGAAGCCCGCAAACCGACCATACCACTTGCCGTAATGGACCTCGTGGGCCTTCAGGTCATACACGTCCTTGTTCTTCTCCATTAGGGCCTCAACCCGCTTGAAATACGCCAGACGTTGATCCATCGAAAAATCATCAGGAAACTGCACATCAATGCTGAAATAGCGAATCAACTCCTCCTGCTTCCTCGTCCGGTTCAGGTTACCCGTCATCCAATAAGTCACCCCCAAAAGCAGCAGTATCAACGCCGCCAAATCCACACGACGCCGCAGGAAGAATCCCAGCCCACGGTTATACCCCCGGTTGAACCGCTCAAAGGTCCATCCATAAATCCACTCAAACCACCGCCCCATCACTCTGGACGGACTCCGACCACTCTCCGGCTTCTTCCGGCTTGGGAGGGTAAGATAAACACATAAGGGAATGAACATGAGCGCGGTCGCCAGCGAGGCGGAGATCGCCGCAATCACCGGCAACGACATCGTCTGCACATACACCCGCATCTCCCCATCGCTCATCATCGCCGCCCCAAAGACAATCAGGGTCGTCAGTGTGGCTATCGTAATTGCAAACCCGATTTCACTCACCCCCCTCAAACACGCCTCCATCCGCGAAAGACCATTCGTGTAGTGCCGGTGTATGTTCTCTGCCACCACCACGGAGTTGTCCACCAGCAGCCCTACACACAATACCAACCCCATGATCGTCAGCCCGTTCAAGGTCTTCCCTGCAAAGAACAACGCCGTCAGCGCCACCAGCAAGCAAAGGGGAATGGCCATGGAAATCACCATGGTCATGCGGAACTGACGCAGGAAAAAGAACAGCACCACCGCCGCCATCAGCGCCCCGCTCCGCCCGTTGTTGATCAACCCCTTCAACCGCTTGATGATCTCCTCCCCCTGGTTCTCGTAGATACTGAGGTCAAACCCCTGCATCGCCGGATCCGCCTGGATCTCCCGTATCGCCTCAGTCACCCGCTTGCTCACCTCCACGGTGTTGGCTTCACCCTCCCGGTTCACGGAAATGCCGTTAGCCGGCTGCGCGTTATACCGATACAGGCGGTCGGCCTCCTCCGGCTCGTAGGTGATCGTCGCCACATCCCGCAAAAGCAGATCCGCGCGCAACGGAATGTCCCGAATCGATTCAATGTTCCGGAACGCGCTCTCCGACTTCAGGCCATACTTCTTACCACCATCCACCACGGAACCACTCGCCAATGTGAAATTGTCCGACCGCAAACGGTCCGCAATTTCGTTCATGCTAATCCCGTGCGCATCCGCCCTGTCCTTGTCCACCTGTATCCGGATCTCTCGCTGGTAAATCCTGAAATCCACGTCCGCCACGCCATCAATCCGCTGGATCGGCGCAATCACATGCTTGTTGATCAGCTCGTAATAGTCGGAGTCGGGATCATAGCTGATCCGGAAAGCCACCACTGGCTCAGCCCCCGGTTGGTGCTTGTATATAAAAGGCTTCTCCACCCCATCCGGAAATCGTGTCCGCGCCCGCTCAACCCGATCCCGCACCTCCCGATACGCAATATCCATGTCCGTCCCATAACGGAACCTCAGTTCTATCCGGGCACCCGACTTGTAACCATGGGTGGTGATCGATTCCAAACCCCTCACGGTGCTCAATTCCTCCTCCAAAGGCAGCCCCAGCTTGTCCATGGTCTCCGGAGGAACTCCCACATTCCAACGGGCAAAAATGGACATGTAATGTCCCTCCAAACCCCGGGGATTCATCTCCAGCGGCAGCCGCCAGGTCGCAATCAAGCCAATCGCCACCACGGTCAGCAGCCCCATGAACATGGTCACTCTGCGCTTCAGCGCAAATTGCGTAATCAGACCTACAAAATCGCGACCCTCCATACCTCAGCCCCCCTCGCCTTCCTGGTGAATCAGACCCGCGCCCACCCGCGCTACCAGATAATACACCGTGGGTATCATCAACAACGTCAGGACAGTCGATGTCACCAACCCGCAAATCACCGCCACCGCCATCGGCGTCCGGATCTCCGCTCCATCCCCCAAACCCAGCGCCATCGGAGCCAAGCCAAGAACTGTCGTCGCCGTCGTCATCAGGATCGGCCGCAGCCGCACGCAACCGGCCTCAACAATCGCCTCCTGCAAACCCATCCCCAAACCAGTGGAGGCTGTTACCCAC
>JBMTVN010000299.1:0-5102 GCA_049451415.1 Limisphaerales bacterium | reverse complement strand
TGTACCTTGCCTGGCCCGGACCCAAACCACACCCTCCCCGCTACATCCCGAAAGCCCTCCCACTCCCCATGCCAGGCCCCGCACGCAAAATGAACTAACGCCACCCCACCTCCCCCTTCCACAAAATCCTTCAGGTTCGTCTTGGCCTCCTCTCCCGGCCCGGGTTGCTCCCAATTCTGCCAGTGCATCACCACGACGTCATAACGCGATAACGCCTTCGAATCCAAAAAGTGCGGATCTTCTATGGTGTAAACCTCCACCCCCTCGCCCGCCGTCAGTGCAGAAACCAAAACCGGCCAGGTCTCCCGCCAGTGATGTCCCGGATAATCCATCCCCGTCACCAGCAAAACCCTTAGACTATCCCCCGCCATACCTTGCACCACCACGCCAAGCCCCAAACAATACAAACCCAGCCGACACCAACGCACACAACCACCAACCCCGCAAACCAGACCAACGCTTAGTCGATCAAACATAAGACGAAGCCTTTCATTTATAACGAACGCATTCGAGCTATACATAGCGACACTGCCGGCAAACGTCACGCAGCAAAACACCTGCGCGTCTGGACTGTTGACGTCTAACCCCACTGCCCCCAAGGATTCGTCCCATCATGTCCACAACACCAGGACAGCCCACCCTCAAGAATAAATCGATCGTCATCATCGGCGGCACCTCAGGCATCGGCCTCTCCGCCGCCAAAGCAATCATCACTGCAGGAGCCCATGTCGTCGCGGTCGGACGACCGGACGAACACATCTCCATCGCAACCTCCACCCTGGGGCCCAACGCCAAGGTCATCGCCGCCGAAGCCACCCAGTCCAACACCGCCCCCAATGCGATCCAAACCGCAATCGAACAATACGGAGACTTCAACGGCCTCTACCACGTTGCCGGAGGCTCGGGACGCTCCTGGGGCGATGGCCCTCTCCATACGCTCCCCGATGAGGCCTGGCAAAAAACCCTCGATCTCAACCTTACCTCCGTCTTTCTCTCTAACCGTGCCGCCATCCAGTTCTGGCTCGATCACAAACAGCCCGGAGTCATCCTGAACCTCTCCAGCGTGCTCGCCACCTCCCCCGCGCCAAAACACTTCACCACCCATGCCTACGCCACCGCCAAGGCAGGCATCATAGGCCTCACCCGCAGCTGCGCCGCCTGCTACGCCCCCAATCTGATCCGCATCAACGCCATCGCCCCAGGCCTCGTCAATACCCCCATGGCCCAACGCGCCGCCCAAAACCCGGCCATCCAGCACTTTATCCGAACCAAACAACCTCTCGACAGAGGACGCATCGCATCCCCACAGGATCTCGACGCCGCCGCCGTGCTGCTCCTCTCCGATGCCGCATCCTTTATCACCGGCCAGATTCTCCAAATCGATGGCGGCTGGAGCCTCAGCGATGGCCAGCTGAATCCCGAAACCCAACCAACCACAACCTGACACCCCCCAAGCCATTCTTATGTCCCCAGCTCAAGAATTTCTCACCCATTCCCGACGCCTGCTGGATACGGTCGAACAACAACTACCCCAAATCCAACAAGCCGCTGACTGGTTCGCGGAAAGTATCCAGGCCGGCCGCATGGTCCATATCTTCGGGTCCGGCCATAGCCGCATCATGGTCGAGGAAATGTGGCCCCGCTACGGCTCCTTCCCCGGCTTCAACCCCATCGTCGAACTCTCACTCAGCTTCCATAACCTCGTCGTCGGAGCCAATGGCCAACGCCAGGCCATGTTCCTCGAAAATGTCCCCGGCTTCGCCGAACGTATCCTCCGCAACTTCGCCGTCCGCCCCACCGACTCCGCCCTCGTGATCTCCTCCAGCGGCTGTAACCTCGTCCCCATCGAGATGGCAGAAGGCTTCCAAAAGCGTGGAGTCAAGGTCGTCGCCATCATCAGCAAACAACACTCCCAGGCCAGCACCTCCAAACACCCGCAAGGCAAAAAACTCCAGGACTTCGCCAGCCTCACGCTCGATACAGGAGCACCCCCGGGAGATGCCATGGTCTATGTCCCCAACCTCGACACACCCGTCTCCCCTGGATCCACCGTGGGAGGCTGCCTCCTGGTGAATTCCATCAAAGCCGAAGTCGCCAGCCGCCTCACCGCCGCCGGACATCCGCCCAAAGTCCTCAGCGGCGCCGCCGTCGTCGGCCCCCAGCGCGCCACCGAACTCTTTGAAGCCGCTTACGACGAACATGCCCACCGCATCTCCCGTATCTACGCCGAGTCAGGCACCTGATCCACCCCACCTATGAAATCCCCCAAAACCCAACCCCTCCGCATCGTCGGCATCAACTTCGACCACATGCATATGGGCGACTTGCTCCGCATGGTCCATGAACACCCCGACGCCGAGATCGTCGGCATCTGCGACGAAACCCCGGAACGCATGCAGGCCGCCATACGCAACTTCAACATCCCCCCCAACCACGTGCACACCGACGTGGAAACCTGCCTGGAATCCACCTGCCCCGACCTGGTCATCCTGTGCCCAGCCACCGGACTCCACGCCGAATACGTGGAACGCGTCGCCCCCTACGGCGCCGCCATCCTCGTCGAGAAACCCTTCGCCGACTCCGTGGCCAACGCCGACCGCATGATCGCCGCAGCCAAAACCTGCCGCATCACGCTCGCCATTAACTGGCCCCTCCGCTGGGTCCCCAGCCATTGCACCGCCCACCGACTCATCCAGGAAGGTGCCATAGGCAAACTGCAGGAAGTTCATTACTATGACGGCAACCGCGGGCCCCTCTACCATGCAGCCGATAAAATCGAGACCCATCCCACCCCCAGCGACAAACGCAAAAGCTGGTTCTACCAGCGTGAACTCGGTGGCGGCTCGCTCCAGGATTACCTCGGCTATGGCACCACGCTCGGAACCTGGTTCCACAATGGACGAAAACCAACCGAAATCATCACGATCACAGATGAATCCGGCAGCCTCGAGGTCGATGAACACAGCATCACCATCGCCCGCTACCCCGCCGGCCTCTCCAAGTTCGAAACCCGCTGGGGCACGTTCACCGACCCCTGGACCCACCAACCCCAGCCCAAATGCGGCTTCGTGCTCAAAGGCTCCGCGGGCACCATCGCCAGCTACGACTACGAACCCACCATACGCATCCAAAATGCCGAACACCCCCAGGGATACGACCTCCCCGTCGACCCCATCACCCCTCCCTTCCAGAATCCCATCCAATACATGGTCCACTGCCTCCAGAATAACCTGAAACCCGAAGGCCCACTCTCCCCCAAGATCTCTCGCATCGGACAACAAATAGTCGACTCCGCCGTCCTCAGCTCTCGCTCCCGCAAGTCCGTCAAGCTCGTCCCCTGAACCCGCCATGCCAGAATCACAATCCACCTACGGACTCAGCCAACAGGTCGACTCCTCCACCGTTGAAGCCCCCGTCCTGAACTACCTCCCCCAGCAACCCAAAAGCTACAACCCCAAGATCGGCCTCATCGGCGCCGGGGGCATCACCGAATACCACCTCCGGGCCTACCAACAACTCGGCCTCGAGGTCGCCGCCATCTGCGACATCAACCCCGAACGCGCCAAAGCCCGACAACAAGAGTTCTACCCCAATGCCCAAGTCCTCACGGACTATCAGGAGTTGCTCAAACGGGATGACATCGAGGTCATCGATGCCGCAACCCACCCCGAGGAAAGATCAAACGTCATCCAAGACTGTATCCATGCCCGGAAACACGTCCTCAGCCAGAAACCTTTCGTCCTGGATCTCGACCTCGGAGAACGCCTCACCGAACACGCCGCCCGAAACAACGTGAAGCTCGCAGTAAACCAAAACGGCCGCTGGGCACCCCACTTCGCCTACCTCCACGCCGCCATCCAAAATGAACTCATCGGCCAAGTCGGTTCCATCGATTGCCAGCTCGCCTTCGACCACTCCTGGACAGTCGGCACCCCCTACGAAAATATCCATCACCTCATGCTGCTGGACTTTGGCATCCACTGGTTCGACCTCGTAAATCTCCTCATCGGCGAACTCCCAGTGGAATCCGTCTTCGCTCAAGTCGCCCGTACACCCTACCAAAAAGCCCGCCCCCCGTTCCTCGCCTCGGTCATCATCCAGGCCCAAAACCTGCAGGCACGCCTCAGCTTCAACGGAGCCACGGTTCATAATCAACAGGACTCCACCCTCCTCGTCGGGTCCAAGGGCACTCTCCGCTCCTCCGGCCCCAGCCTCAGCCAACAAACCGTGTCCCTAACCAACCACCAGGGAAATGCCTCCCCAACTCTCAAGGGCTCGTGGTTCGAAAACGGCTTCCAAGGGACCATGTGTGAACTGCTCTGCAGCATCGAAGAAAACCGCGAACCCTCCAACTCCGCCCGCAATAACCTCAAAAGTCTCGCCCTCTGCTTCGCTGCACTCAAAAGCGCCGATACCAACCTCCCGGTAAAACCCGGCACCGTCCGCTCCATCCCTTCCCCGTCCAGTCTCTAATTCACTTTGCATTTCACCCCGACGCCCCTATCGTAATTAAACGTTTGAAACGACTCCCTATTATGAAATCCCGCATCGCGCTCGCCGCGCTCCTAGCTCTCTCAATCCTGACTTTCCCGGCTACCCCAGCCAACGCCGCAGGCGACCCGGAAGCCCAACTCAATGAGCTGGTCGGCAAAATCAACGAGAAGCTCCAAAACGACCAGCGCACCGAATCCGCCCTCGCAGATGAGCTCAAACAGTTCGATGCCCTGCTCGCCGAACATAAAGACTCCAAATCCCAAGAGGTCGCCCAAATCCTCTTCATGAAAGCCACGCTCTACTCGCAAGTGCTCGGCGAAGAGGAAAAGGGCCTCGCCCTCCTCAAACAACTCACCACGGATTTCCCCGGCACCCCGCAGGCTGACTACGCCACCAGCATGATCAAAACCGCCGAAATCCAAGCCAAACTCGGCGTCGGAAAACCCTTCCCCGATTTCGATGTCAAAGACATCAATGAACAACCCCTCTCCCTCGCCAAATTCAAAGGCAAAACAGTCCTCATCGACTTCTGGGCAACCTGGTGCGGCCCCTGCGTCGCCGAACTCCCGAACGTCCTCAAAGCCTACGAACAATACCACGACAAAGGC
>JBMTVN010000298.1:0-5195 GCA_049451415.1 Limisphaerales bacterium | reverse complement strand
TTCGCAAAAACCAACGGCGCCGGCAACCACCCATCCCTGACCAACCTCTGCGTCCCATAAATGTCGCCCAGTATCCCGTTCAATAACTCCACCCGCTGCAATAATCCCGCCTCCAAATAACTCCAATCCTCCCCGGAAACCACATACGGCAATAAATCCAAATCCCACACACCCGCCCCATCCCCAGCCCCACCAACACCCGTAAAACCCTGCTCCGCCATCAACCTCCGTAATGTTCCCCTGCGCCCCACCATGTCACCCGCCTCCACTGCCCCCGAAACCACCTCCCCTAGCCTCCCCCATACCCCGCCAGCCTCCCCCATCACGGAATCAAACCAGCCCGGACCAAAACCAGGCAACACCCCCTCCAACATGGAACCTCGGCCTCGCTTCACGCCCTTACCCCCACCCCTCCCAACCGACGCAGGTCCAGCGTAAACGGAAAATCCCGGTCCACTACCAACCCCGGATCACTCACCCGCAATGGCGTATGCCCCATCCGGAAATATCGCGCCAACCGGCGACTCTCAGCCTCATATGCGTTCACTGGCAACGTCGTGTAATTCCTCCCTCCCGGATGTGCAACATGATAAACACACCCCCCAATACTCCTCCCGTTCCACGTGTCCACTACATCAAAGGTCAATGGCGCATGAACCCCAATCGTCGGCTGCAAACACTCCGCCGGTTGCCATGCCCGAAACCTCACCCCGGCCACATATTCCCCCTCCACCCCGGTCGGATGTAAAGGCACCCGCAGCCCATTGCACATCACCACATGCCGACTGTCCACCATCCCCCGAACCCTCACCTGTAAACGGTCCAGCGATGAATCCACATACCGCACATTCCCTCCCGCTGCTCCTTGCTCCCCCAGGACATGCCACGGCTCCAACGCCTGCCTCACCTCCAAGTTCACCCCGCGCGCCGTGATCTCCCCATACCTCGGAAAGCGAAACTCAAACTGCGGTCCAAACCACTCCGCCCGAAACCCATACCCCCGCTCGTTCATCTCCTCCAAAACATCCCGAAAATCCTCCTCCACAAAATGAGGCAGCATAAACCGGTCATGCAACTCACTCCCCCACCTCACCAACCCTCCACGATACGGCTCATCCCAAAACCTCGAGATCAAGGCCCTTACCAATAACCCCTGAACCAAACCCATGCGCGCATGCGGCGGCATCTCAAATGCCCGCATCTCCACTAAACCCAAACGCCCGCCAGACCCCTCCGGAGCATATAACTTGTCGATGCAAAATTCCGCCCGATGCGTGTTACCCGTCGAATCCACCAATAAATTCCGAAATATCCGGTCCACCAGCCACGGCAACGGACACTCCCCCCTCCCCGCATCCAAATGCCTACCCAGCTCAGCAAACGCCACCTCCAACTCATGCAGCGAATCGTTCCGGGCCTCGTCCACCCGCGGATGCTGGCTCGTCGGCCCAATAAACAAACCCGAAAACAAAAACGATAGCGAAGGATGATGCTGCCAGTAATTGACCAGGCTGCGCAGCAAATCCGGACGCCGCAAAAACGGACTGTCCGCCGGCGTCTCTCCCCCCAACACCATGTGATTGCCCCCGCCCGTCCCCACATGCCGACCGTCCACCATGAACTTCTCCGTCCCCAACCGGCATAACCTCGCCTCCTCATACAAGGCCTCAGTGTTCGTGACCAGCTCACCCCAGCTCCCCACCGCCGGCACGTTCACCTCAATCACCCCGGGGTCCGGCATCACCCGCATCACTCCCAACCGGGGATCATACCCCGGAGCCGACCCCTCCAGCACCACCGGCAAACCCAAGGCCGCCGCCGACCTTTCCACCACCCCCACCAACTCCAAGTAGTCCTCAGTCAGACTTAACGGAGGCAAAAACACATGCAACCTCCCACCCCTCGGCTCCACACACAACGCCGTCCGCACAATCCAGTCAGCTGATTCCCCAGCCCGCGGCACCTCCACCAAACCACCCCCAGCCCCAACCCCGCTGCCTCCCCAAACACCCGCCCCCCCTCGCTGCATCACCCGCCGCCCCCGCCCCCCCCATACATCCCCGGCCAACCGGTCCAACCCGTAACTCATCGGATCCGGCGCGTTCACATACGGATAATCCCCACCGCTCACCCAAGGCAGACTGTCCAAGGGTAACCGCAACCCCATCGGCGAATCCCCAGGTATCAAAAAACACCGCTCCCGACGCAAAAACCACGACCCGCTTACCCACTCCGTCTCTCCCGCCTCACCACGCCGCAATGGCAATACATACCCCACAACCTCCCTCAATCCCTGGTCGAAAACCCGCGCCAACCTCTCCCGCTCCTCCACATCCTCCAGCCTCGATCCCATCACATCCACATTGCCCGGCAACCGCCGCTCCCTCCACATGTAATAAAAGGCATCCTCATACCCCGGCATCACATGCCCCATGCCCACGCCCAGCTCCCGCGCCAATTCCTCCACCAATAACTTCGCCTCCACAACCCCATGCCCGTAATCCACCGACCCGTCCGCCAATAAATCCTCGCGCCCCCAAATCACCCCGCCGTCCCGCCTCCAAATACAGCTGTACGCCCACCTCGGCAACGACTCCCCCGGATACCACTTCCCCTGCCCATGATGTAAAACCCCACCCGCCCCAAACCTCTGCCTCAACCGACGCAACAACCGGTCAGACAAGACCCGCTTGCCCTCACCCACCGCCGAAAAATTCCACTCCTCCCCATCCATGTCGTCCACGGAGACAAAGGTCGGCTCCCCCCCCATCGTCAGCCGCACATCCCTCGCCAACAACTCCCGATCCACCTGCCGACCCAGTAGATCAACCCGCTCCCACTCCTCCTCACTAAACGGCTTCGTCACTCGCGGAGCCTCGTAAATCCGATCCACCCGCATCAAATGACTGAACTCACACTCACACGGATCCACCTTCCCAACCACCGGCGCCGCCGAAACCGGATGCGGCGTGCACGCCAAAGGCAAATGCCCCTCTCCAGCCAGTAAACCCGAAGTCGGATCCAACCCCACCCACCCCGCCCCAGGCAAATACACCTCACACCACGCATGCAAATCCGTGAAATCATCAGCCGCACCCACCGGCCCCTCCAACGCCTTCACGTCCGGCTTCAGCTGAATCAAATACCCGCTCACAAAACGCGCCGCCAAACCCAACCGCCTCAGTATATCCACCAATAACCAGGCCGAATCCCGACAACTCCCCCTGCCCAACGCCAAGGTCTCCTCCGGACTCTGAACCCCGGGCTCCATCCGAATCACATACTTCACCTCGTCAGCCAGCCGACGATTCAAACCCACCAGAAAATCAACGGTCCGACCCCCCCACCTCCCCAACCCCCCCAAGAAAGCCCGCACGCCCGAACCCGCTTCCCCCACCCGCAAAAAGGGATCCAAATCTACCCGCAGGGCATCATCATAAACAAAAGGAAAGGCCTCCGCTCCCGGTTCTAAAAAAAAGTCGAACGGGTTATACACCGCCATCTCCGCCACCAGGTCCACCTCCACATTCAACTCCCCCGCCTTCTCCGGAAAAACCACCCGCGCCACGTAGTTCCCAAATGGATCCTGCTGCCAGTTCAAAAATTGGTCCCGCGGCTCAATCTTCAGGGAATAACTCAATACCCGGGTCCGACAATGCGGCGCCGGTCGCAACCGAATCAAATGCGGCGAATGCCCCACCGGCTCGCTGTAGCGATAGTGGGTACGATGATGCAGAGCAACATGGATCGACATACTTCAGTTGTAAAAAACCCGCCTCCCTCAATCGGAAACCCGGGCCGATGGCCCACCCATCGGAGCCTGCGTCCGCGTCACCGGAACCCTCCTCGCAAAATACGTGTCAAATATCCCCTGACTCACCTGGTTCATCTTGGTCTGCAACCCGTCCAAATACTCATGCAGCCCCAGCTTCAAAACCTCGCTCACCTCCGCATACGTCAACTCACTGCACAGCTGCCCTAATAATTTCTCTGCCGGATTGCTAAACCGCTCCATCGATACCCCCGAAAGGGCATGCATCGACTTCCTCGCCTGGTTCAAACAAAACCGGATCGCCCGCGGAAATGCCGCGTCCAGCAAAAGAAACTCCACAATCCCCCGCGGCACGATCCTCCCATACTGCTGGCGATACATCTCAAACGCACTCGCCGACCGCAACACCGCCGCCCACTGCACGTCGTCAAACGGTGTCCCAACGTCCGCCGCCGAACGCAACAGCATGAAATACTTCACATCCAAAATCCGCGACGTCTTGTCAGCCCGCTCCAACATCTGCCCCAACCGCAAGAAGTGCCACGCATCCCCACGACTCAAGGTCGCCGCAGTAATCCCGTCAAACAACCGCCCGGCCTCCTTCACCTCGTTGAAAAAACCATGCGCCCCACCTGAACTCGGCGGCTCCATCGCCGCCTCCTGGACGGTCAAGTAAAAGCGGTTCAAATGCTCCCAGATCTCCGCCGGCAAACTCTCCCGAATGGACCTCGCGTTCTCCCTCGCCAGCCTTAAACAGGAAAGGATCGAGTTGGAATACTCCCCGTCAAACGCCAGAAAACGGATCACGTTCTCCTGCCTCGCCGCCCCATACCGCTCAGCAAATAATTCCTGGTCACCCGTCGTGTACACCAATGGCTCCCATTGCTGCTCTGCCCCGGCCTGTGAGTCCAAACCCAAATACAGGTTCACCTCCACAAATCGAGCCACGTTCTCGGCGCGCTCCAGATAACGCCCCATCCAACATACAGATTCCGCCACACGACTCAGCATCAGTCCTCCTCTCGCATCAGTCCACGCGCTCTGTATCCTCTACCCCACGCCACCCCCCCCCGCTACGCAGCCTCCTCCCCCCCTCCCCAGACCCCCGAGGCCAACGGCTTGTCACCCTCCCCATCCCCACCTCCTGCCAAAACCCAAGTGTCCTTGCTGCCCCCACCCTGCGACGAGTTCACCACCAATGACCCCTTCCTCAACGCCACCCGCGTCAGTCCCCCAGGCAATACAAACACCTCGTCCCGCCCATGGAGAATGTAAGGCCGCAAATCCACATGCCGCCCCTCCAAACGCCCATCACAAATCGTCGGCACACGCGATAAACTCAGCGTCGGCTGCGCGATGAAATTCCGCGGCTCCGCCCGCACACGATCCCGATAGTCCGCTATCGCATCCCCCGTCTCATGCG
>JBMTVN010000297.1:0-5205 GCA_049451415.1 Limisphaerales bacterium | reverse complement strand
TGTTTTTTGGGGGAGGGTTGGGGTGCATGGGTTGGTGACTGGATGTTTATCTTGGGGGTGGATGGGTGGGCAAGGATGGATTGGGTGGGCAGAAATGGGGACAAAAAAGCCGTTGCAATTCGGGATTTTCTCCGTGATGGTGCAGCGCCTTGGCTCTTGGGTTCGGTGCTTTGGAGCCGGCTTTTTTATTCATGGAATCACTGTTGATCTGGGTGGCTGTTGGCTTTGTCGGCGGCGTATTTGTGGGTTCATTTTTTGAGTGGTCGTTGCATCGGTTTGCGATGCACAAGCCTTTCTTTGGGTGGCGTTATCCGTTTAAGGCGCATGCTTTGGTGCACCACCAGAAGTTTCGGGCGGATGAGAGCTATCATTTGCAGCGGGAGGAGGATTTGCGGACGATTCCGATGGCGTGGTGGAACGGGCCGGCGATTGTGGCGGTGGGGTTGGTTCCGGCGAGTTTCATTGCCTGGCTGGTGGGGCAGTGGGGTATTGCCTTGGGGGCGGGCCTGGCTTTTGCGGCGTATTACGGGACGTATGAGTATATCCACTGGTGCATGCACTTGCCGGGGAACCGTCGGGTTGAGCGGTCTGGCATCTACTTCCGGTTGAACGGGCATCATTTGTTGCATCACCGGTATATGCACAAGAATTTCAACGTGGTGTTTCCGTTGGCGGATCTGTGTTTGGGGACGTTGTTACGCCGGTCTCCGATTGCTTTTGCGCAGGCGCGGGGGGCGGCAGTTCCGGATGTGCAGCCTTCGGCGGGGACGGTTGTGGGTTCCAAGGTGGTGGCTTTTGAGCAGGGTGGTGAGGAGGAGCGGGAGACGGCTGCTGCGGCGGCGCGGACTGCGGCCAGCGGCAAGTAAGCTTCAATTTTGATTTCAACGCCGCAGCCTGTTTTGGGCTGCGGCTTTTTTTTGCCAGGCTGAGGGCTGCGGGTGGCCTGTCCGGTATACTCCGAAGGATGTGGGGGGAGGGCATTGGCAAAGCGCGGGACGCGAGGCAGGGAGGGGGGGTAGACGGGGCGTGACAAACGGGAGTGAGAGGGGTCATGGACGGGAGGAGGCGGAGGATTTGGTGCAGGGTTTTTTTGAGCACTTACTGGTGACGGGAGCGGTGGGGAAAGCGGATCCGGCGCGGGGTCGGTTTCGATCTTATTTGCTGGGTTGTTTGCAGCATTTTCTGGCGAACGACCGCCAGCGACGGAGCGCGCTGAAGCGTGGTGGGGGTGTTATGATGAAGGGGGTGGAGGTGGAGGAGGCGGAGCGTTGGCTGGCGCGACAGCCCAGTGGTGATGCTTCGCCTGACCGGGTTTATGATCGGCAATGGGTGTTGGCGGTGTTGGGGGAGGGGTTACAACGGTTGAAATCGGAGTTTGCGGGTGGGGACAAGGAAGAGTTCTTCAAGGAGCTGCGGGTGTATTTACAGGACGAGGGATCGGAGGAGGGGTATGCGGAGGTGGCGAAGCGGTTAGGGACGACGGCTGGCACTGTGGCGGTGAGTGTGCATCGGTTACGGAAGCGGTATCGGCACGTTTTGAGGGGGGTCGTTTTGGAGACGGTGAGTCATCCGGTTGAAGTGGATGCGGAGTTGGCTGAGCTGTTGTCGGCGTTGAGGGGCTGAGGGCTATTGCTGCGCGTGGTGTCGCGCCGCAAGGAGAGGGGAGAGAGGAGGGTTCCGTGTTTCGGATCGAGGAGGTGTGTTTGATGGCGCGCGGCGGGGTGCGGATTTCTTCCTGACTTTTGACCTCTGGCTTTTCCTCTTTGCCCTTCACCGTTGCTGGTGGGGGAGATTTTTTGCGGGGAGGTTGTGAATGATGGCGGGTGGATTGTGAAGAGAAGTAGTGAGGGCGGAATGTGTTGTGGTGGTTTTCCTGCCCGGACCGTATCCCTACAACACTCAACCCAGGCAGGTGAGCATGAAACAGCACGTGATGGTGGTGGCTTGTTTGTTTGGTTTCGCAACAATGTTGGAGGTTGTAGTCAGTCCGGAGTCGGCGACGGCGAGCCTCAATGGCACTGCTACATTCAGAGCGAAGCTGCGCAGTGCGGTGCTTCCTGTGACCTATCTATGGGATCATGGAGGGGTTCCGATTGATTTGGCCACGAATCCTACGGTCGGGCAGATGCGGTTGGTGGTATCGGGTATAACCGGGGTGGATGCGGGGGAGTATTCCGTGCTGGTGACGGACCAGATGGGGGCAGTGATGAGCGAACCGGCTCAACTCTCTGTGGACGGGACTTTTAGAAAAGTCACGGAGGGGGTGTTGGTGGAGGATGTGGAGCCGTCGACCGGATGTATTTGGGGGGATGCGGATGGCGATGGGGATCTCGATGTATTCGTGACGAATTCGGGTGGTCAGTATCCGAACAGCCTGTATGAGAATTTGGGTGGGGGTGAATTCAGGAGAGTCGATACAGTGGTTGATGATTTGCCGGCGCGCTGGAGCTGAGTCGCTGGCATGGGGTGATCTGGATGATGACGGGGATCCCGATTTGGTCGTTTGCGACTTTCAGGGTAGGAAGATTCTGGCCTATTGGAATGTGGGAGGGGGTCGATTTGAGCGTGTGGTGGAGGGGCCATTGGCGACCGTGAGTGGTGGTGCTTTGGTGGCGGCGTTTGGGGATTACGACAACGACGGGGATTTGGATCTGATGGTGGCGACGGGGCAGGCGAATGCGCAGCCGAACCTGCTTTACCGGAACGAGGCTGGAGTCTTGTTGAGGGTGGATATCGGGAGTCCGAGCAGTGAGCTGGCGAGGACCGGGCCGGTGGTTTTTGGTGACATCGACAATGATGGTGATCTGGATTTGTTTGAGGGAAACATGAGTGGGGAGCGGGACGCGCTGTATAGGAACAATGGCAACAGCAATCAGTGGTTACTGGTGAACTTGCGGGGTACGACATCGAACCGAAGCGCGATTGGTGCGAGAGTGGTGCTCCACTATGTTGAAAAGCGGGTGGAGAAGCGCCAGTTGCGGGAGTTGTTTGGGGGGAACCGCAGCCAGCAGGATCCGCGGGCTCATTTCGGCTTAGGGGAATACAGCTGGTTGGTGGATGTGCAGGTGCTTTGGCCTTCGGGTAGTCGCCAGATGATTCCTGATGTGGCGGTGGATCAGATCCTGGAGGTGGTGGAGCCGTTTGCACCGGAGCTGGCCGGGCATGTTCTGGGTGAGGGCAGATTTGAGCTTCAGTTTCGAATGGAGGGCGCGAAGGAGTATGTGATTCAGGAGTCAGCTGACCTAGTGATCTGGACGACTGTCGCGGTGTTTACTGGGAACGGGGACACGGTCGCCTGGCAGGATTCTGCACCTGCGGAGGAGCATTGTTTCTACCGTGTTCAGCCGCGATAGCCGTCCGGTTCAGACGGCGCTGTCGCCGCGTTCTTCGGTGCGGATGCGGACGACGTCATCGAGGGAGGTGACGAAGATTTTGCCGTCGCCGATTTTGCCCGTTTTACCGGCTTGGATGATGGCGGCGATGGCGGGTTCGACCTGGTCGTTGGCGACGACCGTTTCGATTTTGATCTTCGGGAGGAAATCGACCGTGTATTCGCTGCCGCGGTAGATTTCGGTGTGGCCTTTTTGTCGACCGTAGCCTTTGACCTCGCTGACGGTCATGCCGAGGATGCCGAGGTCATGGAGGGCCCCTTTGACGTCATTGAGCTTGAAGGGTTTGATGATGGCTTCGATTTTTTTCATGGGTGGGAGGGGTTGATGGGTTAGTCGGTGTAGGCGCGTTCGCCGTGTTCGGTGAGGTCGAGGCCGATGGATTCGGCTTCGGGGTCGACGCGGAGGCCGATGGTGGCATCGATGAGTTTGAGGAGGACGAGGGAGATGATACCGCCGAGGGCGGCGGTGACGAGGACGCCGATGAGTTGGTTGACGAACTGGGAGGGGCTACCGGCGAGGGAGATGGTTTGGTCGGCTTTGGTGAAAGTATCGGCGATGGCGGGGTTGACCTTGGGGTTGGCGAGGAAGCCGAGCATGAGCATGCCGACGATGGATCCGAGGCCATGGACGCCGAAGACGTCGAGGGAATCGTCGTAGTGGAAGATATATTTGAGTTTGGTGACGGCGTAGTAGCAGACCGTGCCACCGGCGAAGCCGATGAGGCAGGCAGCGGGGATGGAGACGAAGCCTGAGGCGGGGGTGATGGTGGCGAGTCCGGCGACCATACCGGAGACGACGCCGAGGACGCTGGGTTTACCTTTGAGTTTCCATTCGATGGCGGCCCAGGCGAGGGCGGCGCTGGAGGCGGAGAAGTGGGTGGCGGCGAAGGCGCTGGTGGCGAGTTCTCCGGCGCCGAGGGCACTGCCGGCGTTGAAGCCGAACCAGCCGACCCAGAGGAGGCCGGTACCGATGACGGAGAAGACGACGTTATGGGGCATCATGGGTTCCTCGGGGAAGCCGTCGCGTTTACCGAGGACGATGGCGCAGACGAGGGCGGAGACGCCGGAGCTGATATGGACGACTGTGCCGCCGGCGAAGTCGAGGACGGGGATGGATCCACCGGAGGCCCAATTGAAGAGGCCGCCTTTACCCCAGACCATGTGGCAGAGGGGCAGGTAGACGAGGGTGGCCCAGAAGAGCATGAAAACGACGTAGGCGCTGAAGCGCATGCGTTCGGCGACGGCGCCACTGATGAGGGCGGGGGTAATGATGATGAACATCATTTGGAAGAGCATGAAGCTTTGGTGGGAGATGGTGCCGGCGTAGTCGGCATTGGGGGCGGTGCCGACATTGTCGAGGAAGAGGTGGGTAAAGGGGTTGCCGAAGAAGGCGTTCCCTTCGGCGAAGGCGGTGCTGTAGCCGAACGTCATCCAGAGGAGGGACATGAGAGCCATGAGGATGAGGCTGTGCATCATGGTGGAGAGGACGTTCTTGCGTCGGACGAGGCCGCCATAGAAGAGGACAAGGCCGGGGGCGGTCATCATGAGGACGAGGGCGGAGCTGACGAGCATCCAGCCATTGTCACCGGCATCGACAGCTGGCGGGGGGTCGACCTGGATGGAGGTGGGGGCGGAGATGGTGACTTCCCCGGAGGCGGCGGTGAGGGAGGCGGAGGGCAGGAGCAGGGAGATCAGGAGAGTAAGGGCGGGGAGCGCGCGCAGGGCAGTATGGAGGAAGTTGGTTGTGTGGCTCATGGGCGGGGGAGAAGACAACAAACAGGTGTGGGGTTGTCAACTTTTCAGATGGGGGTGCG
>JBMTVN010000296.1:0-5221 GCA_049451415.1 Limisphaerales bacterium | reverse complement strand
GCCGGCATCGTCATCACCGCATCCCATAACACCTATGCCGACAACGGCATCAAGTTCTTCCGCCCGGACGGATTCAAGCTGGATGACAATATCGAGGGCGAAATCGAGCACCTTGTCTTCAGTGGAGATATCGAAAGCATTCGCCCCACGGCTGCCGAAATCGGGAAAGCCGTCCGCATCGATGACGCACTAGGACGCTACATTGAATATGCCAAGAGTTCCTTCCCCCGGGGCATGACCCTGGACGGGATGCGGATCGTCGTGGACTGCGCCCACGGAGCCGCCTACAAATCCACCCCCTGCGTTCTCCGCGAGCTCGGGGCTGAGATCTTCGTCTACGGAAACTCACCCGACGGAACCAACATCAACAAAGATTGCGGCTCCATGCACCCCCGCCTCATGTCCCAGAAAGTCTGGGAGCACGGAGCTCACCTCGGCATCGCCCACGACGGTGATGCTGACCGGGTCATCCTCTGCGACGAAGCCGGACAACTCATCGACGGCGACGACGTGATGGCAATCTGTGGACTCGAAATGCTGCGGGAAGGCACCTTGCGCGAGAAAACCGTGGTATCCACAGTGATGAGCAACGCAGGCCTCGATGCGGTCATCACCAAGGCCGGAGGCCGCGTCATCCGCACCTCCGTCGGTGACAAGAACGTCGTCGATGAGATGCTCAAGTCCGACTACAACCTTGGCGGGGAACAGAGCGGGCACATGATTTTCCGGGACCACTCAACTACAGGGGACGGGCTGGTCTGCGCCCTCCAGATTCTGCGGATCATGAAAGCGCAGGACCAACCCCTGTCCAAGCTCGCAAAATGCTGGAGCCGGTTCCCGCAACTCCTGGAAAACCTGAAGGTCAGGACTAAGAAACCCATCGAGGAAATCGACGGCGTGCAGGCTCTGCTGGAGGAAGCTGAAGCCGTCCTGAAGCCCGGCGGCGGGCGCGTCCTGCTCCGTTACTCCGGCACCGAACCCAAGATCAGACTGCTCCTTGAAGGCCCCGAACAAAGTGTCCTCGAACAATGGAAAGAGAAGATCATGGAAACGCTGAGACGCCAGATCGGAGCCTGAGCAACCCAGCCCCAGCCTTCCATGTCTCTAACCATCGCACTCGTCCTCATTATCGTCCTGGGCCTGACCGCCCAGTGGCTGGCGTGGCGCTTGCGGCTGCCGTCGATCCTCCTCCTGCTCCTTTTCGGTTTCGGAGCGGGCCAGTTCCTCAACCCCGACGAACTCGTGGGATCCGAGACCGTTTCGGCCTTCGTAGCCCTCGCCGTCGCTACCATCCTCCTCGAAGGAGGACTCAGCCTCCGCATTTCGGAAATCCGTGAAACCCGCAAGGCCGTCCTCCGCCTGTGCTCCGTCGGCGTCATCCTGGCATGGGGCCTGACCGCGGCTGCAGCCCGCTGGATAACCGGCCTCGATTGGACTCTCGCCGCCTTGCTCGGCGCGCTGCTCGTCGTCACCGGCCCTACGGTCATCACCCCCCTGCTCCGCCAAATTAAACCGGTGCGATCCGTCGGTGCCATCGCCCGATGGGAGGGCATCGTGGTGGACCCCATCGGCGCTGTCCTCGCAGTGCTCGTTTTCCAAACAGTCCTTGCCGCCAGTCGAAGCCACGCTTTCTTGCAGGTAGCGCAGGCAATCGGCCTGTCCATTCTCGTCGGAGGTATAGCTGCCATAGCCGTGGCCCGCGTTGTGGAAGAGGTCTTCAAACGCCATTGGGTGCCGGATTTTCTCCACAGCCCCGTGCTCCTCGCCATAGGCCTCGCGTGCTATGTCGCCGCTAATACCATCCAGCCGGAGGTTGGACTCCTCAGTGTCACTGTCCTGGGCATCGCCCTCGCAAACCAGAAGAGCATCTCCCTGAACCACGTCCTCGAGTTCAAGGAGACCCTGCGGGTTCTGCTCATCTCCAGCCTGTTCATCCTCCTCGCCGCCCGTCTCGACTTCGCCTCGCTCAAATTAGCCGGTCCTCAGGGCCTTCTTTTTGTTGCTGTCCTGATTCTGGTGGTCCGGCCCGTAAGCGTTCTGTTCTCGACCCTGGGAAGCGGCCTTGAGATGCGCCAACGCATCTTCCTCAGCCTGCTGGCACCCCGCGGCATAGTCGCCGCCGCCGTGACGGCCATCTTCGCCCGTGAAGTCATTGAAGCCATCCAGCACGGCCGGCTCCCCCATCGCTTGGAACAGCAGGCGCAACTTCTCGAACCTCTCGCCTTTGTCGTCATTATCGGAACTGTCACCACCTATGGCCTGCTCGCCGGGCCCATCGCCCGCCGCCTCAGGCTGGCTGCAGCCAACCCGCAGGGAATCCTCTTTGTGGGGGCCAGCTCCTGGGTCATTCAGGCTGCCCGTGAACTCAAGGCCGCCGGCATTGATACCCTGCTCATCGATAGCAGCCCGGAAAATGTAGCCAAAGCCCAGATGGAAAAGCTGCGCGCCGTGCACGCCAACATCCTCAGCCGTTATGTCTCGGAGGAGTTGGAACTCTTTGGAATCGGACGCCTGGTCGCCACCACCCCGAACCTCGAAGTCAATTCTCTCGCCTGCCAGGAGTTCATTCACCAGTTCGGCCGCGAGAATGTTTTCCAGTTGGCCCACCATACCTCCGCCAGTGAAATGCAGGACGTCTCACACCGTTTGCAGGGACGCGCCCTCTTCGCTCCGCATGCGACTCAGCGCACCATGGAACAGTGGATCGCCAAGGGAGCCAAGGTGAAGCGATCCAACCTCACTGAGCAATACACCTACCAGGAATTCCTGAAACGCTACGGAAGCAACGCCCTGGTGTTGTTCGTCCTCAACGGCAACGGCGCCTGCCGCATCCAGACAAAACCTCCCGAAAACCCCGAACCCGGCACAACCCTCATCAGCCTCATCCTCGATGCAGCTCCTTCCCAGGCCCAAGCCCCCCTCAAGGAGTCAACGTAGTCTGGTAGAATTCTCTCGAGGGAACACTCTCCATGCCAATCCGCTGCAGGTAAATCAAGGTCCCATCCGGTTCTACCTCCAAAACCCTGCTGCTCCCCCAATCTCCCTCCATCAGTTCACTGCGGTAATCCAGAGTGAAGCGCTGGTCCGGCTCCCCGCCAAAAAGATACAGATACTCCCAGACCGCACCATCGACAGCGGGCTCTCTGCTCCATTGTAAAATCTCAACCGGCACCTCGGGCAAAGCCACCGGACTCCGTAACACCACCCCCTCCGCACCTGCCACAATCAACCGCTCACCATCCGTTGCCGCGCCATACAGGTCCTTCAAGGTAATCGTCCCCGCATCCTCCCATGCAACCCCATCAACAGAGCGCAAGACAGTCCCCCATAAACCCGTGGCGTAATATGAGCCGCCCACCCAAGTCGCGTCGGTTAGCCAAGCATCCGTGCCAGTGTCCCGCCGCTGCCAAACGACTCCATCCTCACTCGTCGCAAGGTAACCCGCCTGCCCAACCGCCACGAGCAGACCGTTCAGATCCCTGACCCGATAGATCCAGTTGGTGACCCCTTGGGAATAGTCCGTCCAAGCCGTCCCATCTGCCGAGTGATACAAGGCTCCTCCGGTTCCAACCGCAACCAGACCACCCGCATATCCCGCAACACCACTCAAGAAAGCCGAGCCAGGGGAAGGGTGCACAAGCCAGTCAACACCATCAGGACTACTCAACAAAGTCCCGCCAGAGCCTGTCACGTAAACCCGACCGTCCCACTCGCACACGCCCTGCAAATCCTCTCCAGTAGGCGAGAGATCCACGGCATGCCAGATCACCCCCAGGGTACTGACCTCCTGGGTCACCACCATCCCGGACCCGTTCGTGGACACCACATTGGTCAGGGTGTTCGGACTATAGAGCAGGCTTCCGTCACTCCCTGCAACCACCAGCAGGTTCGTGCCACCCCCGACCCCCAGGAAAATAGAATTCACAAAGTTGGTCGGCGGAAATTCAAAGGCCCACGAAATCCCGTCTACACTGGTCATAATCGTCGCCATATCACCCACCGAAACGAAGATGTTCGTGGCACAGAAAAGGTCGAATAGCCAAGGTCGGTCCAGTGTGCTGTGAAGCGACCAAATATACTCCCCCAGCTCAGTCCGGAAGCCCTCGGTCATCATCCCGGTCCTGCCACCCAGGTAGATGGAAGAATCCAGCCCCAGACCTGAATAGTATTCCGTGGCAGGAGGCCGGTTCACGCCGGTTGTCTCATCCTTCCAGACCCCGTTCACCCGCACCTCCACCGCCTCATCCCCCGCGACAAACAGATCCGCACCAACAGACCCCACCGTGAAAAGGTCATTCGTCGACCCCGACGAGATCGACTGCCACTGACCTCCATTCGCACTCGACAACACGGTGCCCGCATCGCCCACAATCACGAAACCTTCCCCAGTGCTCTGGACGGCAGTGAACAGCTCCTGTCCCGAGTGCGTCTGCCGACTCCACTGCAACCCATCGGAACTCGTCAGAATCCGGCCCATTTCCCCCACCGCAACGAACTTCCCGGCTCCGTATGCCACACCGGTCAGCCAATCGGTTGTACCACTCGACCGTGCAGTCCAAGTCACACCGTCTTCACTAGTGTAGACCGTCCCATTATCCCCTACTGCCACGACACGGCTTTCCGATGCGGCCACTCCCTCCAGCCAATCCTCGGTCGCGCCTCCAGCCAATGTCCCTGCCCGAATGTCCACCGGACCATCAGCGTACAATACGGTGCCAGCTTCCCCGGTGATGACCGCCCGGTCCCCGAAGAAGGTCACACTACGCAGCGCCGTCGTAACCCCGCTCTCCCGGGGCAGCCAACTGAAACCATCTGAACTCGTATAAACGGTGCCCTGCTCCCCGACCTGGATCCAGAAAGTCCCGCTCGCGGATACGGCCATACTCTTCACGTTGTTGCCATGAGGCTCAGGATGGGACCAGCGCCACCTCAAATCACCTCCCTCAACCCAAGCCCCAACCAGCACCCGCACACCGGTGAGAATTCTCCAAATTGACACGCGCCCCAGCCTGCTGCTTGGGAATTTCCTCATGTTCTGCCTCCTGCTGATAAAACATCACTGCATCCTCCCCTCAGACTCCCCTCCAACGCCCCAACCTCCACCGGCAACCAAAGCCTGAAGCAAGAACCACCAGCCCCGCTTTCCATCAGCTCCAGACGCGCACCCAAATGCAGGGCCAGCTGCCGGGAAATCGCCAAACCCAACCCGCAACCCCCTTCC
>JBMTVN010000295.1:0-5228 GCA_049451415.1 Limisphaerales bacterium | reverse complement strand
TGGTAACCAGCTCCCGGTAGTGGGCGTGGAGGATGGAGGGCGAGTTGCCCAGGGTGGCGGCTACTTTGCCCTCGTCTTCCCAGGTGGCCATGAGCATGGAGGCTGCGGTGTGGCGGAGAATGTCCTTGGGCCAGGTGGGAAGCCCGAGCTTGGTCGCCATCAGGCCAAGGGCACGTCGTCGCGTGTGGCGGGGGATCGGCAGCGCGGCGTCCAGTTCCCTGGCTTTGGCGAGCCACTTGACCGCACCCGGGGTGCAGTAGACCAACCTCCGCCACCGGACCTTGGAGGCGGCAGCGTCGACCGTGACGATGCCCTTCTTGAGATCAATGTCGGTCCACTGGATCTTCTCGGCTTCCTCCGGACGCAGTCCGCAGAAGAGGGCCAGCGCCAGCCAGCCGAGGGCGGGGGGTAGTTCGTCGCTCACGACAGTGACGCACTGCCTGGCCTGCTCGACTGTCAGGATCTGCGGCCGCTTCCGGTCGATGGTCACCCGTTCAACCCGGTCACAGGGGTTCTGGGCGATCCACTCCTGTCGCCTGGCGAAGCTGAACAGGGTTGAGAGCCGGTTGATCCATGTATGGCGGTACCCGGGAGTGGAGGCGTGATCGGTCAGCCACTCCTCGATGTCCGCTGTGCGGATGGTGGCGATGGACCGCTCCTCCCTCCCTTCGGCGAACTGGTTAAGCATGCCCCGGAGGTTCTTCAGGTAAGGGGCCCGTCTGTTGGCTGACCGTTTGGAATCAATCAGCGCGTCGATGGCCTGGCCCAAGGGTAAGGGCTTGGTCACGGGGACCAGCTCCTGGTACGCCTCCCAGACCTCGGTAACGGTCAGGCCCGAGAGGGTGATCTCCCGCCAGGTCCCGATGACCTGGGCACGCTCGAGAACCGACAGCGCTGACCAGGCTTCCTCGGCCAGCCGGGTCTCCGGTTCGAAGCTCTCCAGCCACCGCTGGGCATCGGCCTTCGTATCAAAGAACCGCCTCCCCGTACCGTGGGCCCGGACATCCACCTTCCAGCGGACCTTGCCCTTGCGGACGACCCTCGTGATGACGTTGCGCTTCTTCATGGTGATTTTTACCCCGGAGAGCGGTGGGGTTGCCAGCCGAAGCCCAGTGCCATTTGGGTGCCAGAAATCGCGCCTCTAGAGCCCATAATTGCTCTCTTGTGCTCATTTGGGCTTTTCCGGCGGGGGAAAGGGGTAGAGTTCCGGAAAGCCGGTGATCTCAGGAAGTTACTGATAGAGAAGGGGTGGTGCGGATAGCAGGACTTGAACCTGCACGCCTTGCGGCACTACCACCTCAAGGTAGTGGGCACCCCTAAAAACCCCAATAAAAACCCACTTTCCAAAATCCGGTGCCATCTCGGTGCCGCGTTTTCAGGGGTCACTGGCGAGATCCTACACCGGTTAGCGCACTGCGTCATCCCTTGAGAACCAAGGCCGCACTGGAAACGAGAAGCCAGAGGATAAGCGTGCTTGACATGGCGGTAGGGGTGGGGGCTAGTTTTCTTATCGTTCCCTTGGAAGATGCTATGCGGCGGGGCCATGGAAGTCTGCGACAGTAAGAGTGTGGTCGAAGATCCTCACGCGTCTTGGACGATGCCATCTGATAGAAATCGTCCGGAGCCGCCGCCAAGTTCCTTCCAGCATGGCGGTCCACCATACGTAGGCCCTTCGCCTCTTGGGAACAGAGGGCGAACGCGAACCGGGGAAAAAGGCCAAATGCATCACAACCAGAACACCATCGAAGCATCAGACTCCATTTGCGTAGATTTCACGCAGGTTGGGTGGAATTCGTCAGTCGGAGAAGCACTTCAGTCAGTCAACGTTCCGGATACAGGCGGCTATGAGTTGGGTACGGCATGTGCTGGACATTTCACGCTGGCCTTGATCGGCGCGCTCGGATTTCGGACGCATGCGTTTAGCGTGTTGTGGGTCTTTGCAACTATGTTGGGTCTTCTACCAACCACGCCGGTCCTGGCGGCGCAGAGTGAGGTGTCCCCACCACCTCTACCAAGGGCACCGCACTTCTACTCGGCGCAGTCCATCAAAAAGGGGGTCACCTTGCCGCCGTTGCCAATGAATCCATTTCCCGAATTGAAAGTCTACCCACTCGGGGGAGAGGACTATGCCTACGATGATCGTAAGATCGACTATGATCTGTTACGCGAGCAAGCAGCACTTGAGAAGGCCCTAACGACGGATTTGCTTGGTGCCGCTGCACTATATGGCCCTTTGGACTTCGGCCCCGATGATCTTGGCCTTGAAATTCATGACGCCGCAGAAGGTGCGACCGGATGGTCGGCAGCTCTGACAATTCACCCGCCCTCAACGCCTGCGTTCCCGTATGACCTGTTCTATACCCCAACCCTGGACGATCCGATCAACTGGCGCTTCCTGATGCGATGTACTTCCATTGAAGTCATTGCGAGGTGGCTATGCCAAGAGCAGGGCTATTTCATGCTAACCAAGATTTCAGGCAGTCTGGGTGTTTCGACCACCACAACAGCACAGCAGATGGCCGAGTCACTGGTGCCGTCGTTTGTTACTGTCGCCAACGCCACCTATACTGGTCACGTTGATGCGCGTGGCACATTCTCAAACGGAAACGCTTGTGGGCTACCCGTGAACAGCGGAGTGATCCTCTCGTCGGGGCGGATCTGGAATGCGCCTGGCCCTAATGATGATGACGGTAGGACGGCAGCGACCTCCGGATTCGACAGCTTGGATGATACACCGGGTGATCCAGATCTTGAAACCTTAATTGGAGGGGGTAAGACTCTGGATGCCACGGTGTTAGAGTTTGACGTTGTCAGTAGCATTCCGTTCCCCCTTGAGTTTAGGTATGTGTATGCCTCTGAGGAGTATCCAGAGTGGATCGACGACTTCAACGACCCTGTGGCTATTTTTGTGGACGGGACAGCCATCACCGATAACGTGGCATTGGTTCCGGGCTTAGCTGGCACAGCTGTTGCCGTTAGCACCATAAACGGAGGGTGTACGGATCCAAGTATTGAACCGCGGAATCCGGACTACTACGTGGACAATCATGATCCCGCCTTCTTCGCCAAGTCGCCCTACGGAACCGAGGTGGCCATGTTCAATGTTCAGTATGATGGGATAACAATATTGCTTAAGACTGACACTCCTATCTCTGCCAACGTCCAGGTCCACGTCAAGATCGCTGTTGCCGACTTTGCTGAAACCGATGATGGGCAGGATAACGACCGGTTCTTCGACTCTGCAATCCTGCTTCAAGCATTGTCGGCCGATCAATGCAACTAGAGTCTCCGAAATGAAACCGACTAGCATGCAAACACGGGTAGGCCTTCTTCTCGTTCTACTGCTTGAGTGCACTTTAGGTTCTGCCATCCAAGCACAAGGCACTATTTACGCCTCGAACACCGCGCGCACCCCGACTGGAAGCGCATCCGTCAGCCAGGACTCCTGGTTGGCGCAGGTGTTCTACACAGGATCAAATCCAGACGGCTACAGGTTGAACTCCTTGAGCCTCCTGATGGATCCCGCATCTGGAAACCCCGCTGGTTTCAGTTTGTCCATCTACAGCAGTAGTAGCCTTACTCCGGTGCTGATCCTTGGTAGTCTAACTGGCCCTGACCCGGTGGCAGGCGGTCTCTCTGTATTCACCAGTAACGGTATCTTGCTTTCACCCTCGTCGTACTATTTTGCCGTAGCCACGGCGAATACGGTTAGTTCGCAAGGTGCGTACAATTGGAGTATAACAGCGGGCGTGCCGCTTGATAGCGAATGGGATATCCGAAGCATCGGCCATCTCAGCTCAACAGATGGTATGGATTGGCTGCATATGAATCGGACGGAGGTGTTTCAGCTTGAGATCGGGGCCACAGCGGTACCGGAACCGTCGAGAGTGTGGTTGGGGCTATTGGGTCTTGGCTTGCTCGCTGTGAGCAAGAGAAACCGCCACTCTCTCAACCCATCGATTTAGCTGTGCAGCAAGGGGGTTGGCGGTCATCGCTTGGATGGTTGTTTTGATTGGCCGGCATTAGCTGGCGATTAGGAGCTGCCAGATGAATAGACAATTGATGGTCATTTCAACTCCCGCCCTGTGTATGGCGATGATCGAGGTTGCCTGCGCGCAGGGAACGCTCTACGTCTCAAATCTCACCCTGCCAACCTCGGGCAGCAGCGCTGTGGGAGCTGACTCATGGCTTTGTCCTAATCACCGGTTGATGGTCTCCATTTGGTGAGGAAAAGGGGTAACGCTCCAAGGAAAGGACTGGAGTGTTCGATGGAAGCAAAAGCCAGAGAAGAGGGTAGGAGGGGCTCCCCCGGGGCGAAGGGGGGCTCGACGACCAGGCGTTATTGCAAGGAGACGAAGTTGAGGGCGGTGCGACTGGTTTTGGAGGAGGGTTTTGCCCGGAAGGACGTGGGCCGGGAGATTGGGGTGTGCAAGAGCTGCCTCAACCGGTGGGTGGGGAACTACCGCCGGGAGGGGGAGGCGGGGCTGGAGGATGCGGCGCTCGCCCAGGCCGCGCGTCTCCTTGCGGGCGCACCGGGCGAGGCGTCGGGCGCGGAGCAGGCGGCGGTGAACGACGCGGCCCTGGCCGAGGATCTCGTCTGGCTCGCCGAGCGCGGGCTGCCCGAGGCGGTGCGCCTGTTGGAACACCGCTGGCCCGACCTGCAGATCGACCAGCCGCTCACGGCCTATGCCGCGGCGCTCGCGCTCGACGCCGTCGGGGAACAGGAGCGGGCCGCAGCGCTCGTCGAGTCGGCGCGCGACGCCCTCCGCGGGCCGCGGGTCGGTTTCACGGCGCGGATCCGGGCGGCCCTGCGGCTCGTCCGCTGGGGAGCTGTCGACCGTGCCGTGCGCGCGTACGAGTCGCTGCTGGCCGATCCCACGCTGCCGGCCGAGGAGTTTGCCTGGGCGAGCATCCTCTTCGCGGAGTTTCTGCACGACCAGGGACGCAGCGACCGGGCCGCCGACATCCTGCAGACGGTCGTCACCGGCCGCCCGGGGCGGCCGGGCGAGGAACCGGAGCGGGTGCTGCCGCGACTCGACCGGGATCCGCAGACGGTCGCCTCGCGGATGCTCTACTTCCGCTCCTGTGCCGCCGCCGACCGCGGGGCGCCCGACGAGCGGCGGCGGCTGCTCGAGGAATCGCTGCAGGCGCATCCGCGCGACGTCGATGCCCTGATCGCGCTCTACCACCTGCCCGATGCCACGCCGCAACAGAAGGGCTTCGTCCAG
>JBMTVN010000294.1:0-5250 GCA_049451415.1 Limisphaerales bacterium | reverse complement strand
ATCTCCTCCTGACAAATACCTCCATCCAGTTCGTCCATTAAGACAGTTGCTACCTGTGCGAGAGTGGTGCAACGATTGGGTGAGGTAGGGTCACGCTGCCGCGTGACCGCAGGACGTTGGTGGTGGCAATGGTTCGCGGTCCGCGCGACGGACCGCAGGGAGAGAGGAGAAGGGTGGCAAAGCGGTAAGCGGGAAGCGCGAAGCGTGGTGCAAGGGATGGGGGCAGGGCGAGTATGGTGATCGCCTCCCGGCGGGTCGGTACTTCGAGAGGTCCTTCGACTCCCGGCGGACACCGTTCCCCTTCGACTCGAGGCCTGGCCTCTCGCTCAGGGTCTGCGAGCTCAGGATCTCCGACTCAGGGCAGGTCCCTGTCGGTATCCTTCGCTGCGCGACGTTGTCGCTTACTGAGGATCAGTCGCCCGCAGGGGCGGGCTTCGGTGGATTTCGCCACGCGAAATCCGGTGGCTGCGCTGTGATGTAGAACTTCACAGGCGCGCAGCTGATTGATCTGCAGCACCGAATTACGGAAGCTCCGAAATGCTGAACCCCGGCTTTTTTGGGGGCTACTTGGCGATGCTGCTCCGTTCGGACATCCAGAGAACGTCGCGGTTATTGGGTGTGGAGACGTTGAGTGAGAGCTGGTTGTTATATTTGGCGGGAGCGATGGTGCGGGAATCGACCCATTTACGGATCTCTGAATGACCGTCAGCGAAGGAGAATCCACAGGCCCCATTGTGATAGCTGGCAGGGAAATCGATGATACGGGCTGTGCTGAGGTTGGCGGGGTTGACCATTTGCACGGCGAAGGCTGCATCGTTGATACTGTCGGGATGTTCATCGAGGAGGACCCAGACCATGGAAGGGCCTTGGACATCCATGTCACTTTCCTTGGCATAGGTGCGGTAGTTGCCATTGGGCAGCCAGCTTCCGTTACCGAAGGTTTGGCTCATGGAGTTGCTGCGTACTCGAGGGCGACGTTGTCCTTGGCTGTCGGTGACTGTGGCGCGGTCAGCGGGGCATTTGTAGACGTCTGCTGAGTTGCCTACGTAATTGTAGAGCGGGCTTTTAATCATATCGTTTTCCGGATCCCAATTGACTCGGGCTGAGGAGAAATCCATCCATCCGGAGAACCAGTTGGGTCGACCAGAGCCCATGTCTTCTGAGGCGACGAGTTGGCCGTTGAAGTCATCGGAGTAGAGTTTCCATCCGAGCATGATCTGGCGGAGGTTATTCATACAGGAGATCCCTTGGGCTTTGGTCTTGGCCTTGGAGAGAGCGGGCAGGAGCATGCCGGCCAGGATGGCAATGATGGCGATGACCACGAGCAGTTCGATGAGGGTGAAGGCTCGTTGTCGGGATACAATACGGGAGGACTGTGTGAAAATGGGCTGGGCTTTCATCCTGAGTAGAACAACGCACTGAGCCGTTGCATTCAAGTGACAAGTGTGTGGAGCAGGTCGTTCGATTGTATTAGGTGCGCAGAGTGTCGGTGAGGCAATGGGTCAGTTTAGTCAGGCACCTCAGGTGTGGATTTGTGCTCTGCGCAAATCCAGTTGTGCCGCTGGCGCGGCACTGATTGGTCCGAACAGCCGAAACACCGAAACACCGAGACTCCGGCCTATACCGGGGTTAGTGGGCGGCTTCGAAGAAGCCGATGAACATTTCGTCCCAGGATTGTTGGTTGAAGTGGACTTGTTTGGTGGGGTCGGGGTTGGCGGGGTTGTTTGCGGAGTTATCGAAGGCACCGGTGACGAGGAGCCAGGAGCCGGCGGGGACTTGGATGGGTTGGGTGGGGTAGTAGCTGAACTGCCAGAGGAAGTCGTAGCGGGGGACGTGGAGGAGGGTGGTTTTTTTACCGTTGGGAGTGAGTAATTCGTAGCGCATCCATTTTCCGCGGTAATGCATATGGGGGAAGAAGCCGTAGAGGGTGGTGTCTTGGGTGAAGGCGTAGGTGGCGCTGTGGCGGGCTTCATCATCGCCCGGTTGGATATTGAGGTTCCATTCGATGGCGAAGCGGGTTTCGGCTTCGGAGGTTTGGGGTCCGTTGGCGCGGAAGAGGGCGACTTGGGTGGTGTCCTCCTGTTCTGAGCCGCAGGTGGTGTAGTGGAGTTCGAGGGTGAGTCGGCTACCTTTGGGGAGTCGTTTGGCGGTGCCGGCGGGGTAATGGAGAGCGGAAGCGCCGGGGGCCCAGCCGATGAAGAACGCGCCGTTGCCGGGGTCATTGTAGCCGGGGCGGTCGACGTAGAGGATGACGTGATGGACGACCTTGGCGTTGCCGGGTTTGATTTCCATGCCGGAGAGCCAGACATCCTCAGTGAAGGGGTTGTCCACAGTGACGTAGCGGTAGTCGAGGACGCCTGAGGCGGGGATACGCTGGGGTTCGGGGATAGTCAGGATGGCATCGGGTGAGCCGAGTTGCCAGGTGGGGAGGGGAGGCATGGGTTCTGTGAGGGGATCGGGTCCTTCGCCCTTGGGGGCGCCGGCTTGGACCCATCGGATCAGGGTCTGCACTTCATCGCGGGAGAGGCGTTGTTCGTCCTGGAAGGAACCGTAGGCGGGGTTGGGATCCCAGGGCGGCATGCGTCGGGCGGTGAGGACTTCCTCAATCATGTCGGCATAGTTGGCGACGCGGCGGTGGGCGTTCATGCTCCAGGGGCCGACGCCATCGGGCTGGTGACATTCGGCGCATTTGTTGCGGAGGATGGGGGCGACTTCCGTGGCGTAATCGGGGGTTTTGTCGGGGTCATCGGATCGTGCGTAGGTGATGCGGCAGCCGCGGGGGCGCGTACGTTCTGTGGGGATGGGCTGGTTGTTGAGGAAGGCGTCGAGAGCGTCCTTGAGGTATTCCGTTCCGGTGGTGGGTTTTTCCGAGCCTTCGGCGAATTGTTCATCGATGGCACCGCGGTAGAAGGGTTCCCACGTTTGGGTATTGATGGCGATGACTTCGGCGGTGCGGTCGACGCGGTAGGCCATGGCGACGGCCTGGTTGGAGTCGAGGAGGTAAGTCATGGTGCGGAGGCCGAGTTCCATGATTTCCTTGCGGATATCGCGTGGGGATTCTTCCGGGTAGGAGTTAATGATCCAGAAGTGGACGCCCTGGGATTGGAAGGTGTTCTGGAGTGCCCTGAGCTTTGGGCTGCATTTGCGGGCGATGGGGCAGCCGGTACCGGTGAAGAACAGGACGACTGCGCGGCCGGGTGCGCGGTAGAGTTCGTGGTTGGTTTCGCGGACGTCGAGCAGGTTGAAGTTGGGGAGGCTGCGGGCTGCGGCGGTTGGGAGGGCGGACAGGAGTAGCAGGAGCGTGAGGGTGAGGATTGGACGTCGGTTCGGCACTGGGATGATGGCGTGGTTTGGAGTTTGGAGGGTTAGAGTTGCACAGGCTTGCGGCAAGCGCAAATTCAGTGATCGCCTCCCACTCGCGACGAAGTCGCGTTTCGATCCCGATTTCGATTTCGAAAGGTGGTGCGAAGCGCGGGGCGCGGACTACGGGTGTCGCTAGTGCGACACCGACTACGGCTCGGCGGGGCCTCGCTGACTGAGGGCCACCTGTCGGTGTCCTGACTTAGGCTCCCCCGCCGCCGCGGGGTCGCTGACTATCCTTCTTCGCCGAGGCTTCCGTCTTCGCTCTGCGAGCTACGCCGGGACAAGCCGCGTCCCTACCTGCAACAAACTGGTGCAATGATTGAGTGCCCTAGCTCCTAGCTTCCAGCTCCGGCGCGTGAGTGCTACGCGAGGAGGGTGCGAAGCGCTTTGCGCGGACTACGGGTGTCGCTGGTAAGGCTCATCTGCATGCGTGGAATCGCTACTACGGACTGGGTACGGCGTGGCGCTGGTTTGCAAGAGGGCATACGCCGGGCGCCACTGTGGTCAGGGAGTGGAACGACCGGTTGTCGTGCCGCGGCAGCGGCACTGTGGCCGGCTTGCCATGAGGCAAGCCCGTGGTCGCGGGACACGTCGTCCTTACCTTTGCGAGGTTGTGGCGGGATTGTGCCACTGGAATGTGGCGACTGATTTGGGTTGGAGGGTGGTGTTGAAGCTGAGGTTGCGCCAGTGGATGGAGTGATCGCGGGGAGTGTTGGCTGGATTGGCGAGGATGAGGAGGAGGGTATCATCGGGGTTTTGGAAGGCGACATGGGATGTGGAGCCGGTGCTTTCGGATGAGGCGATGCGTGTGGCGCCGGGGGTGATGAATTTCATGAACTGGCCGTAGATATAGTAATCGGCGCGGTATTCGGTTTGGAGAGTGTTGCGGTTGAGCACGATGATGGTGGGGTCGCAGTCGTGGAAGCCGGAGACATTGGGTTGGCCTTGGTGATCGATCATGGTGACCCAGGCGTTGTAGCTGCGGGCCCAGTTGCGGAAGTAGGAGATGATTTCGGTGGCGCCGTGGGCACCGTAGACCGAGCCTTCCGTGAAGTAGACGGGTTTATCGGGGAACTGCTGGTGGAGGAGCGACATGGCGCCGGGTTCACCTTCGTAGAGGTGGAAGGCACTACCATCGACGTATTGTGCGGCTTTTGGGTCTTTGAGGATGGTGGCGGGGAAGTCCGGGTTGTTGAAGTTATGGTCGAAAGCCCAGACGAGGGTTTTGATGCCGCGGGTTTGGAACAGCGGCCCGAGGTGGTCGCGGATGAAGTCGCGTTGTTGTTCTGCGGTCCAGAGGCAACTGGGGTAGGGTTCGGGGCCGAACTCGGGTTCATTTTGGAGGGTGAGGGCGTGGATCTGGATGCCTTCCTGCTGGTAGGCCTCGATGAACTTTGCGAGGTATTCGGCGAAGTAGGGGTAGCATTCTTTCCTGAGCGAACCGCTTCCGTAGCGGCCATTGGTTTTCATCCAGGGAGGGGGTGTCCAGGGTGAGGCGAGGAAGCGGAGTTGCGGGTTGAGTTTTAGGGCGGCCTTGAGAGTGGGCAGGAGGTATTCGCGGTCGCGATCGATGCTGAAGTGTTTGAGTTCGGGGGCTTCCTGGCCCGGGGGCATGTCGTCGTAAGTGTAGAAGGGGCCGGGGGCGAAGTCGGATGTGCCGATGCAGATGCGCATGAGGTTCATGCCGATGCCTTGGGTGGGGTGCACGAGGCTTTCGAGTATGCGTTCACGCTGGTTGGGGGGGAGGAGGGAGAGGTTGTAGCAGGTGCTGTGTTCCAGTGAGCTTCCGAGTCCGAGGATGGTTTGGAAGCGGGTGGTGTCGTCGATGTGGAGGGCGTTTGGGAGATGGGGGCTATTTGGGGTGAAGTGGAGGTCGGGTTGTTGGGT
>JBMTVN010000293.1:0-5251 GCA_049451415.1 Limisphaerales bacterium | reverse complement strand
TTTGAGCCAGGCGCGGTCCATGGTGGTGTTGTCCCGGAGTGGCCAGGTGGGTTCGGGCCATTGATTGGAGCCTTGGATCCAGGAGGCTGGTGGTTAGCGGAAGAGGGAGGGGATCCAGGTTGTGAGGATGGGGAGGTAAGTGATGAGGAGTACGCCGATGGCGAGGATGCCGAGCATGGGAAGGGAGGCGCGCATGACCTCGGGCATGGGTTTATTGAAGCGGTAGGAGGAGATGAAGAGGTTCATGCCGACGGGGGGGGTGAGGAAGCCGAGTTCGAGGTTAGCGAGGAAGATGACGCCGAGGTGGACCATATCGATACCGAAGGCGGAGGCGATGGGGACGAGGAGGGGGACGACGACGATGATGGCGGAGTAGATATCCATGAGGCAGCCGACGCCGAGGAGGAAGACATTGAGGAGGAGGAGGAAGGTCCATTTGGATTCGACGTTAGCGGTGACCCATTCGGCGGCCTGGTCGGGGATCATTTCCCAGGTGAGGTAGTAGGTGAGGCCGAGGGCGACGCCGAGGATGAGGAGGATACCGCCCACGAGGAGGCCGCATTCCGTCATGACGCGGGGGACATCGCGGAAGAGTTTGAGGTCTTTATAGATGAACGTTTCGACGATGAAGGCGTAGGTGGCGGTGATGGCGGCGGCTTCGACCGGGGTGGCGAGGCCACTGAAGAGGGCGGTGAGGGCGATGACGGGGAGGAGGAGTTCCCAGATGGCGCCGCGGATGGCGGAGATGGACTCACGGAGGTTGAATGTGGGGCGGTTGGCTTTATTGGCGGGGGCGATGAAGACCCCCCAGGCGGCGGTCATGCCGATGAGGAGCATTCCGGGGAGGAGGCCGCCCTGAAAGATTTCGTTCATGCGGACCTGGGCACCTGCGGAGTCACTGGCGACGATGGAGTAGAGGATGGGTGGGAGGCAGGGAGGGAAGAGGAGGCCGAGGGAGCCGGCGGCGGTGAGGAGGCCGAGGGCGTGTCGTTCGGTGTAGCCGGCGGCGAGGAGGATGGGCATGAGGAGTCCGCCGAGGGCGAGGATAGTGACGCCGGAAGCGCCGGTGAAGGAGGTAAAGAAGGCGCAGACGAGGACGGTGACGACGGCGGGGCCTCCGCGGAGTGGTCCGAAGAGGGCATTGAAGACGCGGACGAAGCGTTTGGCGGCGCCGCCTTCGGCGAGGAAGTATCCGGCGAGCGTGAAGAGGGGGATACTGGGGAGGGTGGGGCTGACGCTGAGGGCGTAGTGTTTGAAGGGGACGCTGGTGGTTGTTTCACCTTGGGACCAGAGGAGGATGATGGCGATGCCGCCGATGGCGGTGAAGACGGGTGCACCGAGGAGGGTGCAGACGGCGAGGAGGATGAGGGCGGGCCAGCGGAGTTTTTCCGGGTCGACGGGGTGGAGCAGGGCGATGGCGAGGAGGGTTGCGGAGATTGCGAGAGTGAGGGTTCTGGCGGGCCATTTAGTGCTGGAATGCCAGAGGATGCGGAGACTGATTGTGCCGTAGCCGAGAGTGAGGCTGAGGAAGATGATCCATTTGGGGATGCCCCAGGCGAAGATATTGCCGAGGGTTTTTTCTTCGCGGACGACGGGGATACTGGCGAGGCAGAGGGCGATTGTGATGGCGGTGGCGGTGCTATGGCTGAGGACTTGGGCGGTGGTTTTCCAGGGGCCTTTGAGGTAGTGCGAGATGGTGGAGATGGAGAGGAGCCGGTTTTCGCGGGCGGCGATGGCGCCACCGATCATACTGACGAGGAGGACGAGGTGTTGGACGATGGTGGTGGAGCCGGGGAGGCTGGAGTTGAAGCCTTTGCGGAGGATGATTTCTGCGCAGGGCAGGGTCATCATGAGGCCGAGGGTGGCGACCACGAGGAGGTTTTCCGTCTGGCAGAGGTTATGCAGCCAGGGCGGACGGTTTTTCGTGGTGGAGCCGTGGGGGTCTCCGTTGGATGGGAGTTCCGGCGTCACGGTTATTGGCTGCGGTATTCCTTGAGGATTTCGAGCGTACGGTCGAAGACATCCGGCGGAACGATTTTACCGCGGACCTGGGGATAGGTTTGTTCGGCGGTTTTGCGCCATGCCTCGATTTCTTTGGCGTTGGGCTGGATTACCTTGAGGCCGCGTTGGGTCATGGCGTTGACGGACTCCTCGCTTTCCTTGCGTCCGGCGGCGCGGATTTCCTCGGTGGTTTTCCGGGCGGCTTTGAGCATGGGTTCGCGGAGGTTGGCGGGGATTTCTTCCCAGGCTTTTTTGCTGACGATGATGGCACCGACGAGCGGGGCCCAATTGACTTCGACCATATGGGAGGCGCGTCGGTCGATTTGGGTTTTGAGGGCGAAGACTGGGGGGCAGGGGACGGCGTCGATGAGACCGGTTTCGAGGGAGGGGACGATATCGGCGGTTTCGAGGGCTACGGCGGTGAGGCCGACGGAGCGGTAGATGCCGACGACTTCGGGGTTGCCGGCCCAGGTGAAGAGCTTTTGGGACTTGAGGTCTTCCGGGGTGCGGACGGGGTTTTTCGTGAAGAATCGGACCCAGCCGGCGTCGCTCCAGCCGAGGACGACATAGCCTTTGGCGGCGAGTTTTTCCTCGAGGAGGGGCTGGAGTTTTTGGGCGACGTGATCGACTTCGGCGAAGTCGCGGAAGCCCATGGGGATATTTTGGAGCCCTTGGACGCCGGGGTCGATTTCGGTGAGGCCGACGACCGTGAGCATGGCGGCCTGGATGGAGTTGAGGTTCATGAGGCGGACGACTTCGGCTTCGCCGCCGAGTTTGCCGTCGGCATAGACGAGCAGGTCGACCTTATTACCGGAGATTTTGCGCCATTCATCGCGGAGGGCCTGGAGACTTTTATGGTAGACGGAGCCGGTTGGGGCGAGGGTGGCGAGGCGGATTTTGGTGGCGGCGCGGGCTGGGGTGAGGGAGAGGAGGGAGATGGCGAGGGCGAGGATGGCCGGGATGCAGCGGTGGAGAGAGGTGTGCGGATTTGTGGGTTGGGGCAGTTTGTATTGCATGAGCGGGGACCTTTGCTAGCGGGGTTGGATGTGGGGTGTCAAGCCGGGTTGGGCAGGAGGAAGAGGTCGTCGCGGTGTTGTAACAGCCATCTGGCGCGTTGTTGCATGATGAGGTTCATGAGGCGGTTGTCGGGGTCGTCATCGGGATTGATGCTGAGGGCCTGGTTGAGGAGTTGGTCGAATTCCTCGACGTTTTGTTCCTGGATGGAGACGGCCTCGGCGAGGGAGACGAGCGGGCCGGCGAGTTTTCCCTGGGAGAGTTCCATGGCGCGGTTGAAGTGGGATCGGGATCGGTCGGCGGGGAGGCCGGGGGCGCCGTCGCGGCTCATTTCGTAGGTGATGAGGAAGCTGTGGATGGAGCCATTGGCGTAGGACTCATCGAGTTCGAGGGCGCGATCGATGAGGGCTTCCATTTGGGGGATTTGGGCGACGATGTAGGGGTCGTCTTTGGAGACGCTGATGGTGGCGCCCCAGGCGAGGGCGGTCCAGTAGAGGAGGGGGACGTCTTTTTTGCGGGCGCGTTTTACGGCTTTGAGCGGGTTTTCCGTGAGTTGTTGGGAGAAGTCGCGATGGGAGGAGTCCAGGCCACGGAGGCCGTAGTTGAGGGCTCGGAGGTAGAGTCGGCGGGCTCGGTTGCGGAGGGTTTCGGCGGCGGCGAAGTCGGTATTTTCGAGTTCATCGGCCTCGAGTTGGACGAAGGCGTAGGCGTATTGGGTGAAGCCGCTGGAGGTGGCGAGGAGGAGTTTTTTGTGTTTGGGGCTTTCGGCGAGGAGGCTTTCCATGAGTTTGAGGCTGAAGGGGACGGCGGCTTTGACGAGTTCGGGGTCGTCATCGGAGGCGAAGGTAGTTCCGCCGGAGGCGAGGGCATTGCCGACCATATTGACGGCCATGCGTTTGGGGGAGCAGCTGGAGGTGAGGAGGGTGAGGGCGGCGAGGGTGAGGCAGGCGGCGATGCGGGCCTGGGCTTTGGTGGATGGGAGTGAGTGAGTCATGGCGACTTGGGGGCAGGTTTATGGGTCCCGCTTGATGGGGGACGATACATGTGGTTGAGGGCAGGGGTGAAATCAATATTGATGTGACTGGCATTGATCCAGTCGATGGTGGGGGGGAGGTTACCTGGATGGGGGGAGGAGTCTGGGGAGGAGCCGGCCGGTTTGCTTTTTATATTGGAGGTAAGCGGGGCCGTGGAGTTTGGCGAGGTGGGATTCTTCGTCGGCGACTTTGAAGGCGACGCAGGCGAGGTGGAGCGTAAGAATGGCGAGCGAGAGGACTGAGGGGAGGAGGAGGGTGGAGCCGGCGAGCATGAGGACTTGGAAGGCGTAGATGGGATGGCGGATGAACTTATAGGGTCCGCGGGTGACGAGCTGGGTTTGTTCCTTGTGGTCGATTCCCATGCGCCAGGCTTTGCCCATGGCGTTGTAGCACCAGAGGGTGGCGGCGTAGCCGAAGGTGAGCAGAGTGAGGCCGAGCGGGATGGATCCGGTGAAGTTGGGGTGGAGGCGGAGGCCGGGGAGGGTGTTGGGGGTTGCGCCGAGGATGGGTTGGATGAGCCAGGCTAGCACGACGGTGGTCCAACCGATCCAGAGGAGGATTTCCTTGGTGCCTTTGGGGGCGACGTTGGGGGAGTGGCCGATTTTGCGGCGGACGCGTCGGGCTTGGATGGCTACGCCGCCCCAGTAGATGACGGCGGAGGCGAGGACGGCGATTTGCCGGGTGGGGAGGTGGTCAAGGGGCATTGGGGGGAGGTGGCTGATGTTGGATCCAGCGTTGGAGTTCGAGGACCCAGTGTTTTTTTATACTGAACCAGACGTCGGCGGCCCAGAGGATATTCCGGGAATCGGAGGAGAAGTCCGGGGCTGAGTCGGGTGGGGAGAAGGGGTTATACTGATTGATCCATTCGACGATTTCGGGGTTTTGGGCGAGGTGCCGGGCATCGGGGACACTTCCGTGGTGGTAATGGGTTGGGAGGCGGACATTCCGGACAGTGGCATTGCCTTTGGGTTTGGAGAGGTTGGCCGGGCCGTAGCCGAGCCAGTCGCCGCCGAGGAGGTCCAGGTGTTTATAGAAGTAGGTGTATTCCTCGACCGAATCGGGGATGGCGCGGAGTCGGCCCAACATATCCCATTGGTTGGGCATGAGGCGGGTGATGCCGCCGCCGCCCATGCCGGTGGCGTAGGGGATATTGAGGCCGACGACGGGTTGGGGTTGGCGGGTGAGGGGGGCGATGATTTGGG
>JBMTVN010000292.1:0-5255 GCA_049451415.1 Limisphaerales bacterium | reverse complement strand
ATGTGCTTCGGCTTCGCCTTCAGCTCCACATGGTAAACCCCCAGGGTGCAGACATTGCAGTCGTTCTCCAGCACCACCGGAACCCCCAACTGCTTCGACAACGCCTTCTGTAATCCAACGTTCTTCCACCCGGGCAGGTTCGGAGAAAAGACAATCTCCCCCTTCTCCGGATTCACCGACCCCGGAGCCCCCACACCCACAGACCGAATGTCCTCCAGCTTCAGGTCACACTCGTCCACCACCTCACGTACACACCTCGCAATCCGCTCAATCACGGCATCCGGCCCGCGCTTCGCCTTCGTGCTCAGCCGATGTCGACCAATGCACTTCAGCTTGCTGTTGTACAAACCAGCCAGGATCTTGGTCCCACCAAGATCCACTCCCACCACGTAGTCCTTGCGCTCTTGCTCTGACATGTCGTCGATCAGTTTCTAAATGGTCTCCACTCCAGCACTATTACCCCTGCAACATCTCGGCAATCTTGCCCTGCAATTCCCCCGCCACTTCCTCCACCGGCTTCTCACCGTTCACCATGGTAAATCCATGCCGCTTCTGCAAACGCCTGTACTGCTCCTGCACCAGCGCCTGATACTGCACAAAACTGTCAAACATGTCCCGCGACAACCCCAAATCCATCCCGCTCTCCCAATAATCCAGCGTGTGATTCTTCGCAAAATTCCGCTGCAGCAATTCCTCCGAGGAAACGTTCAGATAAAACACCGCGTCCGGCTGCACCGCCATGCCATACAGGTTCATCAACCACTCCTCGTCCATCCCCCGCACCAAATCCCGCACCATCGGCGTGTAAACATACCGGTCCGCCAAAACCATGAAGCCCGCCTTCAAACTGGGCAAAATAATGTTCTCCAGCTGGTCGGCAAAATCCGTCGCGTAAAACAGGCTCATCGTAATGTGACCAAGGATGTTCCCCTGCTTCGCACGCTCCAACTCCTCACTCACCAAAGACGACCGCTTCAAGCCCACCTGCACGGTCGCATGCCCCCCTCCCTCCAGCCACTCCACCAGCCGCGCAATCTGCGTCGACCGCCCCGACCCGTCCGCTCCCTCCACCACAATCAACCGCCCGGTCAACTGCTCGGTGTCCACCCCGGGCACCCCGCAACCCAAAAAGCGCTTGGGGCGCCGCGGCGGCACCTCCACCTTCACCGGAATCACCGCGCCTGCTCCACGCCCGGCTGTCTTCTTCTTCTTCTTCCCCGCCACTTCGCGTTCCTTGCCTTTCATGCCTGCCCCCCCGCTCGAAACCGACCCAAGTCGATCCGCGCCGCAACCAGCTGCCGCAGCACACTCTGCTGCGGCTCAACCGGCCGGTTCGCATCCACCACCAAAAAGCCAAACTCAGAACTCATCGCCAGATACTGCTCAAATAACCGGCCCTGGAATATCCTGAAACTCTCATACGGATCCTGCGAAAGCCGCATGTCCATCCCGGCCTCGAAATACTTCAATTCGGGCCGGCCATCCAAAATGCGCCGCAAACTCACCTCCAAAGGCGCATTGAAAAAAAATGTCAGGTCCGGCAACGGCGCAAACCCATACAAACCCCGCACCCACTCCGCATTGCACCCCCGAACAGTGTCCCTCGCAAAAGCCGTGAACACATACCGGTCACACAACACCAGATACCCCGCCCGCATCAAAGGAACCAGCTGCCTCTCAAACCGATCCGCAAAATCCGTCGCGTGAATCAGGCTGAAGGTAGTCGGCGTCAGCAAATGACGCTTCTTCCCCTTGCTCGTGGCCGTCTTCACCAGCTCAGACGAATTCCACTCGCTGAAAAAAACCTTCAACCCCTGCAACTCCAGCCACCGCTGCAGCAAATAGATCTGGGTAGATTTGCCCGAACCATCCAGACCCTCCACTGCAATCAACCGCCCCGGATATCCTAATTCGGCAAATGATTGCTTCATGAAACTCCAGACAAGCTACCCTCCGCCTACCCTTTGACAAGCACGGAACCTCCAGCACGCTCAGGAACAACGTTTACAGCCCACACCTATTCTGTTTGCATCACGCCCATGTTGAAAAAATTGCTGACCTGCTCCGCCTTGACAGCCGTGCTCACCCTCGCACCCGGATGTTACTCCACCTCGGAAGGCCACGTCCGCCCCGGAGTCCCCTTCGTCAAGGACTCCATCCAAAGCAGCTACGAACTGCCCATGAAGCCTGTGCATGATGCCGCCATCGCCGTCCTCCAGAAAAATGGCGAGGTCACCGGCGATGACGTCGTCAAACGAGTCGTCTCGGGCGTCGCTTTCGGTCGCAAGATCTGGGTCAGCTTCAGCGAAGACACCCCCGGAATCACCACCGTGACCACTCAGGCTCGATCCTCCGCCGGAGGTCCGGATGTCGATACCGCCAGCGAAATCGACAAGCTCATCTACGGGCAGCTGGCGCGCTCCCAAAACCAATAGGCCCCGCCTGGACCACGGCACAAAGCTCGCCTCAACCCGGGGCGAGCTTCGCCTGCCGCACACGATCGCGACGGGCCTCATACTTCTGCCTCATCACCGGCACGAGCTCAATCAACCGGTCGTAAAGCCGCTCCGCCACCTCCCAACGCTTCATCTGCTCCGCCAACGTCGCACCCGCCGCCCCAGCACGCTCCACCCACAGGATATCCGCCTCCTCCCCGGCCTGCAAATTGCCCCCCTCCGTCACCCGCAGATAATGCTCTAAAGCCCGAACCTGCATCCCCGACCGGTTCGTCGCCCCGGGCAAAAGGGCCTTGGCCTCCAGACACATCGCTAAACCCACCTCGGCCTGACTCCTCACCGGCACCGCCGCCGTCACCGCCATCGCGTTGGTGTAGGCCGCCACCGCCATGTCATATTGCTTCGCATCAGCCGTCGCCAATTGGAAATGACAGTTCCCAATCTCCCCCCACGCCAGTGGAACCAGCGGGCTCTTAGGATGGTTCTGCGGAATCTTGCTATACGCCTTAATCGCCTCGGCAAAACCTTCCAGAATCTTGTCGGCATCCGCCCCCAACCGGAATGAATCCCCCAAGGCAAAGTAGGCCTCCGGCAACACCCCCGCCGGCGCATTCGTCCCCACCCGGTTGATCAAATCAGTAAAATACCCCCGCGCATCCTTGTAGTTCGATTGTCGGTACGCCGACCGCCCCGCCATCATCCACGCCCGGACCTTCAACTCCGATGACGGCCAGTTTGTGTTCAGATAAATCTGCTGGTACTCCCCCTCCGCCAAGTCATACATGCCCCGCCGAAAATGATAGTCAGCCACCCAATGCAGCGCCGCAGGCGCCAACGCATGCCGGGGAAACCGCTCCAGAAACGCCTGAAAACCCTCCAACGCACGCTGCTCGTCCCCCGATCGATGAGCACTCCAGGCCAATTCATACATGGCTTGCCCCCGAGCCGGATGATCCGCCCCATGTGCCTTCAACCACCGGTCATACTCCGCGGCCGCATTCCCCCAGTCACTCTGCTGCTGCCACGTCCGCGCCATCGCCAAACCCAGCTCCGGTGCCAGTGAAGAAGACGGAAACTTCTGCAGAAACTCCGTAAACAGCCTGCGCGCTTCCTCCGGCCTCCCCGCCTCCCCCAGCGCCTGGCCAAATACCATCACCGCCCGGTCCCCAAAATAGCTCTGCGGATACAACTGCAGCACCATCCCCATCGCCGCCTCACCCGCCGCCAGGTCCCCCGCCCCGGTCGCCACTCGCACAATCTGATACAAGGCATGATCCCCCACCGCCTGCCTTACCTCCGGTAACTCGGCATAATTGGTGGCCACCCGCCAGTAATGCCCCGCCGCACGCTCGTTCGCCCCCTGTAAAAATCGCACATCGCCCGCCTTGAACCAGGCCACCGCCTGTTCCACCGACCGCGGTAAAGCTTCACCCGCCAACTCAAAGGATTGCCCCGACTCCTCCAGCCTCACTGAGGCCGCCCCATCCCCCCGACGCGACTCCTCCCAGGCACACCACCCCGCGGCAAATGCGGCCCGCCCAACCCATCCCCCCTCCACCCCATTCGTCACCCCAGCCAGCCCCTGCCGCGCCAGCTCCAAAGACCTCAACCCCTCCATTCTCCTCTCCGCTGGAACAGCAAAATACCGGCGCAACGTCAGCTCAGCAATCGCCACCCGTAAAGGGAACACCACCAGCTCCCCACCATACCTGCCCACCCACCCCTCCAGCCTAGTCAACGCAGCCCCCAAATCACCCTGCTTCAAACTCAACCGCGCCAGCTCGGAGGCCGCCTCCCGCCTCCGCGCCTCCACAACACCCGGCTCCAAATTCCGCTCAAACATCTCCATCGCTCTGGCCACATCCCCCCTCTGCTCATACACCCGCCCAGCCAAACCCACCGCATCAGACCGAAACGGAACCGCCCGCGGGTCCGCCTCCACTCTCAACGTCTCGACCAGACGCTCCACAGTCGAAACCGCATCATCCGTCTTCCCCAAGGCCAGCTGCAACCGCGCCACCAAATGCAACCTCTGCCAGGCCAGAATCCCCGGCCAACGATCCGCAGGCAACCTCCCCAATAACTCCAAACCCGCCGCAGATTGCCCCGTCAACAATGCCGTCTCCCCCATCAATAAATAGCCCAGTGCGACACCCGACCGCCCCTCCTGTCCCTGACTCAACCTGAAGAACAAACCATCCGACCGGCTCAGCAACGCAAAGGCTTCCCCCGCCTTCCCTGTCTGCTGCAAGGCATAAGCCTGCCCCACCAGAGCATCCAGCGCCCGCTCAGACTCCGGATGCGCCTCGAGCATCAAACGATACGACTGTATCGCCTCCTCATACCGCGCCAGCTGAACCAAACATTCACCCACCCAAAAATCATACCGGTCACGCCAAACCCCACCTTGCTCACGCCGCTCCATCAAGAGGGCCAACGCCTCCTCAACCTTCCCCTGACGAAAAAGCGACTCCGCCAATAAAAGATACGCCTCGGCCCGATGCACCGACTCCGGATACTCAGACACAAAACCCCGCAGCTTCTCCTCCGCCAACTCAAACGCCGCAGTCTCATAAAAGCGCGCCGCCACCTCCCAGGCCCGCACCTCCACCTCCCCGTTGCCAGGCACGTCCGCCCCCTCAACCCGAGAAGCCCCAAATGCCAGCCCCAGCAGAACCACCCAACACCAACCCCGCCATAGAGAGTCTCGCTTCACAGTCATGCGCTTGTTCGAAGGATCATAAGCCAGCCCTAGGACCCTGTCACCATATGCCGCCGCAGGAATTGCCCCGTCACGCT
>JBMTVN010000291.1:0-5255 GCA_049451415.1 Limisphaerales bacterium | reverse complement strand
CATACCGCGCCACATCCAACCAGTGCCGCCCCCACCTCTCCCCATAACGCGGCGACGCCAGCAACCGGTCCACCACCCGCTCAAATGCACCCGGCTCGCGATCCTCCTCAAACGCCCGCACTTCCTCCGCCGACGGCGGTAAGCCATGCAAATCAAACGTGGCCCGCCGTATCCACGTCCGCCTGCCCGCCACCCCCACCGGCTCCAAACCTCGCTCCTCCAACTCAGCCAACACAAACCGGTCCACCGACGTCCGCACCCAATCCCCACCCCTCACCTCCGGCGGCTCACGCCGCTCAGGCCGCCGAAAAGCCCAGTGCTCCTCCCCGGAATCCACACCGGCAACTTCCCTCGCTACCCCATCCCGCGGATCCGGCGCACCCATCCGGATCCATGCCTCAACCACCGCAATCTCCCCCTCACCCAACTTCCCCTTCGGCGGCATCTGCAACGCCTCATCCGCATAACCAATCGCCCTCATCACCGATCCCAGCTCCGGCTTCCCCGGCACCACCCCCGGTTCCCCCGATACCCCACCCCGCAAGATCCCTTCGCTGGTATCCAGCCAAAAACCACCCTTCACCCGTGGACTCTCCACACTGTGGCAACCATAACAGTGCTCAATCAATAAGGGCCGAATGCGACTCTCAAAAAACTCCACCCCCTCCCCCGAGAACTCCGCACCCCAGGCCGCAGGCCCGGAACAAGCCAGCCATAAGCCCGCCACCAAACGGAATATCCAGACCCCCGACCCGGGCCCGACCGCGCGAACGCAGCCTAAACCACTCCCCTCATGGAACCGTCCGGTGATCATGCTCGCAGAATCTATTGAACCCTCGCCCCGATTCCAAGCGGAGGTTTCAACTCACGACCATCCACCCGCAAATCCCTAGTCCACCTGCTCCACTGGTAATGGAGGCAACTCCCGCCAAACCCGCGTCACCGCCCACAAGTTCACCGGAGTCACCGACTCAGCATGACGCAAACTGCGTACACTGCCGTCAACAAACGCAAAATTCGACCGGCCCGATCGCTCCCCCACACGACCACCATGCCGACTGTGCTCCACCTCCTGCAAATCGTTCCCGCCCTGACCCTGCAGGAAATCCATATAGGCCTGCGGCGACTCAGTCTTCTTCTCTCCAAAAGCCACCGTTTGCGAAGGATAGGACACATGCGACAGGTTCATCGAATGCGACCACTCAAAAACCAGCGGTGTCTTCAGCAAGATCTCCTTGAACCGCGCAAAATCCTCCTCCGACAAACTCTGCTCAAAGTAATCGTTCCACCCGTTGATCAAATAGCTGCGGTGCGAACCATCCAGGTCATACGGCGGCAGCCCCCCGGCAGGAGCAGTCAACTCCCCAGGCCACTTCACCGCAGTAGGCCGACGCCGGTCAGACGGACACTTCAACAACTCCATGTCCTGATAATAAGAATACAAGGGCAGGGTCCAATACGGCACACCCGTCCGCGGAGGACAGAACTCCCCAAAATCATCTGCATACATCCTTAAAGCCATCCCCACTTGCCGAAGGTTGGATACGCAACGAATACTCCGCCCCTTCTCCTTCGCCGCCGACAACGACGGCAACAGCAACCCCGCCAGGATCGCAATAATCGCAATCACCACCAGCAACTCGATCAGGCTGAACCCTGACCGCCACCTTCGCATCATGGTCCGCTCTATCACGTCATCGCCTTTCCCGCTTCTCCTGATGCCCCTGGAGTGAGCCTGAGAGTCACCCCTCCACCCAGATTACGCCAAAAGCCCACAACAGACCCAACACCAGCACCACCACACCGGAAACCTGATGGAAAAGGTGAACCCGATCGCCCCACAAAACCCGCGACCGCGCAACCATAAGCCGGTAGATAATAAACTCCCTTCTCAGCGTTGCGCTCACCACGACAAACAAACCCGCAACCGCCATCAGGACGCCGTATATAACATGCATAATCTTCTACCGTGTAACTCTGCGAGATTGATGTCGCCCGTTCCCTGATAACGACACAACAACCGACAAGACTGTTTCACCCGCATGACTACCACCACCCCTCCACCCTCAGCGCTCTGCGACCTGCGCCTCCTGCCCCCGGACCCTGTCGGAGTTTCTGAGTTTCAGTGTTTCGGAACACCGACCTGATTACCCCTCTGCACGCAGCGCTACCGTCTCATCCAAATCAAAATCGCTATCGCTATCGGTATCGAGCACGCCTCCTTGCCACGTTCTACGCGGCAACACGTGCAGCCAGGAGACCGTAGAGAGAAAACAGTGGCACCCCTCTCCCCTCTCCTCTCTCCCTGCGGTCCGCAATAGCCCTCAGCCCTCAGCGCAAATCCACACGAGGTTGATGTCGCCAGCTTTCTAGTACACTCTGCCCCCATCACCATGACCTCCCGACTCTCCCCTCACACCCTGTCGCTCCTCATCGCCAGCACCCTGCTGCTCAACCTGACCACCCGAGCCGGCGACATCGAATACGGCGAAATGGCCGGCTACCTCATCGTCCCCAATAACGCCGTCGACGAAACCTACAACGCCGGCTTCTCCCTCTACGCCGCCGCCTGGCCACTCGTCCAAAACTACCCCGGCAACGAGTTTCAAACCGGCCTCTTCGGCACCTGGATGCACCCCCACTACGACACCAAACCCACGGAACAACTCTACTCCGATATCGAGGGCGGCCTCGGCTGGTGGCGCGATACCCGCTTCGCCACGGAAACCCCCAAGTTCATCATGGGCGGTGTCACGCTCAATTTCGCCACCTGGGCCAATGGCCCCGGAGCCGGCAAAGGCCGCGACTGGTCCAACCCCAACGGTAAATACGGCGTCGCCCAGCTCAGCCCCTGGGTCCTCTGGCCCCCCGATGGCCTCAACCTCAAGCAAGGCACCAGCGGCGAACTGTTCGGCTATGGCTACCTCCCCCTCCCTCTCACGGAACCCAAAACCACCACCGCCGGCAAACCCATCCCCACCGGCAACCAATGCTGGACGCTCTTCCTTAATACCGAGAACTTCAAAGGCCCCCTCACGTTCTTTACCCCGCACTTCTGGGTCGAACCCACTCTCGACCAACCCCGCCTCGCCGGCATGTTCCTCGATACCCGACCCTCCGAGTCCGGACGCCCCCTCCAAATGGAAACCCAACATATCCCCGCCGCTCTCGCCTCAGATCACCAAGGCAATGCCTACGCCCGCGTCTCCCCCACCTCCTTCCCCGCCACACCCGAACACACCTCCGTCACGGTCCACCAAATCACTTCCTATACCAAAAATGCCCTCTGGACCGCCGTCGAAAACTGGTTCCAAGGCGCCCCCCCCGCCAACTCCGAGATCCAAACCCAGGCGAGCAAACTCCATACCTTCAAACCCGGCGGCTACGCCACGTGGCGAATCTACGGACCCAATACCCCCAAGGAAAAACGCGCCTCAGTCGATTGGACCTCCTTCGCCACTCCCACGGTTCATAACGCCTCCACCTATGGCTTCAAATGGAACCAACAAATCACCACCCAATCCAACGACGGAAAACTCATCACTCTCCCCCAATTCTACCGGCTCGATAAAAGCCAAAAGCAACCACGCTGGATTCCCGTTCAACCCGACGAGGTCCCGCCCGAAACCGGCCTCGCCTCCATCAGCTTCCCTACCCCGGAACAACCCCCCGCCGAGCCCTACATCACCCCGGAAGAACCCGCCAGCTCCTGGAAACAACCCGGCCCCGCCGCCGGCCCCTTCACCACCACGCTCGGCGATGGCAGCACGGTCACCTATTCGTGGTACCGCTTCGCCGATCAACCCGCCCTCCTCAACGCCGACCTCACCAACGAACAACGCGAACAACTCCAACACCGCGTCGAACTCCTCCACCAACACTGGACCAAAGACCGCACCTACCTCCCTCCTCCCACCACAGGAACACTCGCCAGCCTCGACCCCGCCCTCCTCGTCACCCCACCCAAAGGTCTCGAAATCGGCTACGTCCCCATCGTCACCCAACAAGCCGCCTCACGCTAAACCAACCATTCCCACCATGAAAACCCTGTCCACGGCGCTCATCACTCTCCTCACCATACTCCTCCTCCCCACCCAATCGCTCGCCGATTGGAAACGCACCGAAACCACCCTCGCCTGGACCGACGACACCACCACGCTCTGGCAATTCAGCTTCGACCCCGCCAAAGGCAAACCCTTCTTCCATCCCCTGGCCCCCGCCGGAAAACCCTCGCTCACGAACTTCCGCCCCGCCGATCACCCCTGGCACTACGCCCTCTGGTTCTCCTGGAAATACATCGACCACCCCCAATCCCAAAACCACATCAACTACTGGGAAGAAAACAGCGACGGCAAAGCCCAGGGCCGTACCCGATGGGAACCGCCCTCCATCGAAACCCAATCCGACGGCAGCGCCACCATCCGCATGAACCTCTCCTACATCCATCCTTCCGGTAAAACCGCCCTCACGGAACAACGCGATCTGGCCGTCTCCACCCCCGCTCCCGACGGCAGCTACACCATCCATTGGACCGCCACCTTCACGGCTGCCGATGAAGACCTCGTCCTCGACCGCACCCCCATGCCCAACGATCCCCGCGGACAAGTCAACGGCGGCTACGCCGGCCTCAGTGCCCGCATGGCCCCCCTCCCCGCAACCATGTCCGTCATCACCACTTCCGGCCCCATAGAACCCTTCACACGCAACCGCGCCCGTCCCAAAGCCTCCGCCGTCGCCTGCAACTTCACTCTCAATTCCCAGGACCTCGGTAGCCTCACCTTCTGCTCCCACCCCGATAACACCACCGAAACCGCCGACTGGTACATCATCGATTCCCAAGCCATGCCCTTCATCTGCCAAGCCATCCTCGCGCCCGAACCCAAAGCAGTCCCAGCCAAGTCCTCCTTCACTCTCCGCTACCAAATCACCGTCAGCCCCACCGCCACCTCCCCAGCCCAACTCCAACAAATCCTCCAGTCCTTCAACCCCTGAATCTCGCGAACATCGGGAACCATAGCATCCCACCATCCATCTTTTTGCCTCCCCAATGTTTTTGCCGTAACCCCGCCTCCCCCACATTCAGCAAACCAACATCCCCTCACCACCCCCATTCGCGTCCATTCGCGGTCGCAAAAGAAGCCAGAAGCCAGAAGCCAGAGGTCAGAAATCAGGAGTCCAAAGTCAGATGTCAGCTATTCGCGTCCATTGGCGTCCATTCGCGGTTAAGAATGTTCCCATACCATTCGCGGTCAGGA
>JBMTVN010000290.1:0-5301 GCA_049451415.1 Limisphaerales bacterium | reverse complement strand
CGCGCATTCGACAGCTACCTCCGGCTCCAAAGCCTCGGGCTCAATACGTCTTCGGTGCTGAGCACTGCGTGCTGCAATTGAGTTAGCAGCCTCGCGTCCTCCCAGGTGGCCATGAGCATGGAAGGGACGGTGCAGCGGATGATGTCAGCTTGTCGGCAAGCCGAACCGCCGGAATCCTGGCGGGGCAGGGGGGGTTAGGGTTTTTGACGGGGTTGGATTTGGTTGAGGCAGTCTTGGGCGTAGGCCTCGGCCTTTTGGTCGAGGTAGGTGAGGAGGTCGGTGAGGAGGGCGGCGCGGCGGGCGGTATCGGCGCAGGGTTGGTCGGGGTGGTTGTTCCAGTTCCTTTGGATATCCTGGAATGCGTGGATGGCGCGTTGCTCGAGGCCGGTGTGGGTATGGCGGCGGCGGAGGCGACGGAGGATTTCGCTGGTCCAGTAGCCGACGATGGCGAGGGCGGTGAGGGCGAGGACGAGGTAGACGATACTTTCGAGAGTCATGGAGAGGGCGTAGGAGCCGGCGCTGAAGACGAAGAGGCCGGGGACGGGGACGACGACGAACCAGAGGCAGATGAGGAGGGCGATACTGAAGGTGCGGCGGAACTCGGAGGTGATGCGTTGACGGGCGTGGTTTTGGGTGACGGGGTGGAGTTTGGGGTTGTGGAGAGTGGGTGCGAGGTCCTGGTCGATCCAGTGGGCGATGTGCTTTTGGGCTTCGCTGGCGAGCGGGCTATTTTGGAGAGCAGAGCTGATGGCGTCGGGTTTGCCGGCATTGGCGAACAGCTGTTGGGTGAGGAGGGGGCGGTCCTGGGCGGGGACGCCGCCGGCGGCGAGCTGGCGGAGGAGTCGGTTACGGAGGAGTCGGAGGCGGAAGTGGAAGCCGAAGTGACGTCCGGGAGCGACGAGGAGGGCGGCGAGCGTGCAGAGCGTGATGGTTGTGGCGAGGAGGAGGTAGGATCCGCCGCGGGCGATGGACATGGAGATGGCGGTCATGACGGCGATGGCGGCGGGCCAGCCGAGCCAGCGGAGGAGCCGGAGCGGGGAGTATTGGGGTTCCGTGCCGGGTTTGGGGGTCATGATGAACGGGCCGGCGAGCACGCTGGTACTGAACAGGAGAGAGGGGAGGAGCAGGACTACATTGAACATGTCGAGGTTGGAGAGAGCGAGGAGGTTGAGGGCGACCGAGGGGAGGCCAATGATCCAGACGACCGTATGGAGGTTAATGAAGTGGGGGTAACGGTTGAGCGGTTGGTCTTCGCGCGGGCCGGCCCAGGCGCGGAAGGCCATATTGACCTTTTGTGCATCGGTGGCGGCGGCGCCGGAGATGACGAACTCGATGGTTTGGCGCATGATTTGGCCGAGGCCGTGGAGGATGAGCTGCGGGCCGAAGAGGAGGATGTCACGGAGGCGGGTGTAGGCCCAGCGGCTGGTGCCTTCCCAGAAGCCGCCGACGAACATGGAGAGGAGAGCGAGTCCGGTGGCGTAGGGTGCGAGGCCGGGTGAGAGCACTGCGGCGATGCCGCCGAGGGCGAGGCCAACCACGGCGCCGAGGCGGGAGAAGCCGGTGCTTTGGAGGTAGGCATTGAGTCCGTGGAGCGTGAGCACCTGGTTCATGACGAAGCCGAAGTTCCAGAGCACGATGAGGATTTGGACGAAGGGGGTGACGTCGAGGATGATGGCGAGCGGGAGGAAGAGGATGTTAAAGAGTGCGAAGGGGGCGGTGAGGTAGGCCCGGCCGCTGCTGGCGCGGAGTTCGCGGGCGAAGACCGAGAGCGGGCCGAAGTCGTTGATCCGTTGCATGATCGTATCCTGCATCATCTGGAGGTAGCCGCCGGACCAGCGGGGGAAGGAGGCGAGCCATTCGGCGTGGCTCCAGGTTTCGCGGATCTTGTGCCAGAAGGCGCGGGAGAGGCGGAAGCGGACGCGGCCGCCGAGGGCGACGAGGTTATGGGCGGCCTGGGAGACGGCCCAGGTATCTTCCGAGATGCCGACTGCGTGGGGTGAGAAGCCGATGAGGCCTTCGGTGCGGACGGCGAAGCTGGAGCCGCGTTGCATGCGGGAGGTGAGAGGCATGCGGGCGATGAGGGGGTCGAGGAGGGCGCGTTGGACCCGGCCGTAGGTATAGGCGACGATATTACCCCAACCCGTGCCGAGGGATTCGCCGGCGTTACCGCCCATGAGGCCCATGAGGCCGCGGAGGAAGGAGCGGTGGCCTTCCTCGATCATCTGGGATCCCTGGCCGATGGGGGTGAGCGTATTGGTGGTGCCGCGGCCGGGGATGACGATGACGAGCTCGGGGTCGGCGAGCGCTTCATTGAGGTCGGCCATGAAATTATCCATGTCATTGATGGTGGCATTACGGTCGAGGACCACCATGGTGGTGAGCTGGAGATTCTCTTCGGGGACGAGGTCCATGCCGGTCATGCCGCCGGCTTTGAAGCCGAAGGGAGTCCAGTTTTGGATGTTGTAGGCGTGGGTTCCCGGGGCCAGGGCTTCGAGCAGTTGGCAGAGTTTTTCGCGCTGTTGGAGTTCGCCTTGATCGTAGTTGAGCTGGACGGGGCGGTTGTCTTCGCGGTTGTCGTATTTATTGGCGATGAGGAAGAAGGCGGTTTTGGGGGCGATCTGGTCGGCTTGGAATCGCAGGGCCATGTCGACGAGGTTGATGGCGGTATCCTGGGAATGTCCGGCGGTGGACATCATCGTGACGATCCAGCGTCGGATTTGCCAGGTACGGAGGAGTTGCTGGCGGTGTTCGGTGGAGGTGGCGGTGAGTGTGAGGCCGTTGAGGTGTTCGGGTGCGGGGTGTTCGGGTGTGACGATCTGGCAGGGGTGCCAGAGCGTGATGTCGTGATGGGATTCGAGATTATAGAGTTCCTCGAAGGCCTGCCTGAGGGATGTGTCGTCGGGCCATTGACCGAGCTGGCTGGCGAGTTTGGCGGAGGTGGAGCCAAGTTTATCCCGGAGGACATGCCAGCGGGTCATGAGGAGGTCGGCGTTGAGTTTCAGGCTGCCGAGGTCGTCACCGCTCATGTAGACGATCCCAGCCTTGGCGTTGGTAGGGGGCGTGAGGTGGTTGACGGTGCCGGGGTGGTTTGGTTTTGGTGACGCGAGCCGGGTGTTGGTGCCCGGGGTTTTGAAGCGCCTGAGGAGGGGTTCCTCGAAGATGGCGAGCAGGGCGAGTGCGCCGACGACGATCCAGGTTGCGGGGAGGGTTTGGGGGCTGTGGGCGGAGCTGGTGGCGGCGAGCGTGATGAAGCCGAGGCCGCCGAGGGCAGCGAGCGTGCGGAAGGGGTAGGAGCAGAGGAGCGAGGTGATGGCAGTCGTGAGGAGGAAGAGGCCGTAGCGGAGGAGGTACATCGTGTTCCAGAACACGAGTCCGCCGAACACCAGTTTTACATAGGAGGCATTGAGGTAGTTTTCCGTGAACCAGAGTGCGAGGATGCCCTGGCAGAGGTAGACGCCGACGAAGAAGAAGGCAGCGGCCAGGCCGAAGTAGGAGAGGATAGCCAGGGCGAGGCTGCGTCCATCGCCTGAGGGGACGGAGGGCTGGAAGAGGTAGCGGATCGCGAGGGCGATGGGGGAGGCGGGGCGGTTGGCGCTGAAGTTGAGGCGGTTGAGGAATTGGAGTGGCGCGGGGGCGTGGGGATGTCGGATGACGAAGTCCTGGAGGGCGCCGGAGATGAAAGTTGAGGCGAGGGGCAGGAGGATGGCGGCGACCTCGGCGAGGGCGATCATGGCGAAGAGCCCCTTGACGACGAGGAACGTGGCGAAGCTGGGGGTATCCCACGAGAGGAGCGTTTGGGCGAGGAGCAACCATCCGGCGATGCGGAGGATCCAGCCGGCGCGGGCGAAGGGGACGGGGTTCCAGGCGAGGCCGACTTTCGCTTTGGGGACGGCCTTATGCTTTTTCCCCATGAGCCGGGTGACCGTGACATCGAGCACGAAGTCGCCTCCCTGGCGGGGGAGCATACTGGCTTCAAAGCGATAGACGCGGGCGAAGTGGGCGTAGGCGGTGAGGGCGAGGCCGGTGCCGAGGGGGAGTGCCCAGAGGAGAGTGTCGGCCGACTGGAACAGGCTGGCGATACTGAACCAGAGGTAGGGGATGATGGGGCTGTCGGCGAGCGTCTGCTGGTTGTAGACCACGAGGGCGCCGAGGCCCATGAGGAGGAAGTGGGGGAGCGTCTTGGCGAACTCGATGATGTAGGGGTGGATGGGGAGGGGATGTTCGCGGCGTTTGAACTGTTTATATTTTTCGATGATGCCGGCGAGGTGGCTGAAGGGCGTTTGGAGTTTGGCGGCGGCTTCTTCCAGGAGCGGTTTGAGGCGTGCGCCGGGCTGCTGGATTTTGAGCAGGTCGAACGCTTCCGGGTTGGCGGGGTAGTTGAAGAGGACACGGGCGTCGAAGCCGGCAGTGCGCTGACGGACGCCGAGGTCCTGCAGGAGCGTTTGGATTTCCTGGTTGAGGGACTGGCGGTTTCTGTAGTCGGCGACGTTGTTGTATTGGCGGAGGAGAGTGACCATGCCGAGGTAAGGTTCGGCGAGGTACATGACGAGGCGGGACCAGATATGGTTGCTGTCCTCGGCTTCGTCCAGGATGTCGGTTTGGGGGAGGCCGTCCTTGTGTCCGGCCTTGATGACCTGACGGAAGTAGATGCCGAGGCAGCTGGCGAATTCATCGAGTCCATTGAGCCAGGGGTCGGACTGGTCTTCGGCGAGTCGCGGGTCGGCGGGGTTCCAGCCATTTTCCATGCGGCGCCATTCGACGATGATCTTGTAGAGGGCGCGGAGCTGCATGAGGAAGTTCTGTTCCAGCGTGGCGTTGGAGAACCGGGTATGCGGGGCGTTGGCGGGGGTTTGGACACCGAGGATATGGCGGGCCCAGCGTTCCTCGGCGAGGTGGAGGGTTTCCTCGGCGAGCAGGCGTTCATCGACGTCCTGGTGTCCGGAGGAGCGGCCGGGGCGGAGTTGGCGGAAGCGCCACCAGAGCAGGGCGACGACCAGGATGAGCAGGTAGAAGGAGATGGTGATGAAGCTGAAGATGCGGAGGTCATTGATCTGGAGTGGGTCAGCCTGGCTGAGCGACTCTGCGTTTGCGGGGCTGGGTGGTGCTTGGGTGACGAGGTGGCGGAAGGGGCGGTAGTCGTCGGGCCAGCTGGTGAGGTTGGTCTGGGGGAAGGCGGCGCTGCCCTGGCCAAGGGGCAGGGGGGTGCGGGTGGGGGCAGTGGTGGCGAGCGAGGGGAAGGAGGCGTATTGGATGTTGGGATGGGCGGGGCTGAGCGGGGCATGGATTTGGAGGTTGGCGAGC
>JBMTVN010000289.1:0-5347 GCA_049451415.1 Limisphaerales bacterium | reverse complement strand
ATTAAAATCGACCCCCAAGCCATCAACCCCGATGATGCCCAGCTCCTCGAGGACCTCATCATCACCGCAGTCAACAACGCGCTCTCCCAATCCAAGGAAATCTACACCCAGGAAATGGGCAAAGCCGCAGGCGGCCTCAATCTCCCCGGCCTGATGTGAGCGCCCTCCCGGAAGTCATCCAGCGCCTGCAACAGGAACTCGGCAAACTGCCAGGCATCGGACCCCGCTCCGCTGAACGGCTGGCTCTCCACATCGTCCAGGCACCAGAACAAAAAGCCCGCGACCTCGCCGAAGCCCTGCTCCATGCCAGGGACAAGGTGCAGTTCTGCCAGCAGTGCGGTGCCCTCACGGAAACCCAGCCCTGCCCAACCTGCGAGGATACACGCCGTGAACCCGGCGTGCTCTGCGTCGTCGAACGCCCCGTTGATGTCCTGCTCCTCGAGAAATCACACGCCTTCGCCGGACGCTACCACGTTCTCGGAGGTGTGCTTTCCCCACTCAACGGCATCGACCCGGAAGACCTCCGCATCCACCAGCTCGAACAGCGCATCAACCCGGAACACATCCAGGAAATCGTGGTCGCGCTCGGAACCAGCGTCGAAGGCGATGCCACCGCCCACTACCTTGCCCAAAGACTCACGCCCCAAGGCGTGCGCGTCACCCGCATCGCCCACGGCCTCCCCGCCGGCAGCGGACTCGAGTTCGCTGATGAAGTAACCCTCCACCGGGCCCTGGAAGGACGCCGGGAACTCCAGCCATGACCCAGAACATCTCCGCCGTGGTATTCGACCTCGGCAAAGTCCTCCTCGACTTTAATTACGACCTCGTGATCAGTCGCGTCGCCGGCAATAACAACGGCAGCGCAAGTGAGGTCCGCCAACTGCTCATCGAAACCAGCCTCCTGGGCGATTATGAAAGCGGCAGAACAACTAGCGAGGATTTCCACCAGCAGCTGACCGCCAGACTCAAACACAAAATCCCTTATCCCCAATTCCGCGAACAGTTCGCCGATATCTTCTCCCCCATACCGGAGATGATCCAAGCCCAGCAACAACTCGCCTCCCGCAACATCCCCACTTTCATCTTCTCCAATACCAACGAGATAGCCATCACCCACATCCGCGAACACTACCCCTTCTTCAACCATTTCACGGGCTATATCCTCTCCTACGAAGTGGGCACCATGAAACCTCTGCCCGCAATCTACGAGGCCCTCGAAAGCCTCGCAGATACACCCCCGGAACAACTTCTCTACCTCGATGACCGACCCGAAAATGTCCAGGCTGCCGTCGACCGGGGATGGAATGGAGTCGTGCATACCAACCCCGCATCAAGCCTAGCCGCACTGCGCCATGCCGGACTCCTCCCCTGACACGGGAACCCTGCCCTGCCGGTCCCAGCGCCGCGGCAAGGAATGGGCGCTTGCACTCCTCAGTCAAGGCATCGAATCCGAATTGCTCCTCTCCCCTCAAGGCTGGATCCTCCTCCTGAATCCGGCCCTCATCCCGCGCGCGCGGGAAATCATCCGCCTGTACCAAAAGGAAAACCGTCACTGGCACCGCTACTTCCAAGCCACTCCAGACAATCACGGATTCCACCCCGCCGCGCTGCTCTGGACCCTGCTCGTTGCCGCCCTCTACACCATCACCAGCTTCACCCCCGAAAGCATCACCAACGCCGGTCTCTGCTCCACCGGCGGCCTGCTCGCCGGTGAATACCAGCGCCTCTTCACCGCCATCTCCCTGCACGCCAACCTCGCCCACCTCCTCGGAAACCTGATCTTCGGAACCCTCCTCCTCGGCTACGCCATGGCCCGCTTCGGCGGCGGATGGACACTCCTCTCCACCTTTCTCTCCGGTGCCGCCGCAAATATCCTCAGCGCCTGGATCCATGGCCCAAACCACCACGGCCTCGGCGCCTCCGGCATGGTCATGGCAGCCCTCGGCCTGCTCGCCATCTCCCTCCCACCCCCCTCAGCCCATCCCAACACCTGGCAACGCTGGCTCCTCCGGGGCATCCTCGCCGCAGGCCTGCTCTTCGTCCTCATAGGACTCGACCCCTCCACAGATGTGATCGCCCATTCCGTCGGCTTTCTCGCAGGTATCCTGTCCGGACTAATCCTGCGCGTCCTGCCACATCAGGTCCTCCACAGCAACCGACCCAACCATTACGCCGCCATCCTCGCCCTCACCCTCCTGCTCGCCACCTGGGCCCTCGCCCTCGCCCAATCCTAGCCGGCCGGCCGCCACCCGGAACCCATCCGCCTGGCTTCCTTGCTGAGCTGATCCGCCAAACGCGTCGGCTCCGGTATCCTTCGCCCCTCCCCGCACAACAACACCAACTCGGTGGCAGCCAACAGGCTGATCCGGTGGCCCACACTCACGTAAACCGGCCGGACCCGGTCCCGCGTCCTAACCACACAACCAATCACTTCCTCCCTCTCAACCAGCTCCGCCTTGCTCCCCCTCAACTCTCCCAACACGTCGTGCGAACCCACCAACAAACTCTTGGCACATCCCACCGCCACGCAGTCCAGCAATACCCCAAGATGAGACGCCAAACCCAACCGCCTCGGATGGGCCCTCCCCTGCCCGTCACACATCAACACGTCCACCCTGTAACTCACCCGCTCCAACGCCTCCACCAACACCGGCACCTCACGGAAAGACAAAAACCCGGGGACATACGGAAACTCCAGCCGCCTCCACACAACTCGCCGCTCCAACACCCGGCGTTCCTCACAGTCCCAGACCACGACAGCACCAACACACGTCGTACCGTCCCGCCCCAACGCCATGTCTAGACCCGCCACCCGACGCAAACCCTCCAACCCACCCCGCTCCACAACCTGCGCCGCCATCCGACGTTGCTCAGCCACCGCCAGGTCGTAGTCCCAGCCCTCGAATGGAACCAGGCCCACCCAGCCCTCCCTCAGAAAGCAAAGGTCATCCCCGCCGAAGCCAGAATCCCGTTCTTCAAGTCCAACTGGACCGTCCGCCCGCCCACAGAGTGGGTGATGTCGCTCAGGATCAAATACTGCGCTCCCACAAATGCATAGATGCCTTTGGATACCCTCAACGACAGGTTGATCTCACCATAGCCGCCTCCCGCAAATGCAGCCTCCTTCTCCTCCCCAGCCACCTCATAATCCGACAGGTTGCTCACCACAGTCCGCTCCCTAAACGAAAAGCGACCGTCCACCATCGTGCCCACCACCCCTCCACCAAACTGCAGGTCAAACCCGTCGGAAAATGGCGTCTCAAACAGCAACCCCACGCGAAGGGCATACGCCTCCGCCTCATAATCATAGCTCCCGCGCGTAAAGGCCTCCCCCGGCAGGGTGGTCACACTCCGCTCCGGTGTATCTGATAACTGCGGCCCAGCCACATCATCAAACCCGCCCGCATACGGCGCCGGAGGCATGTCCTCAGCCGCAATCAGCTGCGAAGAATAACGGTCAGTCAAACGCTGCGCCGCATAGGCAAAATTACTGTCTTGCGCAAAACGCAAATGATGCCACCCCAGCCCCACCACCACGCCATACCAATAGGAGTTGTTCCACCCGATCTCCCGCATGTAGGTCAGTTCACCACCCCAATGAGGATCGTTCGTCACCTCACTCAGACTCCCTGCAGGAGCAGCATAGCTGCTGCTCATATCCACATACCCCTCCCCCACCTGCGAATTCTTCGAATACCCCCAATACCACGTCGTCCCCTCCCCATTCCCCGAACTGTCCACCAGGTTGTAGCCGTCGTCGTAATAATGGTTCACCCCACCCACTGCGGGTCCCACATCAGTCTGAGCCGGTGCGCCCCCCAAATCGCTGAAACTCGCCTTGATGTTAAAGGCCGGCCGGATCGCAAACCCCAAGCGGTTCGGCTCCTCACCCCATAAATCCATGCCCCCCTGAACGCTTACGGCTCCGGCAGCCAGCCCAATCAGGACCGGCAACGCTTGTGCTCTAACCTGGTTATTCTTCATCTCGCTTGGTCACAGACAGATTGAGCTCCCACCCCAACTCTGTCCACCCTCGATTCCATGCCTACCCACCCTCCTCCACGCCCCCGGACTCTCACCGCTTCCCGCTGGCTTAAACCAACACCCCCGCTATACTCGTCCCCAGTTCGCCGCTATGAAAACCACACCCATAGTGTCTCCCCCCACCCAAACCAACCCCATAGTAGTCCTCGCCGTATCCCTGCTCCTGCTCCAAATGGCAGTCGCCGCCCCCAAAGTCGGCATCCTGCAACGCGATATCCTGCTCGATAAAATCCGCGGAGGCTGGGCGGGCCAAATGATCGGCGTCGCCTATGGTGCTCCCACCGAGTTCCGATCCAATGCCAGGATCCTCGATTGGGAACTCGAGTGGAAAACCGGCATGCTCGAAAACACCCTCCACCAGGACGACCTCTACGTCGAAATGACCTTCGCCAAGGTCATGGACAATATCGGCCTCCAAGCCACCACCGAACAATACGGCGAGGCTTTCAAGGACAGCCAATACCAACTTTGGCACGCCAACGCCGGTGCCCGCCGCGCTCTGAACCAAGGCATCAAGGCTCCCATGTCCGGCCACCCGAAATACAACTTCCACGCCAATGATATCGACTTCCAAATCGAAGCCGACTTCATCGGCCTCATGTGCCCCGGCCTGCCCCGGGAATCCAACCGCTATTGCGACCGCGTCGGCCGCGTCATGAACTACGGCGACGGCCTCTACGGTGGCATGTTCGTCTGCGGCATGTACTCAGCCGCCTACTTCTCCGACGACCCCCGCTCAGTAGTCGAGGCCGGCCTCGCCTGCATCCCCGCCAAAAGTGAATACGCCCTCCTCATCCACGACCTGCTCCGCTGGTCCGCTGAACACCCGCAGGACTGGAAACACGTCTGGCAGCTCGTCCAGGACAAATGGGATCAAAACGACCCCTGCCCCGATGGCTTCCAAACCCCCTTCAACATCGACGCCAAGATCAATGGCGCCTACATCGCCTTCGGCCTCCTCTTCGGCAACAAGGACTTCGAAAAAACCCTCGAAATCTCCACCCGATGCGGACAGGACTCCGACTGCAACCCCAGCAGCGCAGCCGGTGTCCTCGGTGTCATGCTCGGCTACAACCAGATCCCCGAAAGGTTCCGGGCCGAAATCCCCGACTTCGCAAATAAGAAATTCGACTACACCGACTACTCGTTCAACGACATCGTCGCCTCAACGGAAAAGCGCGCCCTAAACCGTATCCTGGCCACCGGGGGCCAGGTCACAGACAACCATGTCGCCGTGAAAATCCAGGATCCAAAGGCACCAAAACTCGAACAATGGTCACCCGGCATCCCCGGCGAACGCATC
>JBMTVN010000288.1:0-5354 GCA_049451415.1 Limisphaerales bacterium | reverse complement strand
TCCTAAACAACTAGAAGGCACCAGCCCCATCCCAACCCGGGATGGGGCTTTCGCTATCCCCCCCAACCGCGCCATACGAATATCGACCATTAAAAAGCAGAACGAACATCACGACTGATCATGCATAAGTTTTCATACTCAATAGGATGGCACGTACTGAAAGACAATTTCAGCGCATGTTTCACCAACAGACGCCTAGCCCATACCCCCCCCAAACCAGCTCTAATCTCATAACGCAATAGGCCAAACATACGCACACCAAGAATATCATGAGCCAGAACAACCATACCCCCAAAGGCAATGGCCCGGCGGGACTAGGAAACTGGATCAGTGCCGCAGGCCTGGTCGTCATCGCAGGCAGTATCTTCGCCTTCCTGTTCCTCTTCCTCAGCGACCTCTTCCGCGGCCACAGCAACCCCTACGTCGGTATCCTCACCTACCTCGTAGCACCCATGTTCAGCACAACCGGCGTTGCCCTGGTCGTGTTCGGCCTCTACCTCCGCCGACGCCAATTGCTCAAAAGCGGCGCCGAATTCCCCCTGCTCGCCGAGCTCAATCGCTTCCGTAGCGGCAAGGTCCTCGCCGGTATCCTCATCGGCGGCACCTTCTTCCTCCTCGTGAGCGCCATAGGCAGCTACCACAGCTACCACTTCACCGAATCCACCACCTTCTGCGGACAAGCCTGCCACACAGTCATGGAACCCGAGTTCGTCACCTACCAAAACTCCCACCACGCCCGCGTCGCCTGCGTCGAATGCCATATCGGCCCCGGCGCAGAATGGTACGTCAAAGCCAAACTCTCCGGCCTCTACCAAGTCTACGCCACCGCCGCCAACGTCTACCCCAGACCCGTCCCCACCCCCATCAAAAACCTCCGGCCCGCCCGCGATACCTGCGAACAATGCCACTGGCCCGAAAAATTCTCCGGAAACTTCGTCCGTAATTACAACCACTACCTCAGCGACGACGACAATACCCAATACTCCGTCAGCCTCCTCCTCAAAGTCGGCGGCGGAACCCCCGACTCCGGCCCCGTCCCCGGTATCCATTGGCACGTCGCCAACCTCGTCGAATACCTCCCCGCCGACGAAACCAAAATGGAAATCCCCTGGGTCCGCTACACCAACCCCGATGGCAAAGTCGTCGAATACCGCGCCGAAGGCTTCGAAGACGAAATCGACCCCTCCCAAATCCGTCGCATGGACTGCATGGACTGCCATAACCGCCCCGCCCACGTCTACCAAAAGCCCAACGAAGCCATCGACCTCGCCATGCATAACGGCGACATCAATACCGCCCTGCCCGGTGTGAAATTCACCGCAGGTGAACTCCTCGTCGGCGAATACAGCACCGTCGACGAAGCCACCACCGCCATCGAAACCGGCCTGCGCGATGCCTACCCGGATGCCGACCTCGACAAGACCATCGCCGCCGTCCAAGGCATCTACAAACGGAACTTCTTCCCCCTCATGAACGCCAACTGGAGCAGCTACCCAGAACATATCGGCCACAAAGACTGGCCCGGCTGCGTCCGCTGCCACGACGATAACCACACCTCCGCCGACGGCGAACACGTGATCTCATTCCAGAACTGCAATATGTGCCACCTCATCCTTGCCCAAGGTACCGCAGATGACCTGGAAAAACCCTCTATGTCTGGCCAGGCCTTCCAACATCCCGGCGAAGACATCGATCCGGAGTTCAAATGCCATGATTGCCACACCGGCGGCCCCTAGTCGTATCCCTCTACACACCTCTCTCCCTAATCAGAGTCAGCGTGCAACCCCCCGGCCCGGCGGGACCATCCCCCGCCTCGCCGGCCTTGCCCTCACTTTCCTCCTCCCCCTGCTCCTCACCCCGCTGCAAGGAGCCCAAGACACCGAAACCGGGGAAATCGTCATCACCTCCGCCGATTGCAACGAGTGCCATACCGACACCACCCTCACCCACATCGTCCAAGGCAAGGAAGTCCCCCTCGAGGCCATCGACCAGGCCCTGTATGACGAATCCGTCCACGGCCTCCTCGACTGCACAGACTGCCACTCCTCCATCACTGACCTGCCCCACGAAGATAAACTACCCGAAGTCAGCTGCGCCGACTGCCACGAGGATGTCGTCAACGTCTACAACGAAAGCATCCATGGCGTAAGCCACCAAATGGGTGGAGCCGCCGCCGCCACTTGCGCCGATTGCCACGGCACCCACCACATCGTCCCCGTCAAGAACGCCGATTCCCCCGTCTTTAAACTCAACCTCCCCTACACCTGTGCCAAATGTCACAGCAACCATGACCTCACGGACGAATACCGCATCAAAGCCCCCAACGCCGCCGAACAATACCTCGATAGCATCCACGGACGCGGCCTCCTGAAAATGGGCCTCATCGTCGCCCCCTCCTGCAACGACTGCCACGGAGTCCACGATATCGTCCCCGGCAACTACGAAAGCTCCCCCGTCCACCACGCCAACATCAGCCAGACCTGCGGCCAATGCCACGTCAAGATCGAGGAAGTCTACAATAACAGCGTACATGGCCAACTCCTCATTCAAGGCCACCCCGAAGGCCCCGTCTGCACCGATTGCCACTCGGCCCACGAAATCGAAACCCCCGACCATAACGGCCACTTCAAAGAACTCAGCGACGCCCGCTGCGGTAAATGCCACGAAGATAGCCTCGAACACTACCGCGAAACCTACCACGGCAAAGCCATGGCCCTCGGCCGACCCAACGTCGCCTCCGATGTCGCCGCCTGCTTCGATTGCCACGGCCACCACGACGTCCTCCCACCCTCCGACACAAAATCCAGATTGTCCGAACAAAATATCCTCGCCACCTGCCAGTCCTGCCACCCCAACGCCAATGCCGGCTTCGTCCAATACCAACCCCACGCCAACCCCCTCGACCGGGAAAATTACCCCGCCCTCAATACGGTGTTCGTCTTCATGACCACCCTCCTCATCGGCGTGTTCTCCTTCTTCGGCGCCCATACGCTGCTATGGCTCTTCCGCTCAGCCTGGGTCTTCCTCCACGATAGTAAGAAGTTCCGCGAAGCACGCGTGGAAACCCAAGCCGACGACGAATGGTTCACCCGCTTCATCCCCTTCGAACGCTTCCTCCACTTCCTCGTCGTCACCAGCTTCCTCCTCCTCGTCATCACCGGCATGCCCCTCAAGTTCTACTACACCGAATGGGCCATGGTCCTCTTCAACCTCATGGGCGGCCCCGAAGTCGCCCGTAGCCTCCACCACTTCGGTGCCCTGATTACCTTCCTCTACTTCGCCCTGCACCTGGGCTCACTCCTGCGCCATACCTGGCGCCACCGCGGCAACCTCCGCGACCCCGAGTCCGGCCGCGTCAGCCTGAAACGCCTCATCCATATCCTCTTCGGCCCCGATTCCATGATCCCCACCCTCCATGATTGGCGCGACTTCGTCGCCCACCAAAAATGGTTCTTCGGCAAAGGCAAGAAACCCCAGTTCGACCGCTGGACTTACTGGGAAAAATTCGACTACTTCGCCGTCTTCTGGGGCGTGTTCGCCATCGGCCTCTCCGGCCTCATCATGTGGTTTCCCGAGTTCTTTACCCAGTTCCTCCCAGGCTGGATCATCAATATCGCCCTCGTGGTCCATTCCGACGAAGCCCTGCTCGCCGCCGGCTTCATCTTCACCATCCATTTCTTCAACACCCACTTCCGCCTGGAAAAATTCCCCATGGATACCGTCATCTTCTCCGGCCGTATCTCCAAAGCCGAAATGCTCCACGAACGCCGACGCTGGTACGAACGCCTCGTCGCTGAAGGCCGCCTCGAAGAACATCGCGTCAAAGACGAATGGGAACGCTGGAAAACAATCGCCCGCTCCATGGGCTACATCTTCTTCGGCCTCGGCGTCGTCCTCCTCATCCTCATCATCTACGCCATGACTACCCGCCTCACCCACTAACACCATGAAATCCCCCGGGAACAGCGGGAGTCCCCATAGACTCCCCTGCCTGCTGGGCCTGCTCGCCGGGCTCACCCTCCTCACCCATACCTCCCGGGCACAACCCGAGGACTCACCCAACGCAGATTGCCTCCTCTGCCACGAAGACCGGGAACTCTCCAAAACCAACCCCAACGGACAGGAGATCCCCCTCTTCGTCGATGCCCAACTCCTCAGCCAATCCGCCCACTCCACCCACAGCTGCACCGATTGCCACGCCGACATCTCAGCCGAACACCCCGACGATAACCTCACCCCCGCAATAGTAGACTGCTCCGCCTGCCACGAAGACCAGTCCGCCAGCTACGGCACCAGCGTCCACGGCCACGCCAAAGAAAACGGCAACCACACCGCCGCCACCTGCGCCGACTGCCACGGTACCCACGGAGTCCTCCCCTCCAGCTCCCCGGACTCCCCCATGCACCGCTCCCACATGCTCGCTGCCTGCGGACGCTGCCATAACTCCGAAGCCAGCCAGGTCTCAGCCAGCGTCCACGGCCAGGCCCTGCTCGACGGAAATCGCGAAGCACCCACCTGCACCGACTGCCACTCAGAACACTCCATCGTCGATCTCCGAAACGAATCCCGCATCGAGGTCGCCCGCATGGTCTGTAGCCGCTGCCACGCCTCAGAACGCCTCAACGCCAAATACCGCATGCCCGAAGACCGCGTCCGCACCTTCCTCGGCAGCTACCACGGCCTCGCCGCCCAACTCGGCTCAACCCGCGCCGCCAATTGCGCCAGCTGCCACGGAGTCCACCTCATCCTCCCCTCCTCCAACCCCAACTCCTCCATCCACCCCAATAACCTCGTCGCCACCTGCGGCCAATGCCACCCCGGAGCCACGGAAAACTTCGCCCTCGGTAAAGTCCACCTCGACCTCGAAAGCGGTAGCACCGATACCGGCACCACCGTCAATCGCTGGGTCCGCCGCATCTACCTCATCCTCATCCTCATCACCACCTCCGTCTGCCTCCTCCAAAATGGCCTCAACTGGCGCCGTAAAGCCATCGCCGCCAGACAAGCCGCCGCCTCCAACAACCTCCGCATGAACCGGAACCACCGCTGGCAACACGGAACGCTCGCCACCAGCTTTATCCTCCTCGCCATCAGTGGCTTCGCCCTCAAATTCCCCGGCTCCTGGATCGCCTGGATCCTCGGTGCCGACGAAACCATCCGCCGCTGGACCCACCGCGGCGCCGCCATAGCCATGATCGCCCTCGCCCTCTACCATATCGCCCATCTCGCCCTCTCACGCTCCGGCAAAACCCTCCTCCACGACCTCCTCCCCACCCGGAATGACCTCAAAGACGCCTGGAACAACCTCCGCTTCGCCCTCGGCCTATCCCCCAAACCCGCCTCCACCCCCGCCC
>JBMTVN010000287.1:0-5363 GCA_049451415.1 Limisphaerales bacterium | reverse complement strand
GAAACTCTTTCAGGCTGAACAGCAATAACCCCACCCCCAGGGCAACCAGGTTGATCGTAACCACGGCCAGAACCGCGCCCGACACCCCCCAACCCGGCAGATCCAGTCCGGTTTCCAGGTCCGAGAAGTACCCGAGCAACGACTGAAAATGCCGCGATACCGAGATCGTATTAATGTTGCTCGGGATCTGGCCGATGCCCATTTCGACAATGAAACCGTACAGGACCCCGAGCATGACATAGCGTTTGGAGACCAGCCCGAGAACGACACTGATTGCCATGTAAGCTGGAATCATCACCAACTGGATACCGAGCAGCCAGCCACAGGTTTCCAGCCCGTTCTCCACTCCCAAATACAGGCTACCTGCTGCCAGCAACACCACATTCAGCCCCAGCGCGACCTCCAGCCAAAGTCCGTGGCAAAGGTATTTCAGCAACAGCAGCCTCGCCCGGGACAAGGGCCGGGTGATCAGGAAGCCCAACGTCCCGGCCTGCAACTCATCCCGAATCATCGCCCCCCCGGATATCAGACACGCAATGGGAACCATGAAGCTCACATAAAGCCGCAGCAGCCACATCTCAAAACCCCGGAACAAATGCTCCTCCGGAGCCGCACTCAAAGCCAAAGTTGCCAGCAAAGGATTGAGCAGGATCAGCGCAATCAGGCCAGGGACCCGGCGCCAGGCCAACAAACCGCCCCAAGTGAGCCGAAAGATCCCCCGCATTCCCAACAGCCACCCGGGCCGGCGACACCCCTCAACCGCCTCAGCTCCCGCGCTCAAGACGCACCTCCAATCGCACACAGAAAACCTCTCGGCACCAGCTCGCTCATGTCGTCACCCGCTCGAATATCTGTTTCAAGGACCGGCTCTGGCTCCGGATCTCATACACCTTCACCCCGCTCTCGGCCAACAACTCCAACCAGCGTTCGTAAAAATCCTCCGGTTGCTTGACCCGTAAATGAAGCATCTGCCGCTCCGCTTCGATATCAAACCCCTGTAAAACCCCCGCTTCAAACAACGCCCGGGCCAAACGCTCCGGATCATCACAGCGCACCACCAGTTGCTCAGACCATTGACGCAAGTCAGAACGGATCTCCTCCCGGCTGCCCGACGCCAGAATCCTGCCCCAGTTCAAGATCACAAATTCCCGGCAAAGCCCCTCCAGCTCAGAAAGAATGTGGCTCGAAACCAGAATGCTCTTACCCCCCAACGCCAACTGCATCAGGATCTGCGAAATCTCCTGTCGCCCCATCGGATCCAGCCCGTTCATCGGCTCATCCAACACCAGCAACTCAGGCTCATGCATCAGGGCCTGTGCAAGTTTCACCCGCTGCCGCATCCCTTTGGAAAATTGCCCCAGACTCCTCCCCCAATGCTGTCGCGCCAGTTTCACGGTGGTCAGCGTCGACTCAGCACGGGCCTCTGCCTCAGCACGAGCCAAACCGGAAAGACTACCCAAAGCCACCAGCCAAGCCACCGGGTTCAAATCCGTGTGCACCGCCTCACCCTCCGGGCAATACCCGATCCTCGACAGCACTCTTGGATTATTCCACGGCTTTTCACCCAGCACAGTCAGCTCGCCAGAGCTTGGCCGCAGCTGCCCGGTCACCAGCTGGATCAAGGTGCTCTTCCCGGCTCCGTTCGGCCCCACCAAACCCGTCAGCCCGGGTCGCACCGCGAAAGTCACGTGGTTCAACCCCATGACAACGCCATACCACCGGCTCAGATCTTCTCCCTGAATGATCGCACTCATTCGGTTTTCGTTCTCACATGCAACAGCCATAAAGAACCCAATGCCAACAGGCCCAAACCCAATGCCGCCGGCCCCACATGCGCCTGATACAAGAACTCCCGACGCCGGGGCGGAACCGCCTGCCTCATCAACTCACCAAACACAGGTATCTCACTCTGAAACCGCTCCACATCCTCCGAAGGCGCGTAAATCCGCGTCGCCACTTGCTGTAGATCATGACGAAAACTCAAGTATTGCAGCCACGGAGTCGTATTCAAACCCACCGGAACCAAGGGGTTCCCCAGCAGCCACAACACCAGCCACACGCCCACCGTGGTCTTCTCCTTCGCCGAAACCGACGACACCCCCAGTCCGAATACCGCCAGAAACAGGCCGGCACACCCGATAAACATCAGCGTGTGCAAGATCGCCGTCCGCGAGTGCCAGAAGAAATGCCACTCCGGCGCCAGTAGATTGCCCAGCAACCACGCCATGCACGCCGGCCCCAGCCACGTCATCACCAGCAAACCCAACAAAGTCCCCAGCTTGCCCAGCAAATAATCCCACCTCGTCAAGGCCTTCGACGAATAAATCAGCAGCGCATGACTCGATAAATCCCGCGTCACCAAATGCGGAATCGCCAGCATCACCACCACCAGGTTCACGGTCAAAGACATCACCGCATACCCATAAAACAACAGGTTCTCTGCGGTGCGCACCGAAATCTCCGGATGCCCCCCCAGCCACGTCGCCAACCCGCCCACCAAAGCCTGCGGCGCTCCGCGCAACGTCTCAGACCATTCCATCACCAAACTGTCCGGCACCAATAGCTGCCCGATCACAAAAACAATCATCGCCACTGACAACCCCATGCCCCAAGCCAACCCGACAGCGTAACGCATCCAACGGTTCGCCAAACACGCGCGCAAACCCTGCACGGCAATTACCGACCTCCGTCGCCAAATGCCACGATGCCGCCCGTCCCACGACTGATAATGTACGTCATGCAGCGCCATGGCTGTCCTCCAATGCCTTTACAAACATCTCCTCCAACACGTTCGGACTCGGAATCACCTCCAGCGGCGCCACCCCAACCCGCCGCAACACCCCCAGCAACGGCCCCAAATCCTCCGCATCATGCTCCACCCGCAAATGTCCGTTCGCCATCAGCGTGCACCCCCAGCCCTGCTCCCGAAATGCACGCGCCACCTCCTCATGCCGGACCGCCACAACCACCTCCGCCGCCCCCCGCCGCCGCGCCCGCAAATTCTCCAGGGTGTCCTGCACCAGAATCCGCCCCCGTGCAATCAACACAATCCGCTCACAAATCCGCTCCACATCCGGCAGCAGGTGCGTCGATAACACCACGGTAATCCCATGCTCCTTCCAAAGCCGCTGGACCAAATCCAGCATCTGCGTCTGCCCCCGCGGATCCAAACCGTTGGTGGGCTCATCCAGGAAAACAATCTCCGGATCATGCACGATCGCCTGGGCCAGCTTCAGCCGCTGCTTCATCCCCGTGGAGTAGGTCTCCACCTTGCGATACCGCTCCTGCCCCATCCCCACATAGTCCAGCATCTCATGCGCCCGCTGCCGGGCATCCTTGAAGGGCAAACCGCACAACTGGGCGCAATAGGTCACATACTCACACCCCGCCATCGCCGGAATATGACAGTCCTGCTCCGGAGAATACCCCACCCGCTTCCGGATCTCCCGCCCCTCCAGCCTCACGTCCTTCCCCAGCAACCTTACCCTCCCCCGGGTAATCCCATGTAACCTCAGCAAACACTTGATCAAGGTCGATTTGCCCGCCCCGTTCGGCCCCAGCAACCCAATCGCCCCAGGCTCAACCCTCAAGTCAATCCCGTCCAACGCCACCAGCCGACCGTAGTGCTTCACCAGCCCCTCCGTCTCGATCACCGGCATGTTCACGGCTCCTGACTCCATAAGCATCTCACCCAAAATCAAGGCACCAGCTGATAACTCACAAACGCCACCCGACGGCTATCGGGCGACCACGAGGGAACATTGATTGTACCCTGCCCCCCAAACAGCTTCGCAAGAACCTGAATCTCCCCACCACCCGACGGCATAAGCCGCAAACTCACGTCCTGATTGGCCGGGTGACCGTCCACCCCCGCCTCATAGGACAAGAACACCAGCCACTTTCCATCAGGCGAAGGATGGGCAAACCAGTTGTTATACTCATCATCAGTCACTTGCTCCTGCCCGCTTCCGTCCGGCCGCATCCGCCATATCTCCATCGTTCCGGTCCGCACCGAGTTGAAATAGATCCATTCCCCGTCCGGTGAATACTCCGGTCCGTCATCCAACCCCTCCGCCGTCGTCAAGCGAACCTCCTCCCCACCCCCTGTGGAAATGGAATACACGTCATACTCACCTCCGCGCTCCGCACAGTACACCAGCGTGGAACCATCCGGTGACCACCCGTGCCAGTAGGAAGGCGCCAAAGGCGTCACCAACTCCGGCACCCCACCCTCAATCGGCAGGGTGTAAATCAAGGACTGCCGGTTTCCCTGGGATTGATCACTGATGACCAACCGCTTCCCATCAGGCGAAATGCCATGGTCGTTGTTGCATCGATTCGCAAAACCCGTGTCGACCATCACCGGTTCACCCCCGACCACGGGAATCCAATACAAGCGACCGCCGCTGTTATACAACAACCGCCCGCCGTCAGGAGCCCAGTTCGGAGCCTCAATATGGTTCGTGGTCACATACACCGCTCTACGATCCTTCGAGTCAATCGGCACGGTCTCCAGCACGCTTAATAACCGGGGCCGATCGCCCAATGGCTGCGGCTCACCCAACTCCACCCGACTAAACCGCACCCGCTCCACAACCTCGTTGTCATGGGAACACACCCCAAGCCCAACATAATAGGCCCCCTCCAAATCCAACCGAAATGATCCTCCGGCAGGCGTCCATCCCCGATCCTCTTCCCAATACGACATCGAAACATACCGCCCCCGCTTCTCTATCCTCACCCGCTGCGGCCCACTCACGCCCGCCTGGATCTCATAGGTACGTTCACCAGCCACCGCGCGATACTGCAAGGACGTCAAGCCATCTCCGTGCAAGGCAGCATCCGCATACGCCGACCCCGCCCCCAAATCCTGCCGCACCATCAAACAAGCCTTCCGATGCGCATTCCCGCCCTCTCCTACAAAATCAACGTCAGCCGACAACACCACATCTCCAGTCACTCGCTTCCACAAAAAATGAAACGCATCCGTATCGAACCACATGTTCTCGCCGCCTCCGGTCACGGTATAGACACCGTCAACCGGTTCATACTCCACCCCACCGCGATGCTTCACAGCTCCCACATCTCCACTACCTTCAAAAATCCCGAGACCTCCCACCGCTCCCAGCTTGGGCAACTCATCCCGCCCAACCACAAACTCGCTCCCGTAAAACGCACGCAAGGACTCCGCCGGGTTCTTCCGCACCCAGTTGCTGTGCCACGTGGTAACCCAACCCCACTGAAAACCCGCCGCCCGAGTCGCCTCCACCGACGGAATCACGTCGCACTCGCTCAGCACCACCGGCTTCCCCCCCGCAACCAATGCCACCCGATCGTAATTGGCCCGCACCCCCGGCTGCCCC
>JBMTVN010000286.1:0-5418 GCA_049451415.1 Limisphaerales bacterium | reverse complement strand
ATCTCGCCTCCCCACTCCTCCGCCGAACCCGCATCTCAAAAGCGAGCCGAACCTCCAGACACCCAACCTTAGACACCCCGCCCCAAGGAAGGACAGTCCTAGACCACGTCACCACCCCGCAAGAAAAAGGCCCCGGACTTTCCTCCCCTACCTAACCTCCAATACATCAGGCAATAGCACCGGAAACGTCCGCAACGGCCGCCGCAAAAAGCCACCCCGTGCACTCTTCCTGCTAAGTTGGGACGTATGCAACCGCAGCCAGTGACCCGACGTAACACGCACGCGAGTCTCCCCACCCAACCTCCACCGAGCAAGACCCGCACGTATGACTCTCTTTGATGCCGAAACCCTCGTCGCCAAATATCTGGCTCTCACGTCCGACCCCCATCAGCAGGGCGCCCGCCGCAACCCTAACCTACTCCCCGCCTCGAAAACGAAAATCATGACCGCCATCAAGCTCGTGATCGCCGCCGACTACCGCGAACCCTCAAGCAGCTCCCATACGGTCGAACAACTCACCAAGTCCGCCATGGCTCTGGATGGCTTCAATGATATGCCCCTCGGCGCCACAGAGTTCATCCAGTCCATGCAAAAGCGCCGCGACGAAATCGCCGTGTTCCGTGACCAACTCCAACAAATCGATCCCAACCACCGCTTCTTCTGGCAACGTGTCTACCCGCTCGCCGGCGCTGAATCTGAATCCACCTCCATCGGAACCCTCCTCACCGCAATACGCGGGAAACTCCAGATCATCCGACGCTCAGACTCCTAAAACCACACAAAGGGACAGGCTCTTTATCTGTAACTGACTCCACACCAACACGATCACCAGAACACCTCCTTCACCATCCCCCGCCCACCTGCTCCAAACCTCGCACTTCCGCAAATCGTCCCACTCCTGGTCCTAGTCCCCATTCTCATTTCTGACTACGTCATTATGCGTATGCAACTGAGCGACTTGCGACGAATTACGTATGCCCGGACAGGCCATTTGCCCGCGGCATGGACACTGCTATGTCCTGTTTTGAGTCAGTGAATCGCAGACCATGAAAACTAGGGAACTCCAATACAACACGGGAAATTCAGTCAGCATACCAGGCACACCACGACACAGCCGCCATACCGCCTTCCTAACGCGCAATGGCTGCCCCCCTGCCACCACCACCACACCATCCCAAACCTCCTCTGAATCCACCCAAGACCTGCTGGTCGCCGCCACAGATTACGCAGTCTCCGCCGTCAACCGCCTGCTCCGCCAGCTCCCCGAAGATTCCTCAGGTTCCATGACCCAGCGGTATACCGACTTGGTCTACGGACTCGAGGTTAATTATATCTTTCCCAATCTGGGCGAAACTGAACGCGACATGCTCGTGTCGCTCATGAAAATCCGTAACGCCCTGAAAGCCCAAATCACCGGTATCAACCTGTGGCGCAGCCAGGAGCACAAGGCCCGCCACGAACACGCCTCCGAAAACTATAAAACTCAGTTCGCCCTCCTCTGCCAACAAATCCACGACTCCAACATCCATAGCAAACTCAACCCCACCCAAACCAAGTTGCTCGAAGAAGAATTCCTCAGCGTCGTCGTCAACCGCGAGGAAAACACCAAGATCTTCTTCCGCAGACCCGCCTCACCCCAAAACCACTGCCCAGTGGAGGCCGACAGCAAACCCCTCATACCCAAAAAGAAAATCCTGCTCATCAATCAAAACCAAAACGAGAATACCACCCTCGCCCAATGGCTCCAGGAGGCCGGCTACGAAACGGTCATTGGCGCCCCCGGCTTCGAATGCTGCCGCCAAGCCCTACACGAAAAACCCAACCTCATCCTCCTCGAGTTCACCTCCAATACTGCCGACTGGCCCGGTGACCGCGTCATGGATGGTCATACCACCTTCCGCGTCCTCAGCCGCGTCCCCAAAGCCCAAGGCATACCCGTCCTCGGCATCACCGACGAAGACCATGCCAACATCCGCGATGAAGCACTCCGTACCGGTGCCCTCGCCTGCCTGCGAAAACCCCTCAACAAGGAACGCCTCATCCAAGCCGTCCGGGTATGCTTGGAAGACCTCGAAACCACCCGTTGACACCACCCACGCAACCATGTCATCCCACAAACCCATCCTCATCATCGAAGATAGCGTCGTCACCTCAATCGCCGTCAGCCGTATCATCGAACGCTCCCTCCCGGACCACCCCATCGTCCGCGCCCAGTCGTGCCTCGAAGCTCGTATCCTCTTCAGAATCTACTCCTTCAGCCTCGTCATCATCGATGTCAACCTCCCCGATGGATGCGGCCTGGATCTAGTCCCCGAAATCCTCGAACACCGACCCGTCACAGGAATCATCGCCATGACGGCTGACGATTCCCCTACCCACCGCCAACGCTCGCACCGACTCGGCGTCCAGCACTTCATCAGCAAACCCATCGAAGCCGAAGCCCTCCGCAATGCAGCACTGCATAGCCTCGCCAACGTCGTCGCTGCCTCACACGCCTCCGGCTTTCAGGCCCATTTGCACAAAACCTCCCTCTTCGATGTCGTGCAACTAAAATGCCTGAATCGCAGCACCTGCCGCCTCGAGATTTCCAGCGCCTCCCCCGACCTCCGGATGGCGTTGATCGACTTTGTTGACGGTGAGATCACCCACGCCGAGCTGTGTGATTCGACGCTCAGGAAACTCGCAGCCGGAGAGTCCGCACTCGAACAAATCCTGCTTTGGACCCAAGGCACCATCGAAGAGGCTGACCTGCCCGCAAACCATCGCCGGACAATTTTTGAAGCCTGGCAAGGCCTGCTCCTGCAAGCCGCCCAAAGATGCGACGAACAAACCGCACTGCCTGAACACAACTTTAGACAAGCTCCCCCTAGCTCCACGGCCTGCCGCAAAGGCCCTCCTCTCTCCGTCCAGCCCAACCTCACCGCCCTCGCGTTGCCTGCCTCCCGTTGCCACGCATAATCCCCCCAACCGCAGGCAAACCCACCAGCCAACCCACGCCTCATCCCAAAAACAACACCAGGACAGCCTCCGCCGGCGCATGCTGCCATGGCGCCGACGGCAAAACACATTTTGTACTGCCCTTTCCGCCCCCTCCCATCGCATCTGTTCATTGCCTCAACTAACAAACAACGAGGAGCGGCTGGTCTTGTGGGTCGGAGGCAGGAGTGAGGAGCATCGACCCGATTGGCGGAACTAGGATTGGCCCGTACAGAACCCTCCAAGTCCGTCCAGTTGCAGTCGACACATCGGCCTGCCCCCAGCCGAAAACGGAAATCGGCGGTCACCATCGTACCTCCGGCGATGCACGCCACGGCAAGAAAGGAATCCTAGAATGCGATGGTATATCCCCGTCCTATGCACAGTCTGTGCCATAGCGCTAACCCTACCCACACTCGGCGCCGGAAATGGAAAAGGCCTCATGTCCAGCGCCCCGCCCGCCGAAACTCCCCCGGATACCAAGGGAGGACGCCCAAGTGATATCGAAGGCCCTGTCGGCGATCATGGATCCATCCAGGGAGAACTCTACGGAGACCTCTACCGGCTACTCCGCTACCGGGGCGACGAAACCAAAAGAGTGCCAGAGGTCGATGCCAACGGCGCTCCAATCATGAACTCCACACCACAACCATGGACTTGCCCGGCAGGCCATACTCACCTCGCTACCCAGCAAGCTTGGACCACCGCACCAGCCACAGGCGGAGAACCCGTCCTGTCCGAAGACTTCGCTGCCTATACGGTCTCCGAAACAGAAGGCGATGACCCCGTACTCCTCCCTGGTCCCTACCCTCCCACCGACCCCAACGCAGACTGCACTTGGTGGCCGGCACCCTACCCCAGCCAATGCGTCCAACCCATCGCCAGTTGGCAGCGCTGGGGTGACATCAGCACAGTCGTAGATACAGATAACCCCTCCTACGACAGACTCGAGGAAGCGCTCTATAACACCATACCTACGGTCAAAACCTATGACCCTACCTGGGAACGAACGGAGTTCGCTGTCGGCACCCGCGCCGACCCCGTCTACTTCATCCCACCCGGAAGCACAGGCTTTGACCCAAACAACGGAACAATCACCTACACGGACGGAGTCCTCTGGACAGATCTCATCCAGGAGGTCGGGTTCGGCCGCCTCAACCAGGCTCGCGCTACACCCGCCGTGCTCACAGCTGCCTTCGATGAAGCCATCAGCTCCATCAACTCAGCCGTAGCCATCCGCCTCGACCCCTCCGGCCGCCTCCTGCTCACTAAAATCGTCTACGACGAAATCTACGTCTACGATGAGCCGACAGTGGTTGAGCTTCAGGTGATCAACGTGGCAGGCACCGGAATGGAAACCATCACGCTCCAGATGCAGTCAGGCGACCCTCTCGTCAAGGGCCTGGTCGAAAAAGCCGTCGACTCACCCCTGGAAAATATCGCGCTCTACAAGAAAATGATGCAGGACGGCCACCTCGTCACCCCGGGTGACGAACGCGCCCCCATCGACCGTTCCGCCGACGGCGGAATTCCACTCGATATGTTGCTTGGCCTTGAAGATGGCCCATCCACCGAGTTGCGCCCCACCATCGATATCCAGAAAATGCGCTACTGGGGTCTCGGATACTTCGTCGATGTCGAGGAAGTCAACTATGTGACCTATTACACGCGAACCATCGTGAACGGCGAGGTCACCGATTACGTCCTCCATGCCGTCGAGTATACCGAAGGAACTTCCCTCCCGCCAGAGGCAGAGGATGTCCAGTTCTGGAACGGCATCCCCACCGCAGTCGAGTCCTCTCCGGTAGAGAAGGATTTCGAGTTCTGCGCCTCCGCCCTCTCTGCCGCTGCAGATAAAGGCGGAAAACTCAGCATCGATCATGTCGTCTACCTCAACTCCATGCTCGGCCTCAATCAGGTCGTCGGAACCAGCGAAGACGGCTCCATCGATTACTCCAAGAACCCGCAATACTTCAACTACGGCACCGCACCCGTCTATGACCGGGAAACAGTATTCGGCTCACGCGGATGGCTCGCCCTGGAAGTCCCTGCATCTGGGGGAGATCCCGCACCTTCCTTCCACCCAGGAGAAGTGCTCGTGCTCTTGCCCATCGACTCGTCCGGCTTCCCCACCGGAGACTGGACCGGTAGCTGGGGTGAATGCTCAGCCCCCATCCTGACCGATCCCGACCAATCCGTGTTTGGCTTCGTCCCATTCCGCCAACTCGGCGAGGACGAATTAACCCGATTCCCCGATGGCTCAATCGCCGCAGAGAATATCGCGGGCTTCACGCAGGGCGCCGATGACAACCTAAGTCTCATCGACTTCGTTCACACGTTCCAGATCCCGGGCAACCGGTGATAACCTAAGCAGGAGGCACTGCTTCACAACGGGGGGGGGGGGGGGGGGGGGGGGGGGGGGGGGGGGGGGGGGGGGGGGGG
>JBMTVN010000285.1:0-5418 GCA_049451415.1 Limisphaerales bacterium | reverse complement strand
TTGGCTGGGTCATACGTAGTCACCAAGAACCGGCGTAATGAGATCACGTCGCCGGAGCGTCAGGTTGCACCGAGGTGCAGGATCCCGATATCGGGAGCGCTTATCTCCTTATACGATGACCCAGCCATTTGAAATGCCGGCGGCCCATCCAGCTCCAGATCGGCCTGCACTCGATGACCTATCGCCCCCTGCACGTTTGCAGCCTGCACGCAGCACTCTTGCTCGCCTGTGTTTGCGGTGGACTCTGGCCGCGGGGAGACACTTTGCCGAGCCGCAGGGAGAGGGGGAAATGCCATCCCTGTTGCCTGCACTTGAGCGTCACGAACCTCCAGATTCAGGCACTAGGCGCTGGCAGCGACCCTATCCTCCATCTCGAACTTCTCCCCGGCAACGCCCCGGCGCTGGATGCCTCCCCTGAATCTGCGTCCGACAAGGGCATGGCCCAGGCGTGCTCATGGCGGGAAGGATACATTCGGTATTCGCTCACCTGGTTCTACCTTGAGCCCATTACTCAGCCCGCTCCGAAACGCCCTGAATGCAGGGTACTCATGGTCCAGTTGACCGGTGAAAACACCGCCTCAGAATATGCGAATGCCTCGGCAACCCTGTCCTTACGCTACAACGAGCAAGTGCTGACCCTGCAACTGGACGGAGAACTGGTGCAAACCATATCAGGAAAAGGGCTAACGACCCTGGGGGCTCTGCGCGTTGCCAGCGAAGGGATCGACCGCAGGTCTCACTCGACCCAATTGGGATTTCGCGGGCATATGCCACCCGGAACCAGTGGGGCTATGAGTGTGAGAATTCCAACCATACAGCTCGAGAAGCGCGAGGACCTCGAGTGGTTAATGGACCTGGAGTTCGAGGATGAATTGCGGCGTCTTCATCGGACACAGCGGCAGGCCACCCCGAGGTAGGAAGTGATCCTGATTCAATGCCACCCTTTCTCCCCGCACCCAGCCTAGTTCTGCAGGCGTTTCAGGGCTGAAGACGCTGCGAAGATGGATCCAGGGCATCGGGTGTGAACCGGATTGATCTGCTGGTGGGTTTTCACTGCCGAACGCGGCAGGCTGCAACGGCTTCGCAAGGCCTCAACCAGAGCCTCCAGGCTCTTCAGCTGCTTGGGAGTAGGACTGGCCTTGTCAAAGTTGCCGACCAGACAGATCCCAATCGCAACCTGGTTCAAGGATTCACTCGCAAGATGCCCGCCCTGGAGCTGCCGGGTCCAACGCGCGCCCACGGCGATCTCGCCATCCCCCATTCCCTTTCCATTACCAATGACAAAATGGTAGGCGAGTCCGTTCTCCATGTGGCGAACCTTGCGGTGATATTGGTCCATGCCTTCCACCGACCCCGTGGCCGTGCCGCTGTGATGCAGGACAATGTGTTTCCATCGACCTTTCCGCACACGTGCAGATCTCACCGCCTTCTCTACCTCGTCCGGAAGGACCGCGGAAACAGGGGCTTTGCCAGGAGTCGCGGCCGGAATCCGGAGCCGTTGACCAATTCGCAAAACCGAGTTCACACGCAGGTTGTTGAGCCTGGCCAGTGCAGCAACGGTAACCCCGTGATCGGAAGCAATCTGGCTCAATGTATCCCCCCGTCTAATCGTGTGCAGGTTGTCCGCAGAACCCGCACCGTCAGGAATCATAAGCGATTGCCCGATCTGCAGCTTCGCCTTCGAAGAAACCCCATTACGACTGGCCAGTTGCTCCACCGAGATGCTGTGCTTGGAGGCAATCCCGGTCAGGGTGTCCCCCTTCCGCACCTTGTAGGCGACATCGGCCTGCAGGACACCACCCAGGAGTACAACAACCGAACAGCCGCCAAGCCACCGCACCAGACGTGAAACATAACCGCTATTCGACATGGCAGGACTGAAATGCACGCGCCTTACTAAGCCACACATCTGGAATCTGGCCAGCCCTTTGTCACCTTCCTCGCGCTGTACCCACTCCAGACCCTGGACCGAGCCGCCTGTCCCCCGATCATTTTCTGCGCTGTTGCGCCCTGCGCTTGGCTTCAAGCAAACGGCTGGCTGTCGTGGCAGGCGGCACCTCGGATTGCCCGGTTCCGCCCGACGGTGCAGCGCCAGGCTTATCCTGCGCCGCAACAACCGCTGCCGGCGACGAGGCTGCAGCCACTGGATGCTCGACAGGAGTGGAGACGGGCTGGAAGAGCTCGGGCGCGACCTCATTGACCGGACGCCCCTGCCGGGCTGCCCTCACTTGGTCCCGGCGGGCCAATAGTGCGGACAACGATTCATCCTGCGTCGTTGGACCCGCCTGCTTCTGCCAGAAGAACAGCCTGCGCCGAACGCGCGCCCAAGCCCGGGCCCAGTCGGCACGGTCAACATCAATCCGCCGCAGCGCCACATCGAACGGGAAAAGCAGCACAGCCAACTGAAGCAACAACTCGAACAAATCCCGGGGCTGGTAGGTCTTGCTGCGGTCGTGCAGGAACGGGTTGGGCAGCAGGGTAGTCGGGTCGATCATCTGGCCACCCGAAAGCTGCGTCAGTCGCCGCAGAACTCCCTGCCCGGAGGAACTCTCCGCCGCGAACTCCGGCGAATAATTGACACTGGCACCCACCACCATCGACCCCGTTGGCCTCCCTTCACGCAACTCCGCCAGGTTGACGAGATAGGCACCAACCTCGCGGGTCGGAAACCGGGCCTCGTATCGTCCCGGACCAGACTGGCGGAGCGCCACCTGCTCGCGCTCACCCGATGGACTCACGACCGTAGCCTGCAAATCGAGGAAGTTCCGGAACTCACCCTGGGCATCCAAAGCCTCCACAGACAGGACACCGTCCCCATCCTCTACGCTTACCTCGGCGTCCAGCTCGGCATTCTCCAGCTTGCGCAGGCTCCAGTTCACCACCTGCGACCAGAACTGGCGGTATTGCTCCCAACTCAACCAATCGGACGCCCACCGGGCCTGGGCGTCCGAAGTGAACGCAACGGATCGACCCAACCCATATTGCCAATGCGCCAGCAGTGGATCACCTTTCTCGGTAAACAAGGGCGTCTCCGCCCGGGGCTTCATCGTCGTCGCCACATAACCCTGCAGCAGCGGATATCCCCCCATGCCTCGCGTCAGTTCACTCGGCACAACCGCTTGCGGGCGAAACGGCTCCTCATGAATCGCCGACTTCAACACCACCGCCGCTTCCTTGATGAAAATCTGCGGGAGATCAGCAGGTGAAGTCACGTTGTAGAACCTCCCCCGCCCCTGCTCGGCAATCTGAATCATGATGTCGGGGGCCGCATGCCCCGAAATCAACACTGTGCTGACCGTGATCCGGTCCCCAATCATGGATGCCATCAACTCGCTCGCAGGGGGACCCGGATCCCCATCGCTGAATACAATCACATGTTTCAAGCTTGCCTTGGATTTCTTGAGCCCGGCGTAAGCCATCTTCATCAAACCTTCAAAGGAAGGAAGATCCCCCTGGTTCATCCCCTGAATCGTACGACGCAACTGCACCTTGTCACCCACTGGCCGCAGATCAAACAGCCACCGCTCCGTGCCATCCCATAGCAGCACTCCCATTTCATCCTGTGGCCCCAGCGCTTCGAGCACACCAATCGCGCAGTCACGTGCCACCTGATTCCCATTGTTAAACTCCATCCCGTGCATGATCAACGCGACCGCCCCCGGAGGTAGCACCTTCTTGCTGCTCAACTCCATGTCCACCGGCAGCATCCGGTCCAAAGGAGTGCCACGGTATCCGCCCGCAGCAAAGGATTGGTCACCTCCAATACAAACCAAACCCACACCAAAATCCCGTACCGCACTCTCTAGTAACCGCAACAAAGTATCGCCCAAATCCCCTGCGGCCACGTTGCTCAGCACGATGCAGTCATACGACTGCATCTCGGCGAGCGTGCCGGGAAAACGGCTGATATCGACCATCGCAACCTCCAGACGCGAGGTGTCCAGCGCTGACCGCAAAACCGCATCGCGCGATGGATCCGCCGAGACAATCAACACCCTGGGGTTTCCCTGCACGGTGGAAAAATTCACCGCCCGGTTGTTCTGGGGAACCGAATCCGCCCGCCCCTCAATCCGCACGTCGTAGGCGTAGAATCCGGGCTGCTCCAATATCTGTGGAAAGGTAAACAGATTCTTGCCCGCATCCAGGCGTACCCGCTGCTGCCCCAGCAACTGGTCGTTCAAAAACAACTGCACCGTCGCATCCTGCTCCGTATCGCTGCTGGCAAAGATCTTCACATCAAAGGCCTGCCCCTCCTTGAGCGTTGCCGGCAGGCCCACCTTCTGGATCGAAATATCCCCACCCCGCTCACCCCCCAGCACAACCGCATCAATCGAGACATCCATGGTTTGGGCCTGCACTGCCGCAGCCACTGCATCGCCCAGGTTCTCGCTGCCGTCAGAGAGGATCACCAGACGCTTCTGGCCCGTCTCAGGAAAAGCCGCCGTCCCCAGGCGAATCGCCGAAGAAATGTCCGTCCTCTGCCCGTCGACCACGGCGAAGATCTTGCCGGCCTCCTTGTCCACAACGGATAGCGGTGATGATTCGATGCTGGCCTCACTGCCGAAGATCAGAATACCGAGCTTGTCTTCCTTCTTCTTGAGCGTGGCCAGCTGAGCCGCCAATGCCCTTGCTGTCTCCTGTTGCGCGGCAGGCACGCTGTCAGAGCGATCCAGCAGAAAAAACACGTTCATCCCCTCCTGCGGTTTCAGCCATTGCAGGCCCGCCAGCGCCAGCACCAGCAGCAACACCATCAGCAGCCGAACCACACCGGAAAGCCAACGCCGCCAAGGGGCAATGTGAACATCGGATCGCCAGGCCAGCCATAGCACCCAACTCACTGCCGGCAGCAGCAGAAGAAGCGCGACTGGATGGGTAAAATGAACAGGCATGGCTCAGTGCTTAGTTGGCGGCCGAAACCTTCTCTTGCAGACCGGAACCGGGCGATCGCCTGCGCGTTAGCTTCTGGACTCGATGGTTCAAGGCGTCTGCCACATACAGGTTGCCCTGAGAGTCCAAGGCGATCGACCAGGGGTTGTTGAATTCCCCGGGCCGAATCCCCGGCCCTCCGATGGTCTCAATGAATGTCCCTCCTGTATCAAAGACCTGGATGCGGCTATTACCAAATTCACACACAAACAGCCTGCCCCCAGCATCCACTTTCACATCATAGGGATAACTCAGCTCCCCCGGCCCGGATCCCGGACGTCCGATCGTCCGCAATAGCTGTCCATCCACTCCAAAAACCTGAACCCGGTGATTGCAGGAGTCCGCAGTGTAAAGGTTTCCCAACCCATCCACCGCAACCCCTTCCACCCGGTTGAATTCCCCCGGCGCCCGTCCAGCCCGACCAATAACCCGCTCCAGGCGATGTCCCTCCCCGAACACCTGCACGCGTTCCGATTGCATGTATTCGCTGAT
>JBMTVN010000284.1:0-5499 GCA_049451415.1 Limisphaerales bacterium | reverse complement strand
CCCACGACCGTGGCGAAGGCCATGTAGATTTTTTGGATGAGGCCGATGCTTGCGGCGGTGGTTTGGCGGAAGTTGGCGCGGAGGGAGTCCTTGATGGCGACCCAGCTGATGCGGGGGATATCCTTGAGTGCGCGGAGGAACTCCTTGCGCTGGGCGGAGTCGATGGTGAAGGTGGCGCCCGTGATGACATCGCCATCACCGAGGAGTCGGTTCAGGGCGTAGAGGTCCATGTAGGCGGCCATGCCGGCGAAGTCTTCGGCCAGGCCGACGAGGGGGACTGTGCGGGTGAGGCGTCGGCCCTCGAGGAACTCGACTGTGAGTTCATCGCCGATTTTTGCGTTGAGGACCTGGGCGAGCTTGGCGGAGACGACGATGCCTTGGGGGGGGAGGGGGATTTCGTGGTATTGGGCATTGATGACGCGGCTATGGAGTGTGTTGGGGGGCAGGCCCTGGATGCCGAGTTGTCGGTTAAGGTGGCCGGATCGGATACGGACGAAGGCTTGTCGGGAGGGTTCGACGGAGACGACGCCGGGGAGTTGGCGGAGTTCGTATTGGATGCGTGAGGAACCGGGTTCCACGAGGCCGATGCTGAGGTCCTGGCGTTGGACGACGTCCCATTGGAAGTCGAGGACTTCGTCGACGGCATCTCGGAAGCTATTGGGGACGATGAGGATTCCGGTGGCGAGGGCGAGTCCGGCGACTGTGAAGAGGGCTTGGACGGGTTTACGTTCGAGGTTTCTGACGGCGATGCGGAAGGTATTGGAGAGGAGGTGAGCGATGCCGGTGCGTTCGACGAAGGCGGGGCGGTAATTGGCTGGGGGTTCGGGTCGCATGGCTTCGGCCGGGGGGAGTTGAGCGGCGCGGCGGACGGCGCTGAAGACGCCGATGGTGGCGGCGCCGGTGCAGGCGAGGAGGGCGAGGGGGAGGGCGGTTTGGTCGAGCATGAAGTGGAGTTCGGGGAACCGGAAGAAGCGGTGGTAGAGATTGACGAGTTGGTGGCCGAGGAAGATGCCGCCGATGGTGCCGAAGAGCGTGCCGGCGGCGACCATGGCGAGGGCGAACTTGAGGTAGTGGCTGACGATGTGGCGGTTGGTGTAGCCGAAGGCCTTGAGGATGGCGATTTGTTCCCGTTGCAGGGCGAGGAGTCGGGAGAGGACGGCGTTGGTCATGAAGGCGGCCACACTGAGGAAGACCACGGGGAAGCCGATGGCGAGGGTTGAGAGGACCTGGATTTCGTCGGAGACGCGGATATGGGAGGGGTGGTCTTTACGGCCGTAGGCGCCGCGGCCGCCGTAGGGGGTGAGGAGTTGGTCGAGTTCGGCGATAACTCTCCGTTCCGAGCTGTCGGGTGCGAGCGTGAGTGAGACATAGTTGAAGGCGCCGTAGAGGTTGAAGGCGTAGGCGAGTTCGCGGTAGGGCATCCAGAAGACGCCGTAGGTGCGGTTATCGGGCAGGGCGGCGCCGGGGCGGGACTCGAAGATGAACTCGGGGGATAGGACGATGCCGGCGATAGCAAAGACCTGTCGACGTCCATTGAGGAGCATGGCGATGGAGTCGCCGGGGCGGAGCTGGTTGGCGTCGGCGAAGGCTTCGCCGACGAGGATTTGTCCGGGTTGGCCTGGGGTGAGCCATTGGCCGGCCCGGAGGTAGAGGCGGTTGAGGGTGGGGGTATCGAGGTCCGGGAGGGAGCGGACCATGCCGCTGGCGGGTTCATCGAGGTCGGGGATATCGAGGGTGACCTGGACGGAGATACTGGTTTGGACGGTGGCGACGCCTGGGATGGTGGAGATACGGGAGGCGATGGAGTTGGGTGCGCGTTTGAGGTGGGTAAAGACTTGGGCGAAGCGGTTGGAGTTGTAGTAGGCTTGGCGGGTGGTTTCGAGGGAATGGATGAGGCTGCGGGCCATGATCATCATGGCGAGGCCGCAGCCCATGACGAGGGCGACGGCGATGGCTTGGCCTTTGATGCGTCGGAGGTCGCGCCAGAGTTTACGGTTGAGGGGGTCCATGGCTACCAGTTGAGGCTGCTGGCGGGGGCGGGGGTAGGATTGGAGTGGAGGCTTTGGACCCGTCCATCGGAGAAGTGGATTACGCGGTCGGCCATATCGGCCATGATCGCGTTGTGGGTAATGATTACCGTGAGAGTGCCGAGTTCACGGTTGACGCGTTGGATGGCCTCGAGGACGACGATACCGGTTCGGACGTCGAGGGCGCCGGTGGGTTCATCGCAGAGGAGGACTTCGGGGCGTTTGGCGATGGCGCGGGCTATGGCGACGCGTTGTTGTTCACCGCCGGAGAGTTGGGCGGGGAAGTGGTTGAGCCGGGCGCCGAGGTTGACCATTTCGAGGGCGTCTTCGGGGGCCAGGGGGTTATTGGCGATTTCGGTGATGAGGCTGACGTTTTCGCGGGCGGTGAGACTGGGGATGAGGTTGTAGAACTGGAAGACGAAGCCGACCGTATCGCGTCGGAAGCGGGTGAGTGTGTCTTCATCTGCGTGGGAGAGATCTGTGGGGCCGTAGGAGAGCTGGCCGGAGGTGGGGAGGTCGAGTCCGCCGAGATTATTGAGCAGGGTGGTTTTGCCGCTGCCGGAGGGGCCGAGCAGGACGACCAATTCACCGGGGTAGAGGTCGAGGTCGACACCAGCGAGGGCGTGCACTTGGGCTTCGCCCATGCCGTAGACCTTGGTGAGGTTTCTGACGCTGTAGGCCGGGTTAGGGAGGGATGGGGCGGGGGAGGGCATCGAGGACCGAGTGGGGGGGGTGAGCTACGCTGCGGTTGGGCAGCTCATGACCTGGGGAGCGTGATAATCTTGGGACCGATCTGGCACGGGGTGCAAGTTGTACCCGTTCCATGGATTGGTCGAGGGAGAAGTAAGCGCCATGGGGCATGGCGCTGGATATCGTGGATGGGAGATGGGTTCCGACCTTTGGTGTCGGGCTTTTGGTTTACTGGGTGACGGCGCGCATGAAGTAGGAGGAGCGGGTTGTGGTGGTTGTGTAGGGGCTGGTGGCGCGGGAGTTGGCCCAGGGGCCTTCGGGGGTTGGGGCGGTTTGGAGGGTGCCCTCGAAGATGACGGTGATATTGTTGGCGTTGCGTTCCACCTGAAGCCTGCTGGCATTGATGATGCGTTGTTCGATGATGATCACATCGTCGAGTCCGGCCCAACCCCAGCCACCGTTGTAAGAATCGATGAAATCGAGCGTGTAGGTTTCCTGTGGGTCAACGAGGCCATTGAGGGTATCACCGCCGATGGTGATATTTTCCCAGAACTGGCTGCCGTCGCTAATGCGGGAGCGGAAGAGGAGGTATTGGTTATCGCTGACGCGGCGCAGGGCGACTCCGATGGCTCCGGTGGGGGAGGAATCCGCGGGCAGTCCGTTGGTATTGACTTCCATGAGATTGAGCGCGGGGTGTGAACCGCCGATGAGTGCGAAGCTGATCTGGCCCTGGGGGGTGATGGTGAATTCGGGTGAGCGGAGCAGGAGGGTTTGGTGGGCTTGGTCGCGGGTGTTGGTTCCGTCTGCGGCTTCGAAAGGCACGGGGGCGACGAAGCCCGGGGGACTCATGGGGAGTGGAGGCAGCGAGTCGCCGACGGGCGGGTCGGTGTCATTGATGATGCCGAGTTCGTTGGGGCCTCCGATGGTGGTTGAGGTCATGATCTGAGACCATCCCTGGAGGGTTCCGTCGTTAAAGTCGTATGTGGTGATCTTTCCCCCTTCCGTGGGGAGTTCGGCGACGAGGGTCAGAGTGGGGCCGTTTTCGCCGTCGGGATAATCTTTACCGATGATGTAATTGTCGTAGGGGGACTGGCCGCGCATGGCTACCGTGAAGACTGGGGGGGTATTGTTTGTAAGGGTGGCATTGAGGAAATCGACGAATTGTGAATCGGTGTAGGGGGGGTGACTTTGGAAAGCGCGGGTGGAGCCGATGGTGGCTTCGCCGGGGGCGTCGAGATTATCCATGGTGGCGGTGCCGAGCCAGATGAGCGCATCCGGGTTGAAGGCGCTGATATCGTATCCTACCGAGGTATCGGCGATGATGGCTGCGCCGTAGGCGGCCATCGCGGAGTTGAAGGAGAGCGATTCGGGTTCCCAGTCGTTGGGGATATTGAGGAGGGCGAGCTCGTTCACGTCCTGCCATTGGGGTTCCGCATCGAAGACATTGACCGTGGCTTCCTTGATGGTGGATCCGGTGGGGACGGCGCTGAGGTCGAAGGCGATGTAGCTGATGCTTTGGTTATGGCCGGGCAGCATGAAGGCGACGGGCGGGGCCAGGTTGGTGGCTTCGGGGGTTGCGACATCGACGATGGCGGTTTTGAACGTTTCCATTGAGAGCGTGATGTCTGCCGCGTTGGTATGGCCGACTATTTGGATGGCGAGGGCAAGAGAGAGAGCAGGGAGTTGGGGGAAGGGTATTTTCATGTGGCGAGGCGGAGATTAGGCGAATGGGGCAGCGATGGGGCAGTTTTTTTTTGGGGTTAAATTGGGCGGTAGTCAGGGGGATTTCGCGCGGCATGAAGCGTGGCTTGATTATCAGTGGTTTCGGGGATTACCGGGATTCCTGAGAGACTGGAGCGTGAGCGGCTTGCTGGACCAGTGGTTGGAGGGCCTGGCGGAGGGCTATTGTCGGGTAGCGGCCCGGGGGCAGTAGTGACTTGGCACGTTGGTAGAGGCGGGATCGTCCGTTTTGGGTTTGCAGGATGGGGAGGGATGAGGCGAGGGCCTCGAGGAGTGCGGGGGTGAGTGGATACAGTTTGGTGCGGATATATTACTGAAGGCTGGGAGGATTTTCCACTGGGGGGTGGTTTTCGGTGGTCCACCGGGTGTGGAGTTCCTTTTGGACGGTTTTACTGGCGTTGATTTGGGCGGAGAAGAATGCGGCGGCCAGAGTGGGGTGGAGGCTGTACTGAGGGGCTTGATTTTGGATGGATTGGAGGAGCTGAGCTTCGCGCTGGAGGTCTTCGATGGGGCGTTTGGAGTTCCATTTGGATTTGGCCACGGCTGTGGCGATATCGAGACGTTCGGCGATCAGGCGGAGGAGAGAGTCGAGTGGTTGGGATGTTGTGGTTGGGGGTGGGGGGGGATTGGGTTGGGCGAGGGAGGCCGTGAAGAGGGTGAGCAGGGAGAGCAGTGCGATGGCGGTTCTGAGTTGTGGCATGGGGGGCTGGTATTTGGGGGAGCGGGTAGTCGTTGAAAGCTAGGCTGGCTTCTGAATGTTTGAGGTTCTGATGGTTGCGTATGAACTCCGCTGGTGCCGGATAATCCTTCCGTCCGGCTTATGGCATTTCAAGCATTTGATCTTTGGGGTTTTGTTGGTTTTTTCGTGTTGGTGATGGGGGTGAGTTTATGGAAGAGCCGGCATTTACGTGGGCATCGGGATGACAGTGCGGACTATTTTCTGGCGGGGCGGGGGTTGGCATGGCCGTTGATTGGAGTATCGATTGTGGCGGCGAACATTTCCATTGAGCAGATGGTGGGGATGGCGGGGCAGGCAGCGGGG
>JBMTVN010000283.1:0-5541 GCA_049451415.1 Limisphaerales bacterium | reverse complement strand
CGCCCAATCCCGCGTCCGAACCCAAACACGATAGGCCCCGTCCTCCACCACCTTGACGGTTGTCACCGCCGGCTCCACCGGCCGCCCCAAGCCGTGCGCCAATAGAAAAGGCGACCCCATCACCGGAATAAACTGCGTATCCAGCTTCCATCCCCCGGTCTCCTCAAATAGCTCCGCCTCAAGCCAAATTGGCCTGGTCTCCGCCAAAACCACCCATGAACCAAAAAAAGCCAGAGCAACAACCCCAAAACAACACAACACGATTGCTGAATACCGGGAAAACATGGCCCACCCATCATCCCATCCCCCCCCATCTGCCGCAAGCCCCCCAACGGCTCGGTTTCAACCCCCTGAGGGTTTCCGGTTTCCCGTATTTTCCAGAAAACGCTGCTCCAACCATGAACACGCAGTCAGCTCCAGCCCGCCCGAACCCGAAAACCCACTCCAAAAGACCCGTAAACAATCGAGCCGTGCCGCGGTTGATAGCTGGACGACTCGCATGACATGCCCTATTTTGTCCGCCTCGTGCCTAAGACGTCCAAGACCGGCCCTGAAGCCGCCAGCAAATCCAGCGACATGAGCTATGAGGATGCCCTCAACAAGCTCGAGTCGCTCGTGGAGGAAATGGAATCCGGAGACCTGCCCTTGGAAGCACTGCTCAAGCGCTTCGAAGAAGGCTCCCGGCTGGCCGAGGTTTGCCAATCCAAACTCGCCGAAGCCGAGCTTCGAATCCAAAAACTGGAACGAAATCTGGAAGGTGAACCAGAGTTAAAACCATTTGACACGTCGGTGGACGAAAATCCTTAGTATTCGGCACGCGGCACCGGCTCGGCTTCAATGCCGCCGGACCGTTAGCCCATGGCCCCCAGGGCCGGACTCATTGTGTTTATGAACCGCTTTCTTGATATGGTAGACAGCCCGGCCCACGTCAAAAAACTGACGCTGGACCAACTTCACAAGTTGGCCGAAGAAATCCGCACCGAACTCATCACCGGACTGTCGCGCACAGGCGGTCACGTCGGCCCCAACCTCGGGGTCGTCGAGCTGACCATCGCACTCCATACGGTGTTCGACACCCCCAAGGACAAGTTCGTATGGGACGTCAGCCACCAGGTCTACGTCCATAAACTCCTCACGGGACGCAAGAGCCGCTTCAATACCATCCGCACAACGGACGGCCTCTCCGGCTTCGCCAACCGTGCCGAGAGCGAACACGACTGCTACGGGGCGGGCCACGCCGGAACCGCCCTCTCTGCCGCCCTCGGTATGGCCGCCGCACGCGACCAGCGCGGCACCGATGAAAATGTCGTCTGCGTCTTCGGCGATGCCGCCCTCACCAACGGCATCTCCTTCGAAGCCCTCAACAACATCAGCCATACCACCAAACGCTTTATCGGCATCCTCAACGACAACGAGTGGAGCATCGCCAAAAACGTCGGCGCCATCTCCAATTACCTGAACCGCCTGATCACCCATCCGCGCTATAACCAGCTGCAACAGGACTTCGCCAGCCTCGTTCGTCGCCTCCCCAAAGGTGACCTCGCCCTGAAGCTGGCGCATAAAGCCGAAGAGAGCATCAAGGGAGCCGTCAGCGAGTTCAGCCTCAAACCCGCCGAACAGGTGATCGCCGGGGACGGGCGTGGCGGCTTCGGCAGCAGCCTCATCTTCGAGGAAATGGGACTCCGCTATATCGGACCCATCGACGGACATGATATCGCTTCTCTGCTCGGAGTGCTCGAATACGCCCGGAAGTGCACACAGCCCGTGGTGCTTCATGTGCTGACCAAAAAGGGCAAGGGCTTCGAGGCCGCCCTGGCCCAACCCGAGAAATTCCACGGCACAGGTCCCTACGATATCCAAACCGGCGCCTCCGCTCCCGCCAAACCCGGCACCCCACCCAATTGGCAGGACGTCTTCGGCCAAGCCATGGTCCGGATCTGCAAGAAGGACTCCTCCGTCGTCGGCATCACCGCGGCCATGCCCAGCGGCACCGGCCTCAAAAAGCTGGAAGCCGAAATGCCCGACCGCTACTACGACGTCGGCATCGCCGAAGAACATGCCGTCCTCTTCGCCTGTGGCATGGCCACGATGGGCTTCCGCCCCGTCTGCGCCATCTACTCCACCTTCCTCCAGCGTGCCTACGACTGCATCGTCCACGATGCCGCCCTGCAGGAGCTGCCAGTGATTTTCTGTATGGACCGGGCCGGTCTCTCCTGTAGCGATGGCCCCACCCATCACGGCCTTTTCGACATCGCCTACCTGCGGTGCGTCCCCAACCTCATCGCCATGGCGCCGAAGGATGAGGATGAACTGGTGGACATGATGTTCACCTCCACCCACCAGAAAATCCCCTGCTGCATCCGCTACCCCCGCGGCCCGGCAGAGGGTGTCCCCATCAAGGATATCCCCAAGTTGCTGGAGGTCGGCAAAGGCGAGGTCACCCGCCACTTCTCCTCCGATGAACGACCCAAGGTCGCCCTCTTCGGACTGGGCAATTTCCATTCCGTGGCAACCGCCCTTGCCGAGAAGCTCAACAAGGACCACGACCTCAATGTGGCCGTCATCAACCCGCGTTTCACCAAACCCATCGACGGTGCAATGCACGAGCTCTTCGCCCAGGCTGCTGACCTGATAGTCACCATGGAAGATCACGTCATCACCGGCGGCTACGGCAGCGCCGTCATCGAGCACTTCCAGGAAAAGGGCATCCACACCCCGATGATTCGGGTGGGCTGGCCGGATGCCTTCATCGAACACGCCACTACGGTGGATGAACTCCGGCGCCGCCACGGACTCGCGCCGGAGCAAATCGAAGAGCGCATCGTCAAAACTCTCGCCTCCTCCGAGTCCAACATCGCGGCCAAACCCCGCGCTGTAGCCAGCTGATCCCCAAAACCCCCTTTCAGGCTGCAATAGACAACCTGCACTATCGAAACCATGAGCAATACGACCCTGACTCCCCCTGCTGGAGACAAGATCTCCATCTCCAATGGAACCCTTCAGGTTCCCGATCAGCCCATTATCCCCTTCATCCGGGGCGACGGTACCGGCCGTGATATCTGGGCCGCCAGCCAGCGCGTGTTCGACGCCGCAGTTGAAAAAGCCTACGGCGGCAAAAAGAAAATCTCCTGGTTCGAGGTCTTTGCCGGTGAGGAATCCTTCAACCGATTCAATAACTGGTTGCCCGATGAAACGGTCCAGGCCTTCCGTGACTACCTCGTCGGCATCAAGGGCCCGCTCACCACCCCGGTGGGCGGAGGCATACGCTCTCTCAATGTGGCCCTCCGTCAAATCCTCGACCTCTATGTCTGCCTCCGCCCGGTGCAATACTTCTCGGGCGTGCCCAGCCCGGTGAAACACCCCGAGGCCGTCGACATGGTCATCTTCCGCGAAAATACCGAGGACATCTACGCAGGCATCGAATACGCCGGCGGAACCCCCGAGGCCCAAAAGATCCTCGACTTCCTCGCCCAGGAATTCCCCAAACAGTTCGACAAGGTCCGCTTTGGTACCGCCGAAAAATCCCGCGACTTCTGGACCCAGGCCGGTCAAACCGACCAACCGGATGACGTCTGCGTCGGCATCGGCCTCAAGCCCGTCAGCCGATCCGGCAGCGTGCGCCTCATCCAGAGCGCCATCAACTACGCCATCCGGAACAACCGCCGCAGCGTCACGCTCGTCCATAAAGGCAACATCATGAAGTTCACGGAAGGTGCCTTCCGTGATTGGGGTTATGCCATGGCAGAGAAGGTCTTCGGGGACAAGGTCTACACCTGGGGCCAATGGGAGCGCACCAAAAAGGCCCAGGGCGAAGAAGCCGCCAACGCAGAGCAGGACGCAGCCCTCAAAGCCGGGGCCGTCCTCATCAAGGACGCCATCGCGGATATCACCCTCCAGCAGGTGCTCACCCGCCCCAAAGACTTCGACGTCATCGCCACCCTCAACCTCAACGGCGACTACCTCAGTGATGCACTCGCCGCTCAGGTCGGCGGAATCGGGATCGCCCCCGGAGGCAACATCAACTATGTCACGGGACACGCCATCTTCGAGGCCACCCATGGCACCGCCCCGAAATATGCGGACAAGGACATGGTCAACCCGGGGTCAGTCATCCTCTCCGGCGAGATGATGCTGCGCCACCTCGGCTGGACCGAAGCCGCAGATCTCATCATCAAGGGCCTCAACGGTGCCATCGGATCACGCAAGGTCACCTACGATTTCGCCCGCCTCATGGAAGGTGCCACGCAGATCAAATGCTCCGAGTTCGGCACGAACATCATCGACCACATGTAACCCACCCGACCGACATCACTCGGTCAGGCCTGAGTTTCACCGCCGGAGGTTCCCTCCGGCGGTTGTTTTTTATCCCGCGTCAACCGCACCCGTGCCACTCGCATCCCTTCCATCGATTCCACGCGCAGCTCGTATCCCTCACGACGCACCTTGTCGCCACGCTTAGGAAAACCACCCAGCAGCTGGGTTATCCAGCCACCGGTAGTCGCCACAAGCTCATCCTCCAGTGTCTCCCCCACCAACTCACCCAGCTCGTGCAAAGGCAAGCCGCCGTCCAAATCCCAATGGATGTCATCCAACTGCACCACCCGGGGCTTCTCCTGATCAAACTCGTCCTGAATCTGCCCCACCAGCTCCTCCAGGATGTTCTCCAGAGTGATCATGCCCGTAGTACCACCATACTCATCAACCACCACGCCCAAATGGAGCTTCTGCTCGAGGAAGGACTGCAAAACCGTTTCCAACCGGGCTGTCGGCGGAACATAGATGATCTTCCTCATATAGGGCTTAAGATCCGCCGCCACCTTCACTTTGTGCCGGGCCGAAAAAAGATCCTTCACGTGAACCACGCCCTGCGTCCGGTCCAAATCACCCTCCTCACAAACCGGGAAACGCGAGAAGCGGGTGTGCTCAGCCAACTCCAAACACTCCTGAATCGTTGACGTCGTATCCAATACCGCCATCTCATGCCGGGGACGCATCACTTCACGTACCTCGCGCCGCCCAAGATCGAGTGCGTTCAACACCACGTCCCGCCCCAAGGTGGAACCACCCGAACGCGCCTGCGCCGTGGTAAACAGCAGCCGCAACTCCTCCTCGGAATGACTATGCTCCCCCTCCGAAGCAGGATTCAGCCCCAACCATCGCAACAACTGCAGCGATGCACGGTTCAACACCCAGATGAAAGGCCACGAGATACCATGGAACCACGCCAGCGGACGCGCCACCCAGAGGCTCGTCGGCAGGGGCTTCTGGATGGCCAGCCACTTGGGAGCCTGCTCGCCCGCGGTAATGTGGAGGAAGGTCAGCACCGAGAAGCCAACAAAAAAGGAGATGGAATGACGCCAGGTTTCGGACTCCAGCTTCACCAGGTCCAGCACAGGCGTCAGCAGTGCGGCAAACACCGGCTCGCCAACCCATCCCAACCCCAGACTAGCCAGGGTGATACCCAGCTGGCAGGCGCTCAAGGACGCATCAAGTTTCGCCAGAACTTTCCGCGCCACTTTCGCCCCGCGATTGCCCTTCGCC
>JBMTVN010000282.1:0-5546 GCA_049451415.1 Limisphaerales bacterium | reverse complement strand
GAACTCAAACATGTTCCCCTCATGCGGCTGATCCCACGAAATCTTCATCGTCGGAATCGGCCCCAAATTCAGCCGCTCAATCAACCCGCTGTCCAACAAAGCCTCCGTAAACCCGGGATCCTTCGTAATCGCCGTCACCACCAGGCTCGGCCCAATCTTCGACAGCATCTCCGCTTGCGGCACCTCCACCACACTGGCATACGGACACAAGAACTCCCGGTTCGCCAAAGGATGCTCAAAGGAATCACAGCGCACCACCGTCGGACGAAGGTATACGCCACCGCCAAACTCCACCTTGCGCGACCCATCCCGATACTTCGCCGTGCAATCCTCCGCACCAGCCACCTTCAAATCCTGCTCAATCGCACCATCGATATACTCCGCCATCTTCGGATTCGCAAAACCACTCAAACGCGCTCCCTCGTCCTCCGGACTCGTCGGAACAATCGGCCCCAAACGCTTGGCCAATGCGTCCGCAATCTCCGCTCCATACTTCGGAACCACCACCGCACTCGCATTGATACAGGAACGCCCCCCATTCTCGGAAATGCTCGCCACCATCAGGTCAATGTAGTCCTCCCACCGCTCCGCCTCATCCTCACCCAGTAGGATCTTGCTGAAACCCGGACCATGAACCTGCACCGCCGGGTTGTTCGCATATTGTTCAGTCGTGTTCCGATCACCAAAAATCAAAGCCCGACCACACGATCGCAATATCTCCCCCGCACCCTCATGATCAGTCGGATAGAAACCAAACGCCTCCTCCGGCACACCCGCCGCCAAAAAGGCCTGAATCAACCGATACGGCGTCCACGGCTCCTCCCGCCCCGGCTTGATAATCACCGGCGTCTTCAACGCAATCGACGGCAACCACAATGAATTCACCGCCGGAGAATTGCTCGGCATCACCAAACCCAAAGCCTGCGTCGTCGGATAAAGACTAATCCGCGTCCCAAATTGCTCGCCATACCCGCGATCAATAATCCCCAAATCCAAACCCCGCGTCAGCCCTGTCAACACGGTATCCATGTGCGTCAACGCATAGTGGATCTTCTCCATGTTCTTCCGCACCATCACCCACGGCAAACCACTCGTCCGCGATAACGTCTCCACATACTCCTGCGCACTCTGAGTGTGCCCCCCATCCCCCAAAGGCAACGTCCCGCTCAAAAAATGCTCCCCCGCCTTCGCCGTCAATGCCACCAGCTCCGCCACGCTAAACCGCTTCAACGCCGCACGCGCAGATTCAATCTTCCGCAGATCCTTGCGGATCATCCCCGCATTCACGATCGATACGGAAGCTTTCACCTCCCCCGACCGATGATCCTTCACCTCAACGCGATCCAAACTCGAATAAGAACGCCCCAATCGCAGGGCAGGTATATGTGGCTCTGACATGTCTATGGTTTACTAGGCTTAATCGGACGTCCCAACAAACGGTCAACCCCGGTCCAAGCCAGCAAAGCCAGCCCCACCGGAGTCCCAAAAATCGGCGTCGGCACTGCCGCCAAACCACCCAGTAACGTGGCCAGCACAACCGCACGCCCCCAACGATCCCGCTTCAAATGGCGCTGTATCACCACCGAAGGCAGAAAAACGGTCAAAAAACACAACGGCACCGTCAACCACCACCCCATCACCGCCCAGTCAGCAAAGGTCCAGAGATTGTCAACGGTCACCAGTAGCAAGGCCGACAACGGATGCACCGGCGCCGCCCGGGGATGCATCGGATCAGGCTCCATCCTCACCGGTCGCACCGGCTCCTCAACCCCATCACCCGCCTCAACTCTTTCCTCGCTCATACCCCCAACCAACTCCCTCCAACGCCATCCGTCGACCCCGAATTTACAGCCGGATCAATAGACCCCCTCGACAATTTGCTTGGTCATCGCCCCAAATGGACGCACCTCAGCCACCCCATCCCACGCATAAGGCCCGCGAGCCGGACGCCGAATCGCCTCATCCCGCTCCAAGAATCGCGGCATGAAAAATTCCTTGGTCAACGTCGTCAACTCCACCCGACCCCACCCCTGATACTCCACCAGCTTGTCCGTCTGCTCCGGATCCACCACCCGCAAAACCGCCCTCGGCTGCGGCGCATAATACGTAATCGAAAACTGATCCTCCGGAACTAACGGCACGCTCGCCGCCAACCCCATCAAGGTGTTGCCATACGTTGGATAAAAGCCAATCCGACCCTCCAAGACCTCCTCGACGATATAACGCACATACTGCGGCGCCATGGTCGTCCCCCCACAAAACACCCCCCGAATCCCCGCATCATACAAGTCCACCTTCTCAGCAATCGCCTCCAGTAGCTTCGGCGTCGTGAATAAACCCGAAATCTTCCGGTGCCGTAACAGCGTCACCGCCTGATCCACCACGTGCTCCATGTAAGCCCGCGCCTGATCAAACTGCTTCTGCGCAATCACCTTCTTCACCCAGCGCGGATCCAAATCCACAAAGTAACAGGGACTACCACGGAAGTTCGCCAGATGCTCAATCGCCAACCGCAAACGACGCGGCCCCGTCGGCCCCACCATCATCCAAGCCACACCCCTCGGGAAATGCTCGTCGGATACCTTCCCCGAAAACTCCTCGTAGTCGACCTTGTAATCACTCCAGCCAATCCGCTGCTTCGGCATCCCCGTCGTCCCCCCCGTCTCAAAAATGTTGTAGGGCTTCCCCTTGAACGCCGCCGGCACCCACACCTCCGGTTGCTGGTCCCGCAACCACTCGTCCTGAAAATGTGGAAACCGCCCCAGCAAATCATCAAAGCTCTTCACCTCCTCACGCGGATCCCACCCCGCCTTCGCCGCCCAACCCAACCAGAAGGGACACCCCGTCTCCGGACTAAAATGCCACCCGATAATCTCCCGCACATGTGCATCCAACCGCTCACGTGCCTGCAAACAATCCGACTCAGCAACCGAAGGTATACTCATAGCTCATCCTAACTACTCTCGAACTCTCTAAATGCAAGTCCCACCTACTGGCCAGCTTTGTCACTGCCCAACTTGGCCCGCTCAGTGTCGTAAAAGGCATACAAATGCGTGTTGGACTGCAAATACACCACGCCATTCGCCACCACCGGCGTGCCATAGACCGGCGCATTCAAGTAGGCCTCACTCAAAACCTTCTTCTCCTTCGCCGCCGCCAGGACCACAAAGTCCCCATCCTCATCCCCAACATACACCTTCCCGTCCGCCACAAGGGTCGACCCCCACATGTGCGCCTTCATGTCGTGCGTCCAATACAACTCCCCCGTCTCAGCATCCAAACAATGCACAAACCCCGAAAAATCACCCACAAACAACAACCCCGTCTCCGGATCGATCGACACCGTGGAAATGCTCCGGTGAATTCCCTTGTAGTCCCAGATCGTCGCCGTCTGCGTCACGTCCCCCTTCTGCGTCGCATCCACACAAACCAAACGTCCCACTCCCTCCCCATGCTCGGGATCCTGCCCAATCGCCACATACACCCGGTTCTTATAGAATACCGGAGTCGCGTTGATCTCACTCGGACCCTCCGCCGCAGGATACTTGATCGGCTTGCCGTCCTTCTCCTTATATTCCGGAGGATTGCCATCATACTTCCATAGGGTCTTCAGCCACGAAGTCTCATCGTCCGCCTCCGGATTCGACTCAAATGCATACAGCCACCCGTCCCCACCACCAAAGAAGACCTGCGGCTTGCCATTCACCACCCCGGCCGATGCCGAACTCCACTGACCATGATAAATGCGAGGACCAATCCCCGCATCATCCTCACCCGCAAACTCTCCAGTGCGCTTGTCCAATGCAATGAAACTGGGAGACAACGGCGACGGCACATTCACATGCGTCCAATCCTGCCCGTTGGAAGTGCACACATAAACCAAATCACCCACAATCAGCGGTGAACTGTTCGATGCGTTGTGCGGAAAAACCCCCAGGTCATCCATCATGTCGTAAACCCAGAGAATGTCCGCATCCTTCGCCCCAATCTTCGCCGGAGGATTCCCCGTGTCCCTCACCACATAATCCGCCTCGCCCTGAAAACCGTCATTCCCATCCGCCATCCCGTCCAAATCCAGACAAATCACCTCGCACCTGCTGGTCACCAAATACACATGATCCCCCTCCACCTTGCACGAGGACAAAATCCCCAGGTTCTCCCAGTCGTTCACCTTGCCAGACTTCAACTTCGGCACCACCAGCTGCCACAAAAACTCCCCCGTCTTTTCATCCAGACACAGCAGGATGCTCCGATCCCCCTCGTGCTGCGGATCCCGTAAACCATCATTGTTCGTTCCCACCAATACCCGCCCCTGCGATACGGTCACGTTGCCATAACTCTGGCTCCCCAGGGTCGTGACCCACTTCACGTTCTTCGTGGTGGCCATATCAATGTCCTCGGACCCGCGCTTATACTCCCCCGGCTCAAACCGGTCCGGCAAGCCCTTGGCCGGTGAATACATGTTCTTCTCCGGTGTCCCACCCCACTGCGCCCAGTCCTGCGCCAGGCCACCCCCCACGCCCGCCATCACTACAAGAACCACACAACCCCGCACCAGATTCGTCAGTCCACTCTTCATCTTCAGTCGCTCCATTCTTCGCTAAAGTTCAACTCCTGAAAAACCCAACACCACCAGCCTTACCGCGAGTTCGGCGTCACCCGAATGTTGTCAATCGCCACCCGCATGTCCTGTGGCGAAAACCCATACAACCCCGGTGAACCCTGCCGATGCACGTTCTCCACCGGAACCTCAATCACCCAACCCTCCGGCTCCGCCTCATCCCGAGGCCACGCCTTCGCCCGCACCACTCCCTTGCCACCACTCTCCGAGTCCACCCGCGCCTTCAAGCGATACCAGGTGTTCGCTTTCCATCGGAAATTCGGGGCCGCCGTCGCCTCAGGAACCCGCAACCGCTCCAAATTCGAACTCACCTCCAGCTTCTGGTCGTTCCCCTTCAACGCAATCAGGTAACGCTGGTTGATCAATCCTACCTCCGACATCTTCCGACGATTCCCCTCCGTCATCACGTCCGCCTCAATGGTGTAGTCATGCATGTCCGGCGTACCAATAAAGACCACACCCCGCTGGAAAAATTTGTTGTCGATGGTCTTCGTCAACGCCTTCGTCCCCTCCCGGTCCCGCACTTCAAACTTCACCCGCGCCCCAATCCAGGGCAAAGGCGGATAAGCAAACGCCGTTGGAGGCTCAACGGTGTTCGTCGTCATCCCCGATAACTCAAATCCCTCAAAATCCTCCAGCAACGGCGGCTGCGGCAAAACCCGCCCGCGAAATGTCCCCGTCAAGCCATCCAAGGTCGCCTGAAAGGCCCCCGCAGACGGTACCGGATCACCCGACGCCACCAGCATCCCCGCATCGTTAAACGCAGCACTCATCCTCGCCTTCACCCGCGCCGTGGGCGGAATGTAGGCCTCCCATCGCACTTTCGAAGTGTCCTGCACCTCCTCAACCAGCAGCCCGTTCGCATCCAGCTTCCGAACCCGAAAACCAACCGCCTCCCCAGGATGTAATGCCACCTCCGCCGGAA
>JBMTVN010000281.1:0-5558 GCA_049451415.1 Limisphaerales bacterium | reverse complement strand
CCGCGCTCAATACGGCAAAAAAATCACCCTCGCCAATGTCCCGACTGAAATCATCCAACACTGGGCTAACCTCGGCTTCACCCACATCTGGCTCATGGGCGTCTGGACCACCGGCAAAAAATCACGCCACCACGCACTCCACCACCCCCAACTGAAAACCGCCCTGGACAAAGCCCTCCCTGACTGGTCCGCCACCGATGTCGCCGGCTCACCCTACGCCCCGGAAACCTACACTCCATCCACCTCGCTGGGCGGCTTCCCCGCCCTCACCAGATTCCGACAACACCTCCACACGCACGGCCTCCAGCTGATCCTCGACTTCATCCCCAACCACACCGGACTCGACCACCCCTGGATCAAGCAACATCCCGAACGCTTCGTCCAATCCCCCCTGCCCACCAACGAAACCTTCACCATCAAAAGCCCCAACGGCCCCATCCATATCGCCCACGGCAAAGACCCAAACTTCCCCGCCTGGACCGATACCGCACAGCTCGACTTCCGCCGCCAGGACACCCGCGACGCCGTCATCAAATCGCTGGAATCCGTCGCCAAACATTGCGACGGCCTCCGCTGCGACATGACCATGCTGCTCCTTAAAAAGGTCTTCCACCAAACCTGGCGAGATCTCCCACCCTCCACGACCCCGGCCAAAGGCGAGTTCTGGAACCAAGCCGTCCACCAACTCCGCAAGTCCTATCCCGACTTCCTCCTCCTCGCCGAAGCCTATTGGAACCTCGAACCCCGCCTCCAGAAAATGGGCTTCAACTTCACCTACGATAAACCGCTCTACGACGACTTCATCACCCGCAACACCCCCGCCATCCGCAAACACCTCGCCCACTCCACACCCGACTTCACGTCGTCCAGCGCCCACTTCCTGGAAAATCACGACGAACCTCCCATCGCAACTCTCCTTGCCCCAGCCGAACACCAGGCCGCTGCCCTCGCCACCCTCGCCCTGCCAGGATTACGCCTCATCCACGAAACCCAACTCCAAGGCCATACCACCCAAATCCCCGTCCAGCTCCAACGCCGCCCCAACCCGCCTCCCAACCCCGAAATCAAGAGCTTCTATCACTCCCTCCTCCTCGCCCTCAAAAACTCCTTCGTCGGCTCCGGATCCTTCTCCCCCCTCCCAACCCACCCCGCCTGGCCAGAAAACTCCTCCCACGAAAACTTCCTCTCCCTCCAATGGTCCAGCCCCACCGACCACAGCTTCACCCTCGCTGTCGTCAACCTCGCTCCCACCTCCAGCCAATGCTACACCACCCTCTCCATCCCCTGCCTTGCCGAACATCATTGGCTCATGACCAACCTGCTCGGCCCCGAACAATACCTGCGGGCCGGTGATGACCTCCAAAACCGCGGACTCTACCTCGATACTCCCCCGCATGCCGCCCAACTCTTCCAGTTCACCCCCCAGGACTAACCCCACAACCAGCATTGCATCCCACCGGCTTTCGGGTATCGTTCGCCATACAGCACAGATCAGTTCCCCAAATACGGAACATAAACCCAACGTCTTACCCACCCATGTCTATGCTCAAACAAACCCGACGCCAGTTCATCCAATCCACCCTCGCTACCACCGCCGTCGGCATCGCGGCACACTCCAGCCTGTCCTCCGCCGTCGCCGCCCCGGTAGTCAAAGCCCGCTCCGCAGGCGACAAAGTCTCCATCGGCAAAACCGGCATCACTCCATCCTTCCTCGCCCAGGGCACCGGCGTCCATGGCTCCGCCCGCTCCTCCGACCACACCCGCATGGGCCAGCAGGCCTTCGATCGCCTCCTGCGCCATTCCCTCGACCAAGGAGTTTCCTTCCTCGACATGGCCGACCTCTACGGCACCCACCCCTTCGTCCGCCAAACCCTCAAAGGCATGCCCCGGGATAAATTCGTCTACCTCAGCAAAATCTGGCCCCGTAAAGAAAACTGGGTCACCCCCTCCACCGACGCCGTCGAGGAAATCAACCGCTTCCGCAAAGAACTCGGAATCGAACGCCTCGATATCGCCCTCCTCCACTGCATGCTCAATGGCCAGTGGGCCGACCAATACGAAAGCCTGCGCGACGGCCTCTCCAAACTCAAAGATGAAGGTGCCGTCGGCGCCGTCGGGGTCTCCTGCCACAACCACGATGCCCTCAAAGTCGCCGCCGCTCACCCCTGGGTCGATGTCATCTTCGCCCGCATCAACCACAAAGGCGGCAGTGAATACTCCTGCGACGGCACGGTCGAGGAAATCAGCAGCACCCTCCGTATGGCCCGCGCCAATGGGAAATTCGTCGTCGGCATGAAAATCTTCGGCGAAGGTAAACTCACCTCCCCCGAGGATAAGGACGCCTCCCTCCGCTACGTCACCAGCAACAACCTCGTCGACGCCATCACGATCGGCATGCGCAAGACCGAGGAAATCGACGACACCGTCCAACGCCTCCAACAGGCCCTCAAGGCCTAAAACCAATCATTCTCTTCAGACGTCAACGGGATTCAGGACCCACCTGAGTCCCGTTTCATTTTTCGGGGATCTATGCCCTGAAACAATTCCATCTTTCTGCCTACCCATCTTTCTGCCTACCTAATTAGCGTTGACGTCACCCCCAATCACCTCTTGCCTATCCCCATGCGCAAGCAAACCTCTATCCTAAGCCTCCTCCTTCTCCTGCTCCCCCTCATCGCTCTCCTCGCCCAGACTCCACCCTCTCCCGCACTAGAACTCGACTCCCAGATCCGCAGCGGCCAACTCGACAACGGCCTCCACTACTTCATCCGCGCCAATCACAAACCCCAAAACCGCGCCGCCCTCCGCCTCGCCATCAACGCCGGCTCGGTTCTCGAGGGGGATGACCAACAGGGCCTGGCCCACTTCCTCGAACACATGGCCTTCAACGGCACCCGCCATTTCGAAAAACAAGAACTCGTTGATTTCCTCGAAGGCATCGGCATGCGCTTCGGCCCCGACCTCAATGCCTACACCAGCTTCGACGAAACGGTCTACATGCTCGAGGTCCCGCTCGATGACCCCGCCATCTTCGAAAAGGCTTTCCTCGTCCTCCAGGACTGGGCTTCAGCCATCACGCTCGACCCCACCGAAATCGACAAGGAACGCGGTGTCGTGAAGGAAGAATGGCGCCTCGGCCGCGGTGCCCAACAACGCATCCTCGATAAACAAATCCCCGTCCTCTTCCACGACTCCCCCTATGCCAACCGGCTGCCAATAGGCAAACCTGAAATCATCGACACCGCCCCCCCGGAAGCCATCCGCCGCTTCTACCAGCAATGGTACCGCCCTAACCTCATGGCCGTCATCGCAGTCGGCGACTTCGACGACATCACCTACGTCGAGAACCTGGTCAGGAAATATTTCGCCCCTCTCTCCAACCCCGCCAACGCCCCCGCCCGTCCCATCCCCGCAATCCCCGACCACCAGGACACGCTCTTCTCCATCAATACCGATCCTGAACTGCCCTACACCTCAGTGCAGATCGCCTACAAACGCGATGCCTCCGAGGATGTCACGGAAGCCGACTACACCGAATCCCTCATCGATGCTCTCGCCAACCAAATGCTCAACCAGCGTCTAAACGAAAAGGTCCAGCAGGCAGATCCGCCTTACCTCTTCGCCGGCGTCGGAGAAAGCAGCCTCGCCCGCAGCAAGGAAGTCTACCTCCAGATGGCAGTCGTCCGCGAAGACGCCCTCGATCGCGGCCTCACCGCCCTCCTCAATGAAGCCCGGCGTATCCAACAGGACGGATTCACCCAAGGCGAACTCGACCGCGCCAAGGCTGAAACCCTCCGCCGCTACGAACAAATCTTCAACGAACGCGACAAAACACCCTCAGCCGCCTATGCCGACGAATTAGTCCGCCACTTCCTCACTGCAGAACCCGCACCCGGCATCGCCAAGGAACTCGATATCGTCCGCCGCGCCCTTCCCGCCATCACGCTGAGCAGCGTGAATGCCGCAGCCCAAAATCGCATCACCCCCACCAACCGCGCCATCCTCTACAGCGCCCCGGACAAACCCCAACTCCCTGTCCCCACCCGCAACGAAATCATCGCCATCGTCAATAAGGCCGACCAAGCCGCCCTCACCGCCTATGATGATTCCCTCTCCGATGAACCCCTCCTCCCCAACCTGCCCGAGCCAGGTAAAATCACCAGTGAACAGTTCCTCGAACGCATTCGCACCACCCAATGGCAGCTGTCCAACGGCGCACGCGTTATCCTCAAACCCACCGATTTCAAAAACGACCAAATCCTCCTCCGCGGCTTCAGCCACGGCGGTATGAGCCTGATACCCGATCCCCAATTTATTCCCGCCGCTACAGCCGGCGATGTCATCGGCCTCAGCGGGCTCGGAGCATTCAACCTCATCGACCTCCAAAAGAAGCTCGCCGGCAAACTCGCCCGAGCCAGCGCCAGCCTCGGCAGCCAGTTCCAAAGCGTCACCGCCTTCGCCGCCCCGCAAGACGTCGAAACCATGTTCCAACTGCTCTACCTCCGCTTCACCGACCCCCGCGCCGACCAGGACACTTTCCTCTCCGTACAAACCCGCATGCGCGAAATGATCGAAAACCGGCGCAACGACCCCGATGCAGTCTTCGGCGACGCCGTCGAAACCGCACTCTTCAACAACCACCCGCGCCACCAACCACTTTCCACCGCCACCCTCGACGGCATGAACCGCGAAACCTCCCTCAAAATCTACCAGGAACGCTTCGCCGATGCCTCCGGCTTCACTTTCGTCATCGTCGGCAATTTCTCCCCCGACAAAATCAAACCGCTGGTCGAACGCTACCTCGGCGGCCTCCCCGGCACCCAAACCACCAAACAGGGCATCTTCAACAACGATGACCCGGTCCGCGGCCAACACACCATCACCGTCCAAAAAGGCCTCGAGAAAAAAGCTACCATACAAATCCTGTTCACCGGGGATACCGCCTATGTCGACGACGACCGCTACGCCCTTCGCGCAGCCACCGACGTCCTCAATATCCGCCTCCGTGAGGCCCTCCGCGAAGACCTCGGCGGCACGTACGGCGTCCGCGTCTCGGGCGGTATCGAACAATGGCCCAAAGGCACCTACTCCTCAGCCATCACCTTCGGCTGCGATCCAGACCGGGTCACTGATCTCATCGATGTCGCTCTCGCCGAAGTCGAGCGCCTCCAACTCCAGGGTCCCGACCCCATGAACTTCGCCAAGGTCAAGGAACAGCACCTGCGCGAGTTCGAAGTCAACGTTCGCGAAAACCCTTACTGGCTCAACAATCTCCTCTACCGCGCCCAAAACAACCTCGATCTCGAGTCCATCATGGATTTCCCTGATAAACCCAAACAGCTCACCCCCGAGAAAGTCGCCGAAGCTGCCCGCAAATTCTTTAACTCAGAAAACCGCTTCATCGCCCGCCTCCTCCCCGAGCCCGAAGCAAAACCCTAAGCCAAAGTTCGAAGTCAGTCGCGGGAACCCGATCCCATACCCACGACCCCACAGACCCTGCCGGAGTTTCGGAATTTCGGAGGTCAGCGGTCGGGAGTCAGGCACACCGCCATTCGTGG
>JBMTVN010000280.1:0-5604 GCA_049451415.1 Limisphaerales bacterium | reverse complement strand
GGTTTGGTGTGCCGTACCTGCTGATTAACAATTCTGCGGTGATCAATTCAAACGGCAGGCTATGGGAGGTTGGGGCGGATGAATTTCATCGCGTCATGGTGGTGAACGTTTGTGGGACTGCGAATGTGATCCGGCATTTCATGCCGGCCATGGTGAGGAGAGGGGTAGGGGTTGTGGTGAATTTCAGCTCCGGGTGGGGGCGGTCGACGAGTCCGGAGGTGGCGCCGTATTGTGCTTCGAAGTGGGCGATTGAGGGGTTAACGCAATCCTTGGCGCAGGAGTTGCCGCGAGGGATGGCTGCGGTGGCCTTGAATCCTGGCGTTATTGATACGGACATGCTGCGGAGTTGTTTCGGGGCCGAGGCGGGGGCGTATTGTGGGGCGGCGGAATGGGCTGAGAGTGCGGTTCCGTTCGTTTTGAGTTTAGGGGCCCGGCACAACGGGCAGTCTCTGAGCGTGCCGGGTGGGGCGTGATTTTTGAGGTGGGGCGGACATCGGGCTTGCGCGAGGGTTGTGGGTACGTCATGAAGCAGGCGCATGCGAGAGTTGAGGTTCAAGGGCAAGCCGAAGAAGGTGAATGCGTATTTGGTGGAGGCTGAATCCGTCATTCATGGGAAGGGTCTATTTGCGGTCAAACGCATTCCGGCGGAGCACCAGTTGATTGAGTATGTGGGTGAGATCATTACCAAGGAGCAGGCACTGGCGGAGTGTGAGGCGTCGAACCCCTTTATTTTCACGCTGAACGACGAGCATGACATCAATGGGAATGTGGACTGGAATCCGGCGCGGTGGGCGAACCACAGTTGTGATCCGAACTGCGAGGCGTTGGACTACGACGGGCGCATTTGGATTACGACGAGGCGGGTGATTGAGCCGGGGGAGGAGATTACTTTTAACTACGGGTATGACCTGGAGGATTACCGGGAGCATGTTTGCCGGTGTGGTGCGGCTTCCTGTTTAGGTTACATGGTGGCTGAGGAGTTGTTCCCGCAGGTTCGCAAGAAACTCGGGTTAACCGGCTAGCGGTGTATTGATGAGGCGTGGCGGATTCCTTTTCCGGGAGTATGGCGGAAGCAGTAGATGGGCAATTTGAGGGTGGTCCTGAACCGGTGAAGGGCGGCCGGTATGTGTGTCAACGCTGTACGGCTTGTTGCCGTTGGCCGGGGCATGTCCGGGTGACCGAGGAGGAGATCGGGTTGATGGCGAAGCATCTGGGAATGACTGACTACGATTTTATCCAGCGCTATACCCGGCTTCGTTTTGATCGCAGAGGGCTGGTTTTGGAGGAACAGGAAGGGGGAGCCTGCATCTTTTTGAGCGGGATGGACTGTTTGGTTCAGGCAGTGAAGCCGAAGCAGTGTCGGGATTTCCCCAACGGATGGAATTTTCCGGGTTGGCAGGATATTTGCCGTGCGGTTTTTGTGGTTGGCTAGACGGGAACGGTGCGGCTAGCGTCACGCGCTGGTGGCTGGCATGTCCGGTTGCTGCCAAGGATTTTAGGAACAACAAAAAACTGAAACTGATGAAGAACACTCCGCTTGCGCCGAATGAGATCACTGAACTGGTGACGGGTCTGAACCGAGTGGCGAGGAATCTGTGGTGGACGTGGAGCCAGGACGCACAGGACGTCTTTCGTGAATTATCGCCACGGGGATGGCAGAACCTGTTTCATAATGCCGTGGCGGTGTTGCATGAGGTGAGCGAGGCAGAGTTGCGGGCCAGGTTGCAGGACCGGGATTTTGCCGCGCGGGTTCAGGCGGTGATTGGCCAGTTTGACGCGTATTTGGGTGAGCCCAACACGTGGGTGGCGACCGATGCACCGGCGATGAAGGATCGGGGAGTGGCGTATTTTTCGGCTGAGTTCGGGTTTCATGAGACCCTGCCGATTGCGGCTGGCGGTTTGGGGGTATTGGCGGGGGATCACGCCAAATCGGCCAGTGATTTGGGTTTGCCGTTTGTGGGGATCAGCTTGTTTTACCGCGAGGGGTATTTCATGCAGTCCATTAACCAGGACAACTGGCAGACGGAGTATTATTCGCTGTTGAACCCGCGTAATTTGCCGTTGGAGCCGGTTTTGGATGCGCGGGGTGAGCCGCTTACATCCAGCGTCCGGATTGCGACCTCGATAGTTCATTTCCGGGCGTGGAGGGTGAATGTCGGTCGGGTGCCGGTGTATTTGCTGGACGCGAACATGCCGGAGAACGAGCCGCACTATCGGGATTTGACGACGAGAGTGTATGGCGGTGACAGCACGACCCGGATCATGCAGGAAATCCTGCTTGGGGTTGGTGGCGTGCGTTTACTGCGGAAGCTTGGATTGAGCCCGTCGGTTTTCCACATGAACGAGGGGCATGCGGCCTTTCTGACCTTGGAACTGGTGCGCGAGAAGATGGCCGCGGGTTTGAGTTATACAGAGGCCTCCGCCCAGACCAAGGAGGAGTGTTTATTTACCACGCACACGCCGGTGGAGGCGGGGCATGATCGGTTTAGTGCAGACCTGATGAAATTTGCGGCGAGCAAATTTGAGTCGCAGTTGAAGTTGACGCACCAGCAGTTGATGGGGCTGGGGCGCATCAAGCCGGAGGATCCGAAAGAGTCATTTTGCATGACCGTATTGGCATTGCGTTTATCACGGGCAGCCAACGGCGTGAGCGAGTTGCATGGCGAGGTCAGCCGCGAGATGTGGAGGGCGTTTTATGGGGTGGAGAAGGAGGAGGATGTTCCGATCGGGCACATTACGAACGGCATTCACGCACTGGGCTGGATGAAGGGGACGGTGCGTCGTTTCTGGCGCAACCGTTTGGGGGACCAGTGGGAGAAGGACGTCAATAATCCGGAGTTCTGGGCGAAGCTGGAGGATGAGGATTTCGTGAGCGACCAGGAATTATGGGCCCTGCGCTACAAGTTGCGTCGGGAGATGCTGGAGTTTTTGCGTCGGCGTCTTCTGCTGCAGGGGCAGAGGGTGACGCAGAGTGATTTCATTGCGTTTGACCATTTGCTCAATCCGGACGCCCTGACGATCGGGTTTGCCCGGCGGTTTGCGACGTACAAGCGTGCGCCCCTGATCTTCCAGCAGTTTGACAACATCGTGAAGCTGGTGAAGGACGCCCAGCGGCCGGTTCAATTTGTTTTTGCCGGCAAGGCACATCCGCGGGATGAAGACGGGAAGCGGTTTATCCAGCACATCATTCATCTCAGCAAGTATAGCGAGTTGAAGGGGCATCTGGTGTTCATTGAGAACTACGACATCCACGTGGCGCGCCAGATGGTATCGGGTTGTGATGTCTGGCTGAACAATCCGAGGCGGCCGTTGGAGGCGTCGGGCACGAGCGGCATGAAGGCATGTCCGCACGGGTGTTTGAACATGAGCATTCTGGATGGCTGGTGGCGGGAGGGTTATGACGGGGGCAACGGATTTGCGATTGGGGAGGACAGCCAGCCGGACTCCATTGAGGAGCAGGACAGGGTGGACAGCGCGAACCTGTATAAAGTCCTGACTGAGCAGGTGGTGCCGACGTTTTATGCGAGGGATGCGGAGGGCTTGCCTCGCAAGTGGATCAAGATGATCAGGCATTCGATGGCTACCTTGGTGCCGCAGTATAACACCTGGCGGATGGTGCAGGAGTATACGCGGAAGTATTACCTGCTGAAGTCGTGAGTGATCAGCCGGACATTCGCTCCTTGGAGCGTGAGGCCTTGGCATCGCGGTTAGCCGGGTTGGGTGTTGAGGCCTACCGGCTGAACCAAGTGCTGGACTGGCTGTATTCGAAGACTGCGGGGGATTGGTCGGAGATGACCAATCTTCCTCAGGGTTTCAGGGAGACCTTATCAAGACAGTTTTCCATACGGTTACCTGAAGTGGCACGAGTCCAGGGTTCGGGCGACACGACCCGCAAGTTTTTGTGGAAACTTCGGGACGGGGCCTTGGTGGAAAGCGTGCTGATTCCTGCGAACCCAGCGTTGTATGGGGAGTCGAGCGATCGTTTTACCCTGTGTGTTTCGACGCAGGTGGGGTGCGCTTATGGGTGCAAGTTTTGCGCGAGTGGTTTGGACGGCTGGAAGCGAAACCTGACGGTGGACGAGATTGTGGGGCAAGTGGTGGCAGTGGAGCGGGTTTATCGTCGTGGGGAGCTGGATATGGGGGTTGAAGCCGGGCGGGAACGGCTGGTGAACAATCTGGTTATCATGGGGATGGGTGAGCCCTTGGCGAACTACGATGCCCTTTTGGGGGCACTGCGGGTGCTGAATGCATCGTGGGGCATGGGCATTGGGGCGCGTAAGATCACCGTTTCAACGAGCGGGTTGGCACCGGAGATCCGGCGTTTGGGGACGGAGCCGTATCAGTTTGGTTTGGCTATATCCCTTCATGGGGCGACGGATGAGGTGCGTCAGAAGCTGATGCCGGTGAACCGGAAGTATCCGTTGGCAGTCCTGATGGCCGCCGTGGAGGAGTTTTTGCGGGCGAACGGGCGGACCGTGACGCTGGAGTACATCCTGATTGAAGGTGTGAATGATGGTCTGGACCAGATACGCCCGCTGGCGCAGATGGCGCGTCAGTTAAGGGCGAAGGTGAACCTGATTCCCTACAACCGGGTGGACGGGCTGGACTGGCGTCGGCCGAATGAGCGCAGGCAGCAGGCATTCCTTGAGTCGCTGACGAAGCAGGGCGTTCGGGCGACCTTGAGGCGGGAGAAGGGGCACGATATTGATGCGGCCTGTGGCCAGCTGAGGTTAAGATTGGAGAAAGAACTCGCCCAAGGCTAGGCGGAGCAGCAGGGCGCTGAATTCGTATTTCCGTTGTGCACGCCGGGCTCTTGTCTGCAGCCTTTGGGTGGGAAGTTTTTTAATGACCTCCCAGATGCTGAGTAGCAATGTTACCTGCATGCAAGACACCCTGAACGTTCTGGGGATTTGGATTTCTCCCGGCCATGATTTTCGTGGGCAGCATGGGAAGGGCCGTTTGAATCATGGTGTTCAGCGAGTGGACTCCATCACCTGCGTTGCTGGGAAGGGGATCCAGGGCGATCGTTACTTCGAGTATAAGGAGGATTTTAAGGGGCAGATCTCCTTTTTTTCGGAGGAGGTTGCCGCGGGTTTGGAACATGAGCTGCAGCTTCCTCCATTCGAAAGGTCCCATTTGCGTCGCAACGTGCTTGTGTCGGGAATCGATCTCAACGGCTTGATTGGGAAAGCGTTCGCCGTAGGGGGGGTTGAATTCTCAGGCAGCGAGGAATGCGCTCCCTGCTACTGGATGGAGGAGGCCATTGGTCCGGGTGCGCATGAGTGGCTCAAGGGAAGGGGAGGCTTGCGGTGTCGCATCCTATCCTCGGGGTTGCTGGGGGTGGGGATGCAGAGCCTTGTGGTCCATCCTGGCTGAGGTGTCTTATGCGGTCCTTGATATCCGTGGGCGAGGCTGATCAGGTTCTTCGGGGCCTGGTGAGGCAAACTTCATCTGAGAGGTGCGCTCTTGCGGCGGCCTGTGGTCGAGTGCTGCGTGAGCCGGTTGAAGCTGATCGTGACCTGCCTCCGTTTGACCGGGTGATGATGGATGGCTATGCGGCACGTTATGATGAGCTTGGCTCGAGTGTCCGGTTGAAAGTGCTGG
>JBMTVN010000279.1:0-5607 GCA_049451415.1 Limisphaerales bacterium | reverse complement strand
TCCCAATACAGCTTCAACGAAGGGGAATCCAGATAGAGGCTGTGAACCGGATACGAAAAGTGCGGCAGCGTCGCACCATACTCGTCCACCTCCAAATACATGCTCACGAAGTCGCGCACAGCCAACGCCACGGCTTCCTGCCTGATTCGATACTTCAGCTCAAAACGCTGAAGTTGCATGCGGTCTTCTGCCATACAAACCTGCCTGACCGGAAGCTTGAGGCAACCGCATCGGCAAAGACGGAAGCGTCACGCAATCGACACAAACTTGTCAAGACAACCACCGAAAGGCCAAGGCTGCCTACATCACCTTCAGCCTCGGTAAATCCTGCGAGTCCACCAAACCGACCGGCCGCCCTGCACGATCCACCACCACCAGGTCGTCAATCGCGCGCTCATTGAAAATCCGCAGCGCTTCGGCCGCCAAGGCATCCTCCCGCAAGGTCACCGGACCCCGCGTCATGACATCCTTCAGCGGACACTTCAACACCCCCTCGTCCTCCGTCATGCACCTGCGCAAATCACCGTCAGTAAAAATCCCCACCAGCCGCCCTCGCGCATTCACCACACTCACACTCCCCGCCTTCGCCTTGCCCATCACCCACAGCCCTTCCCGCACCGTCGATGTCTCCTTGACCACCGGATTCCGCTCCCCCGTCCGCATAATGTCCTTCACCCGAAGCAACAGCGCCCGCCCAATCGCCCCCGACGGATGATACCTGGCAAAATCCGCCTGCTTGAAACCACGCGCACTCAGCACCGCCATCGCCAAGGCATCTCCCATGACCAGCATCGCCGTCGTGCTCGCCGTGGGCGCCAGATTAAAGGGACACGCCTCACGCGGAACTCGCACGTTCAAGACGAAGTCACTGTGCTTGGCCAGCGTCGATGTCGCTACCCCGGTCAAAGCCACACCCCGAACGGCAAACCTCTTCACCGCCGGCAACAGATTCAGCAACTCCTCCGACTCGCCGGAATAACTCAGCGCCAGAATCACATCCCCATCATTCACCACCCCCACATCGCCATGCAGGGCATCCACACTGTGCAAAACCACACTGGTCGTTCCCGTGCTGGTAAATGTCGCCGCAATCTTTCGCCCAATGCTCCCTGACTTCCCGATCCCCACCACCACGACTTTTCCCCGCTTGCGCAACACCTCCACCAGCAGCTCCACCACCCCCTCGAAATCATCATCCAGCTGCTGCCGCACCGCCCGTAGCCCGGCAATCTCAACATCAAATACCTGACGCGCCCGTTTCAAATGACTCACGCGACAGAAACTGCCAGCTGACCCGCCCCCTTGCAACTGCACTCTCATTGCTGCCCCCGCAAAATCCCAAATGGCTTTTTGCTTGTCCTCAATATGTCGACCGCACTATCAACGGGGCCGATGTCCAAGGAGGATGTCACCTGACGATCAAAAGGCGCTCACCCGCCTTGGGCCCGTCTATCAACCCTAACCAAAAGGAGGTTATCATGTTCGGAAAAGGGATTCGTCCCCTCATCGCCATCACCACAGCCTTGTGCTGCCAACACATCCGGCCCATCGAGGCCGCCATCCTGTTCTCCGGGGATTACCAGGAGAACTTCGACAGCCTCGGAACCAGCGGCACGACCCTGCCAACAGGATGGACCGCGTTCAGATGGTCCGGCAGCGGAACCATTGGCGCCCCCATCACCCCCGGCATCACCGCCGGAACCGCCAATAGCGGCGGCATCTACAACACCGGCGCCAGCGGAGACCCCGATCGCGCCCTGGGCACCCTCGCCTCAAGCAGCACTGTCCCCATGTTCGGATTGCAGCTGCTCAACAACACGGGACAGGACATCTCCTCCCTGTACCTCACCGGAATCCTGGAGCAATGGCGCTCAGGCAGTAACGCGAGCCAAAACGAATCCGTTGTCCTCGAGTACAGCCTGGACGCGGCATCACTCCTCGATGACCAGGCTCTCTGGTCCCCGTTGCCAGGCCTGAACCTCGATGAACTGCTCACAACGTCCACCTCAGCCGGAGCTCTGGACGGCAACCACCCCGACAACCAGCAAAGCCTGACCGCCGAACTTAACGGCCTCGTCTGGTCCAGTGACACCACTCTCTCACTGCGTTGGTTTGATTCGGACAACACCGGCAGCGATGGTCTCTATGCTCTGGATAATTTCCGGATTCAATCCACCATCTCGGCCGTCCCCGAACCGGCCAGCACCGCCACCCTGCTCATCGGCCTCGGCTGCCTCGGCATCCTCCATCGATGGCGCCGCAAAGACCCGATACGCTAAACCCTTAGCAGCACCAAAACCAGCCGGTCAGGGGACCCCTGTCTCCTGACCGGCTCAACCACCTAAAAACTCAACAGCATCTGCCAAATAAAGGTGTTTCCCAACCCGTCAATCTCTTCCCAAACCGACCGCACCAGATCAGGATCACCCGTGATTGCCGGCAACTCCTTCACTTTCTCTTCCCACGGCAAACAAACCCCCGGGCGCACCTTGGCACCGTCCCTACCCGCCATGCCCTGCACTTTCGCCCGGCTCAACTTCGCCGATTCCACCTCCGCTGGAGCCAAGTCACCCCCCACCGATATCCCCGAAGAATAAACCCCCAGCTCGCGCGTCACCTCGGTCAAGGCCCGCAGATTCTCCGGCCGCGTGTCATCCTGCATGATCGCCCCGGCGTCCATAATATAGCCACCGTCCGCCGCCACCTCGCGAATCACCCGGGCTGCATGCTCCCGGACCTCCTCAGTCGTGCCATGACTCAACAGGATGTTGGGTACCCCTCCACTCAAACAAAACTTGTGCCCCGCCTTGCGGTGCGCCTCAAACACATCGTCCTGATCCACATGAAATACAATGCTCGCATCAGGCAGCTCGCAAAAGGTCTCCAGATGATGGTTCCATTTCCCCTCCGCATAAAAAAGGGTCTGGTGCCCGTGCTTCCAAAACTCCTCGATAATCGGCTTCAGCGTCGGCCAAAAATGCGAGGCAAATTGCCGCGGATTGAAGAACGGCACACAACCCCGGTGCATCCAAAAGCCTATCGGCACCTGCCGCGCAGGATCCGCCGTCGTCAAACCAACATGGCAAAGATGCGGCATCAAAGCCTCGCACGCCCTCAGCACCTTCTCAGGCTGGGTGTGCATGTCCATCACCAGACCCACATACCCCCGTAATTTGTCCGCCAGAATGTCAAAGGGCGCCTTGAAAATGCCCGCAATCGCCGAGACCACCCCGCACTCTTCCCGCATCCGGTTCACCTGCGGTCCAAACGCATAGAAGTAGCTCAGCATCGCCATCCCGGCTTTCACCAATGCCAGCTGACTCCGATACGTCGTTGCCTCCCCCACCCGCGTTACCTCCGCCGATACCCGGGGCAACCATACCTCATACAAGAAGGCCGTGGGATCATCGATCAACGCATCATACTCGTCCTCCCGCATCCACGCCTCGTTCTCCGGCGGCTCAATGTAATTGAACCCAACCGTATGCGGCATCCCAATCCCCGGAATACCGTAATACCTCAACCCCGCCGCCTGGGCCAACCCGGTCCACACATAGACCATGTTCGGAACCATCGCGTCCCAATCGTAGTCTTTGCCGCACTGAATCACGGCCTCAAAGGCTTTGCGGTAATCATGCGCCACCTGCTGGCATGTCATCCCCGTGTGCCGTGCCGTATACTCCGCCACAAACGGCCGGATCGGCACCCGGTCCGGCTTCTCGTTGCGCATCGCTGTCACATAACGGTTCAGTCGCTCCCGGTAGAGTTGCTCCGTATTCATTGGGATGAGCAAAGACTAGCAGCGCCACAGAAGAAATCGAGTTAAAGAGTACCAACCGAAATAAAGAGGAAGCTAATGCTGCAGGGGAACCCCGTCTCACCCGGAAACAACCACACCTTACTCGTAGCGCAACGCCTGGATCGGATCCAGACTCGCCGCCTTAAACGCCGGCCAAAGCCCCGCCAGGACCCCCACCGCAGCACTAAACAACATCGCCAGCACCATGGCATCCCCCGTGATCACCGGGGCGTTCTGAATGGGCGAAACCGCCTCCAGCAAATCAACAAAAAGATACGAAACCCCCAATCCCAGTACGGCTCCAAGGAGCGAAACGACAATGCTCTCCACCAGAATCTGGGTGAATACCGCCCCGCTCGTCGCCCCCACCGCCTTGCAAATGCCAATCTCGCGTATCCGTTCATTAATGCTCGCCAGCATGATGTTCATAATCCCAATCCCCCCCACAATCAGGCTGATAAAAGCAATCACCCCGCCGCTCAACCGCGTGTTGCGAATCTGCTCATTGATGGTCTCAATCTGGTTCTCCTGCGTCCGGAAACTAAAGTCCTCAATCCCGTTGTGCGTCATCAGCAACACATTCCTCGCCTGCTGCAAAGCCTCCTCCAGCTGCTCCATGTCCGCCACCTTCAGGTCAATGTCCGTCAACCGGGGATCAGGGATGTTGTTCTCCCCGGATGCGGACCTGAACCGCACCCAGGCCGTGTTCAACGGCATGTAAACGGTGTAATTCTTGCGCCAGAACGCCCAGTTGCCTCCCCGCCCCCATCCGCGTGATCGAGAGGGACCCGCTTGCTTCTTCTCTGGCCCCTCCTTCATCCGCGCCTCCCTCTCCCGACGTTCCTGCTCCCCTTCATACCGCTGAAACATGCCCACAATAGTGAAGGGCTGGCCATTAATCAGAATCATCTCCCCCAACGGAATCACTTCCCTCCCCGTCCGCTCCGGATCCCCAAACAACTCATCCCGAATGCCCGTCCCAATCACACATACCGGATTCGCATTGTCCTCATCCAACGGGGTGAAGAACCGCCCGTGCTCCAGGGTGTGCAGGTTCATCTCGATCACTGCCGGCCAAACCCCCACACACTCGGATGGCCGCACCGACTTGTCACCACGAGTCAACATCGCCCAATCCAAACGCATCTCCGGAGAAACCACCTTCAACAAGGGCGCACTCTCCCGCAACGCCAGGACATCCACCATCGTCCGCCCCGGAGCCTGATCCGCTAAATGCTCCTGATACGCCGGCACCTCCTGGTCATTCAATAAAACCTTGTCCGCACCCCCCATCGCCACCATCGACTCCTTCATCCCGTTCTCCATCCCCTTCACCAGGGCCGACATCCCCACCAGGCTTGCTACACCCAGGATAATCCCCAGCATCGTCAGTAACGACCTGAACTTGTGCGACCAAATATCCTTCAGCCCGATCAATATCGCGTTAAACAGGTTCATCGCCAGTCTACTCGTAGCGCAGCGCTTGGATCGGATCCAACCTCGCCGCCTTCACCGCAGGAACCAAACCCGCCAAAATCCCAATCATCACGCTGGCGGCAAAAGCCGCCGCCATCGCAGCCAGGGTCACCACAGGCGTGTTCCCCGTCGGCGACAAATCCTTCAATAACTCCACCAGCCCAAACGCCGCCCCCAGACCCAGCAAGCCTCCCAGAAAAGCCAGCACCACACTCTCCACCAGCACCTGGATAAATACATCCCCGGTGTTGGCACCCACCGATTTCCGAATCCCAATCTCGCGAATCCGCCCCGAGATGCTCGCCAGCATGATGTTCATAATCCCAATCCCC
>JBMTVN010000278.1:0-5608 GCA_049451415.1 Limisphaerales bacterium | reverse complement strand
GCGCCACCTTCGGCGCCCTGCCCTACATCTTCGGCCAACCCAGCCTCGGCCCCGTCCAGGCCTTCTTCGAGTCCATGTCCGGATTCACCACCACCGGCGCCACCGTCATACCCGACCTTACCCATTACCCCCGCGCCATCCTCCTCTGGCGCTCCCTCACCCAATGGCTCGGCGGACTCGGCATCCTCGTCCTCTTCGTCGCACTGCTCGCCTCTCTCGGCGTCGGCAGCAAAGCCCTCTTCCAGCACGAGTCCTCCGCCAAAACCGGAACCGGCGGCGTCCAGGCGCGCATCCAAAACCTCGCCATGCGCCTCTGGCAAATCTATACCGCACTCACCATCCTCTGCACCCTCGGCCTGATCGCCATGGGCATGGACCCCTACGAATCCCTCTGCCATGCCTTCACCGCCATATCCACCGGCGGCTTCAGCCCCAGAAATGAAAGTATCGCCGCCTATAACCACCTGGGAATAGAACTCTGGCTCACCCTCTTCATGATCCTCGGCGGTATCAGCTTCATGCTCTATGCCTGGCTCCTCCAGAAAAAATGGACGCGGTGGAAAGCCGAGGAAGAAACCAAAATCTACCTCTATATCCTCCTCGCCGCCTCCCTCACAATCGCCCTCGACCTCATCCTCGTCGGTCAGAAACACTCCATCGGCCAAGCCATCCGCGCCGCCGTCTTCCAGGTCGTCTCCGTGATGACCACCACCGGTTTCGCTACGGAGAACTTCGACCAGTGGCCTGCCCAGTCCCGCTTCCTCCTCCTCGTGCTCATGACCGTGGGCGGATGTGCCGGATCCACCGCAGGCGGCATCAAAGTCAGCCGATGGATCCTCTTCTTCAAAACCGTCAAACACGAAATCCTCCGCGCCTTCCGCCCCAACCAGGTGTTCTCACTCCGCCTCAACGGCTCCATCGTCGATGAACCCCTCAAGATGCAGGCCGCCTTCTTCATCGCCCTGGCCGGTGTCTCCGTCGCCTTCGGCACCATCAGCATCAGCCTGTTCGAATACGCTCTCGACATCGATAGCTGCCTGTCCGCCGTCATGGCTTGCATCTTCAATATTGGCCCCGGCCTGGGCGCCGTCGGCCCCACCCAGAACTTTGCCTTCCTCGACGGAAGCAGCCTCATCATCCTCAGCATGCTCATGCTCCTCGGCCGCCTCGAATTCTTCGCCGTACTCGTCCTCTTCGCACCGTCCCTGTGGAGAAAATACTGACGCTCCCGCTCTTGACAGCCTCCACCCCCGGACTTCTCCTTCACGGGTAATCACCGCTCCTAGGCGCCATGAAACTCTCCCGTTACCGCTTCCTTCTCACCGTGTGCACTCTGGTGCTCACCGCCCTCACCTCCAGTGCCGCCCCTTCCCCCACCGCCCTGGTCGAAAAATGGATCGAAGCCGTCGGAGGTCGCAGCGCACTCGAAAAAGTCCAATCCCGACAAGCCAACGGCTCCATCCGTATCTCCTCCGCCGGCCTAAACGCCAACCTCCTCTACCTCGGCAAAGCACCCAATAAACGCTTCATCGAATTCAATTTCCAAGGCTTTGGCAAAGCGCTCGAAATCTGCAACGGGAAGTCAGCCTGGTCCGCAGCGCCCGGTTCCTCCCTCACTCCCAAGAATGGCCCCGAACTCGAACGCGCACTCCGTGAAGCGCTCTTTCATCAGGAACTCACCTTCCAGCAGACTTTCCCCAAGCTCTCCGTTCAAGGAGCCAGCACAGTCAATAACCGCCCCACCTGGATACTCAACGCTCAAACCCGGACCGGAGACAAAGAAACGCTCCACTTCGACCAGCAAACCGGCCTGCTCGTGCGCAAAGACCTCACCCTCTCCAATGCGCAAAACTCAGAAAACGCCGTGATCATCTTCGAGAACTATAAAACCGTCGATGGCATACGCATTGCCCACACCGTCCGACTTGAGGAACCCGCCATGGTCGCATTCACCATGGAATTCACCGAGGTGAAGCATAATATCGAAATCCCCGATTCCCGCTTCGAACCCCAGTCCCCATAACCCCGCCACTCGACCGCATGGGTCAATCAACCCTCAACCCGCTGACCATCCTCCCCGGAGCCAAGAAAGCGCCTAAATAACCGTAACAAGTCCTCGTCAATCCAACTCAGGTGCATCGCCCACTCAACACCCCGCCGCACCTCACCCGAAGTCAGCGTGCTTATCCCCCGGTATCCCTGCAACAAACCGGACACAATCGCCCCGAAATACAAGACTTGCGCCACCTCCCTCGGCAAAGGACTCGACCCCGAACTCAGATGAGCCTTCGCAAATTGCTTGGCCAACTGCAGCAGGTCCTCCGGCGGACGCGGGTGAACCAACAGATCCCGGAAAGTCTTGATGCTCTGATCCCCGCCCACATCGCCAAGCGTCGCCACATAACTAGCTTCCAAACCGGCTGATCCCGACTCAGCGACCACCTCCGCCTCCAATTGATGACGCAGGACCTCCCCCGCCTCAGAGTCAGTCCACAACCTCGTCTTGCGCTTGATCTCACGCATCAACGCGCCATACCGATGAAACTCCTCCACCTCCCCCTGCCGCCTAAACTGGGCATCTCTCACTTTGTTGTCCTCTAAGATTGATTCCGCTTCCGGTCGCCCCCCCTGCAACCTTCATCACTACCACCCACCTCAACCACTTACGCTGTCCGGAACCCAATCCTGCGCAAATTTCTAATAAAGACTCAAAATTTGCTCAATGTGGGACAATTCACCACCCACCTCGTCCTCATCTGCATACTCCCTCACCACCGCCTCCAACTTCCGCTGAAACATGCGCTTGCCCGTGGTCAGCAAGTTCGCCGCCCGAACCGGGGATTCCAACCCGTAGCGCGTGACCAGTTCGGTGTAGGAAATCACGGGACCACCATGCAAAATCGGCTCAACCAGACGATCCCTCACCAAACCCCAAATCTCGGGACGTCCCTTGCGCAAACACTCCTCCTGCGTACGACGTATCGCCTCGTCCAACAACACCCTGCCCCAAGCAGCATCAAACGCCTCCACCATCAACGAAGCCTGCTCAGGATCCTCCAGCTGCCACTCCTCCAAAGTAACAAACCCTCCCTCTGGATACCGCTTCCTCGCCCCGTTCCTCCGATGCTGCTGGATGACATACCGCTCCAGTGAATTAATCAAAAACGTCCTGAACCTGCCCCGCGCACGATCCGCCCCGCCTAAGATGTCCCGCATCAGAATCTTGTCGTGAACAAACCCCTGAAACCAATCCTCCACCTCATCCTTGGATGCACCAAACCGGCTCACCAAGTGAGACTTCAGCGGCACTTGGTAAAGCGTGAGCAAAGCCTCCAGAGAACGACCATCTCCAGAAGCAGCACGCCCAATCTGCGACCAGTGCGTCGTGGGCATCCGCCCCCGCCTTATGACTTCATTTTCTCCCATGGCCAATCTGACTCATGCAGTAGGTAAAAAAAACTACACGGGCAAGACAAAAGCCCCTGCTGCTCTCAAGCAGCACCTCGCCTCCACTTACCCGCCCCCTTGAACCTTGAGCTCCCAAAAAAGCCGCAACCCCTCCAGCGTCAGCATCGGATCCACCGACTGAATCTGCTTCAAACCCTTCGCAATCAACCCCGCATATCCTCCCGTGGCCACCACCGGCAAACGCCTCACCCCCAACTCCCGCCGCACCTCGCGAATCACCTCTGCAATCAGCCCGCGATACCCGTGGACCGCCCCAATCAACATCGCCTCCTCAGTACTCCTCCCAATCGACCTCGAGACCTCACGAATACGAATCCGCGGCAGTAAAGCCGTCTTGTCGTGCAGGTAATCCGTCATCGCAGCCAACCCCGGAGCAATCACCCCGCCCACGTAATCCCCCCTGCGATTCACCACGTCCACGGTCACCGCAGTCCCAAAGTCCACCGCAACCGCCGGACACCCGTAATGGTGCCGAACTGCAATCGCATTGGCCAGGCGGTCAGGACCAATCGTGTCAGGCCTCGGATAATCCACCCCAACCCCCTCAACCGTCCCCGCATCCAACTCCAACGCAACCAACCCCCACTCACGTCGCACAAAAGCCGCAACCTGCGGCGTCACCCCGGGCACCACACTACAAATGGCTGCCCCTTTAGGCCCGACCCGCCCCAGCCTCTCCCTCACCAGCTTCGGATTCCCCCGCCCTGCCCAACCTCGCGTCGGGAGACTAAACTGCCGCCTCACCTTGCCCCCACGTGCCCAGCCCACATGCGTATGGGTATTCCCAATGTCAAACAACACGATCATCTCAACTCATCGCTCCATGGTTAGATCCCCACCAGTAACCCTCTCCAGATGCCCATGCTCAGTCCGAACCAGTAACGCACCCTCCGGATCCAGAGATTCCGCCCGCCCGCAGCAAACACGCCCCCCAACACGCACCGACACCGCCTGCCCCAAAGTAATGCAACCCGCCTCCCACTCTTCCGCCAGCTCCCCAAACCGACCCGCCTCCAGCCGCGCATAATTCCTGTCCAACTCCCCCAGAATCGAAACCGCCAGCCCAGCCCGATCCCACATCCTGCCAGTCTCCAACCGCAACGATGTCGCAAAACCCCGCATCCCGGCCAACTCGACCTCCCCCTGGTTGACATCCACCCCAATCCCCACAACCACATACCGAACCCGATCCGGCTCAGCACTCATCTCCGTCAAGATCCCCGCAAACTTCCGCCCCCCAATTAACAAATCATTCGGCCACTTGATCCCCGGCAGCACACCGGCAAACCGCTCCACCCCCTTCCTCAAAGCAACCGCCGCCATCACGATCAAACGGGTCACAGCCTCAGGCCGGATCGCCGGCCGCAATAAAACCGAAAACCACAATCCCTGCCGCGAGGGAGAACTCCATACGCGCCCCAAACGACCCCTCCCTCGCGTCTGCGCCTCCGCAAACACCACCACCCCTTCCTCCGCACCATCCCGCCCCAAACGCTCTACCAGGTCGTTGGTAGAAGCGGTGCTCTCATACACCTGAACCCGTCGCCCCACCAATGCCCCCTCCCCCATCCTCGCCATCAGGTCGTCAGCATGCAAAGCGTCAGGCGTCCCCACCAGCCGATACCCACTGTGCGGCGTAGCCTCAATGTCATACCCCAACCGACGCAACTCCTCCACCCGCGCCCACACCGCTGCCCGTGTCACCTCCAACCTCGCCGCCAGGTCCGCCCCGGATATCCCCGAACTCGCCTGCCGCAAAGCCCGCAGTATCTGCAGGTCCAAATTCATGCCCCCCCCCCTAACCGCAACAAGCGCATGTCCAAAGCCAAATCCATCGAACGCGCCGAATGAGTCAACGCCCCCACCGAAATTGCATCCACCCCCGTCAAAGCAATATCCCGGATGGTCGTCAGATCCACCCCCCCGCTCGCCTCAGTCCGAATACGCCCGGCAGTCAACCGGACCGCATCCCGCAATGTCTCCAGACTCATGTTATCAAGCAAAACCACGTCGGCTCCCGCCTCCGTAGCCGCCAGCACCTGATCCAGCCGGTCTGCCTCAACCTCCACCAGCAAACCGGGAAACCGCTCCCGTGCCCGCCGAACCGCCTCACCCACCGCCCCCGCTCCATGCTCCGCCA
>JBMTVN010000277.1:0-5614 GCA_049451415.1 Limisphaerales bacterium | reverse complement strand
GGCGATGTCCCTCCCCGAACACCTGCACGCGTTCCGATTGCATGTATTCGCTGATGAACGTCCGGCCGCTCGCTGGATCCACCACTATGGACCGGGGAAAGGCAATCTGCCCGGCATTGGTCCCCCGGTCCCCCCATTGATCCAGCAGCTCACCATCAACACTAAACCAGTTCACCCGCGCATAATGCGGCTCCAGCACAATGATACTGCCTGTCGCATCCAGGCACATGCCCTTGGGCTTACCCAAATCGGTCTCCGGCATCTGCCAGGACAGGAGATACTCTCCCTCGGGCGAAAACTTCTGAACCCGCGCCGTCATGTCGACAACGTAGAAATTGCCCTCGAAATCAGTCACCAGAGATCTGGGCTTCTGAAATCGCCCCGGACCCCCTCCCCTCTCGCCAAACACTTGGGCACTGGAAAATATGCGCGAGTCCAGTGCAGCCTGCGTCGGACTATCGCGTCGGCATCCAACCAGCCCCGGAAACACAATAGCGAGGAACAGGGATGCCAATGAAACCCGCTGTGCGCCAATGCAGCGGATCCCCCACCCCACCAGGCGCAATCCGCCCCAGCCCAGCCCCGGCAACAAGGCCATAGCCACCAGCGCAAGGCAAAGCGCATTCACCTGTCCGTTGTGGCCATAGTGCAACAGGTTAAAAACCCTCAACCCCAGCGTCTCGCCGCCAGGCGGCATAATCAGCAGCAGAGTCTCGGTATCCCAAAGACAAAGGACATACACCAGCATCCAGGCAGCCGCCAACATCCGCCCACTCTGAGGGAACACAACCCACCGCAATTGCTGCCAGGACGAGGCCCCGTCAAGACGGGCAGCTTCCGCAAGCACCGGGTCCACGGCACCCAAGGCGCGACGACACAGCGCCCATGCCGGCGCGAAAAAGCGCAGCCCCCAAGCCAACACGACCACGACCAGACTGTGGTAAATGGCGTCCGCCCAGGGACGGTTCAGCAGCACGATCAGCCCGACACCAATCAAAACTCCGGGAAGCAGAAAGAACAGCCAACTGGCAGCGAACCCTCTGGAACGAACCCGCGACCATGCCAGCAAGATTACCGTGGTAGCCGTCACCGCAGCCAGAGATCCACTGAGCAGCAGCGCTCCCTTCCCCGCCCTCAAAGCCGGCCCCAATTCCTGCCACGTCGATTGGCTGCAAAACAGGTACCCCAAAGGAAGCCCCAGCGAGAACGCCAAGCACAGGAACACTGCCATCCAGGCCCAGGCAAGAAGGCCCCAACCCAGCCTCTCACCCCACGCCGGGAACGTCCCGGAGCGACCAAACCGCGGCCACACAACATCCCGCTTGCGCGCCCAGAGAAGCAGGAACACAGGCAGCACCAGCATGGGCCAACTCGCCACCAAGGCCGCCTTGGCATCCATCCCTCCGTTGAAACGCAGCCATATCTCGACAGGATACACGCCAACCTGGAGGAGCGCTGGAATGGAAAACTGGTTCAACGAAAGCGTGAACACGACGACAATAGCCAACCTCGCAGATGCCGCCCCGGAGGGAACCAATACCCGCCGAAGCAGCAGCGTCCCCCGCAAACCCGGCTCACTATCCAGCACCTCCCGGCTGATGCATTGCCAGGAAGCGAAAACCGGAAAGAAAACCAGCGGCCAATACACCAGGCCCATGATGACCACTGCCAGTGGAAACGAGAACAACGGCACGGGAAGCCACCCCTCCATTGCACCCCCAACGCCGAACAAGCCAAACCAGGCATTCACCACCAGAAAGGCAGGCAGCACCAGAACCACCACCGCACTGCCTGCAAGGACACTCCGGGCCAACCGCCCCATACGCAGCGCCGCCAACGCCGCCAGCACCCCAAGGATCAACGCCAGCAGTGAAGCGCCGGCTGAAAGCCCAAGGCTGTGCATCAACAGTCCGTAGTTCATCGGATGAAAAGATCCTTCAGCCAGGCTGTATCTGCCTGCATCCCCTCCATCAGCCGAGGCCAGTCCGGTTGCAGTGTGGTGTCATCCGCAGGCAAACCGGCGGATTCCAGCGCGTTCGCTTCCACCAGTGCCCCCAGTGTCGCAGGCTGCTGCAAATATTCCATGAGTCGACGGCTTGACTCCCCCATAACCCCTCCCCTGACCAGCGCCACGGTATTGGGAATGAGCAGGGTCTCCACTGAAACCGGCAGTGCGATAACCGGCAACCCCTCCCGCTGACCTGCAGCAATATCATCCGAATCAGTTAATCCAACCCACGCCTCTCCCTGCCCCACCAGCTTGACGACCATGGAATTGCCATCCACCACCAACGCTTCATTAGCCCTCAGCCCCCGGCACCACTGCTTCCACACCTCCTCACCCCAATGGTGCCGCAGCGCCAGAAAGTGAGTCGCGGTCGTCCCAAACAACGGATACGCAATCGCCACCCTGCCCTTCCATACCGCATTGGTAAGGTCCAGCAGCGAGCGGGGGACCTGAGCCAGCCCCACGAGGTTGGTGTGAATAACCACCCTTCTGCTGCGGTATCCAAACGGCGCCCAGCCAACCTCCGCCTGCAACACCCCCATCGCCTCCAACTGGCGGGTTCGCAACTCCTCATTGTTCCAAAACACATCGCATTGAGGATGGTCCCTCTCGGCAATAAGACGGTTTACCAAGCCCACCGTCTTCACCGCCTCGCTGTCATAAACCACCCGCAGTGGAATACCCGCCTCCTCCTCAAACTGCCTGAGGATAGGTTCCGCGTAGACCTGATCCTGCGACGTATAAACCACCGCGGTCATCCGGTCGCTCAACTGCCGGGACAAGACAAACAAGATCACCAGGATTGCAAAGGCCATGCCCGACGGCCCCAGAAGCGCCCACGGCGCCCGGCGTGTTGAGCCTGCCGACCGGATGGTGAAGTTCCGGGTCATGCCGTCCTCCTGTGATAGAACCACCACTCGAGCATCAAAACCCCCAGCGCAACCGCCGCAATCCACCGCCACACCTCCACGCTCGCCGGACGAATCGTGCTGGCCTCGATCTCCCCGAAACGGCCCATGTCCAGCGCCTCATGCGGTGCCGACGCGGTCTCAGCAGCATCCAGCAGATTCACGGCGAACTTCACATCATTGGTTCCATAACGCAGCTGATACAGCCCGGCCCCACCTGTCGCTCCCACCACCAACTCCGGAAGCTCGGGATCCAACTCCAGCTGAACCTTGCCGCCCGCCGGCAATTGCAGCTCGGCACGCTCCACCACTTCGTCAACCGCCAGACGAAATGGATTACCCACTCTGACCTGCAGTTGCGCGGCACGAACACCCCCGGGGTTCAACCAATCCAACACGTTCGCTATAAAAATCGGAAATGAAACACGCAACGGCCACGTGCTCTCCAAAACGTCAAACCCCAGCCATACCACCCGCTGCTTCCCCAGTTCACCCGCCAAAACCAGCGGAGTCTGGCTGGAGTCCACCACTCTTTCCCCCCAGTCCGCACCGCTAATCAAACGTGACCGCGACACAAAAACATTGTCGAGCCCCACAAAGCGCATCAGTGGATGGGATGTCTTCCAGTCCACTATGGCAGGCGATTCCACCTCCCCCAGCACGGTAAACCAGTTGGTGCTAAAAGCCTGGACCGCCAGGACATTCAGCTCCGGCCATACCACAGGCTCCACGCAGTCCAACACCAGCAGATCAGCATCCGGCTCGGGATCCAGTAAGCCGCTTGCCACCGTCAATTCCACCAACGGCGAGGTTCTCAAGGCGCGCTCGAGAAACCGGTTGCCCCGGCTCACCAGCAGAACCTTCAGGGGCTTGGGCAACTCGCTAACCATCCATGCCCGGTCATCCGCAGCCAAGTCATCCTCGCCCGTCAACCGCGCCTCAAAAACTCCGTCCACCAGCTGCTCGGCTACAAAAATCACCGAGACGGTATTTGTCGGCCCGATGGATACAGGTTTGGATTCAATGAAACGATCGTTGAACCACAGCTCAACCTCCGCTGCCCTCAACTCAGCCGCAGCATTCATCACCGCAACAAAAACCGCCCTCTGCGCCGGATTGTCCGGGTTCGGACGAAGTTCCATCTGGACCAGCCCGGCATTGTTCCCCACCTCACCGACACGATGATAAACCAGCTGCAAACCCCGGTTCTCCAAATCAGCCAAACCCGCCGCCGCACCATCGCTATACAGATGCACCTCCGCCGCCGCATTGTCCCGCGTCAGGGACTCGGCCATCTTCAGGGCCTCCCCCGCGTCCGTGGAAGAATCCGTCACCCTCGCCTCCCGCAGGGCGCTCCGGAGACTCGCCTTTTCACTCGTTGCCGATTGCAACACCCTCGCCCCGGCGCCCGCCGAAAGAACTACCATCTGGTCGCCGTCCTTCAGACTGTCCACCAGTTGCAACGCCTCATCACGAGCAGCTTCGAAACGCGACGGAACAACATCACGGCTCTGCATCGAGGCCGACACATCCAGGATCAACACCAGCAACCGTCCGCCCTTGCGTTCACCCGAGAAATAGGGGCGCGAAAGCGCAACCACAACCAGTCCCAGCAAGAGCAACTGCAGGATTAGCAGCCAGCTGTGACGCAGCTTCTGTAATGGCGAACTCGCCTGTGTCTCCGCCAAGAATCGCTGCCAGAGCACCGTGCTCGATGTCAGCCTCACCGTCCGCTTGCGTTTGAGGAGGTAAAACAACACGACGACCGGAAGGGTCAGCGCAAACCAAAAGGCGGCAGGGGCAAGAAAGCTCATCCCCAAATCTCCGCCTCCCTCAGCTGGCGCAGCAGCAGTGTCTCGAGCACAGCATCAGATTGAACCCGGAAAAAATGAATCCCACGCCCCTGACAGAACTCCCTTAGTCTCTGGCAGTAATTCTCAACCGCCTGGCGATAGGTCTTCAGCCGGTACTTTCCATAAGTCACCTCCACCTCAACCCCCGTCTCGGCATCCACCAGGCGAAGATCGCCAAACGTCGACGGCGCAATCTCCTCAGGCGAAAGCACCTGCATGGCACTCACCTGAAATCCTCTTGCCAGCAGGGCCTTAAAACCCGCCTCGTAACCTTCAGGATCAAGAAAATCACTGAGAACCACAGCCAACCCGGCATGCCGACTCTCCACAGCCCCGCGTCGCAGCGCCTCGTTGAAATCAGCCGCCCCCCCGGGATTCAACTCTCCAAGCTGTCGAAGGAAATTCAATGACGACTTCCTTCCCCGAACAGATCGCAGCGCCTGGTTCCGTGCCATGTCCCCTGCAGCCTCCGGAAACAGCCTCACGCTCACCCGGTCAAACCCACACAACGCCACATAACCCACTGCTGCAGCCACCTGCCGGGCAAGATCGAACTTCCGTGGCTCCCCAAAACTCATCGACTCACTCGCATCCAAAAATACGGTGACCGGCAGTTCGCGTTCCTCCTCATACAACCGAAGAAACAAACGGTCGAGGCGACCATAGAGGTTCCAGTCCAGATGCCGGAAATCATCCCCGGGGACGTAATTTCGATAATCCGCAAATTCAACCGACTGCCCGCGGGACCGACTGCGGCGCTCACCCTTCAGGTTGCTCTTGGCACGACGCGCAGCCAGCAGCTGGAATTGCTCCAGTTGCCGCAACACTTGGGTGGACAAGAGTGG
>JBMTVN010000276.1:0-5634 GCA_049451415.1 Limisphaerales bacterium | reverse complement strand
TGGGGCAGGGGGAGGAGCTGAAGGGGTTGAACCAGAAGGCCAAGCGCACCGGGGCGAGCAAGGTCTATATTGACGATTTGCGGGAGGAGTTTGCGCGTGACTTTATCTTTCCGATGATGCGGGCCGGGGCAATTTACGAGGGGCGCTATTTTCTGGGCACCAGCATTGCGCGTCCGTTGATTGCGAAGCGCATGGTGGAGATTGCGCGGGCTGAGGGGGCCCAAGCCATTGCCCATGGTGCGACGGGCAAGGGCAACGACCAGGTTCGCTTTGAGCTGACCACGGCGGCCCTTGCGCCGGAGTTGCAGATTATTGCTCCATGGCGGGTTCAGGCGTTCCGCGACCAGTTTCCGGGACGGGCGTCGATGATCCAGTATTGCGAAGACAAGAAGATCCCGGTGCAGGCTTCGGCAAAGAAGCCTTACTCGATGGACCGTAACCTTCTGCACATTTCCTTTGAAGCGGGGATCCTTGAGGATCCGTGGCTGGATGCGAGCGCTCCTGCTCACAAGGACATGTACAAGCTCAGCGTTTCGCCCGAGGACGCCCCGGACAAGAGTGAGTTGGTGACACTGGATTTCGAGCGCGGTGATTGTGTTGCGGTGAATGGCAAGGCGATGTCACCCCTGGGTGTGATGCAGACCCTGAATCGCCTTGGCGGCAAGCATGGTGTGGGTCGTGTTGACATGGTGGAGAACCGCTTTGTGGGCATGAAATCCCGTGGTGTGTATGAGACTCCAGGCGGTGCGATTCTTCACTTTGCCCATCGGCAGATGGAGAGTCTGACGATGGACCGTGAGGTGATGCACCTGCGCGATTCCTTGATTCCGAAGTATGCAGAGCTGGTCTATTACGGTTTCTGGTTTGCTCCGGAGCGCCTGGCTTTGCAGGCGCTGGTGGAGGAGAGTCAGAAGCACGTGACAGGTTCCGTTCGGGTGCGGCTCTACAAGGGGAATATCATTTCCGCGGGTACGCAGTCCCCGCTCAGCCTCTACAATCCGCACATCGCGACCATGGAGGAAGATCCCACCCAGGCTTACAACCAGGATGATGCGACGGGCTTTATCCGGTTGAACGGCTTGCGGTTGAGCGTGGCAGCCGGTGTGCATGCTGCGAAGCCGGTGAAGCGCAAAGCGAAGCGCGCGAAGCGGTAAGCGGGAAGCGCGAAGCGGCAAGTGCAGAGCGGTAAGAGGTAAGCGCAGAGAGTTGCCTGACTGCCGTGGTCCAGCCCTGGGGGGCGGGCTGAGGGTAGGTGCGTCTGGTGACGTGCGGAGTGACGGAACCTGGAGAGGTGACTCTTGTTGCCTGGTAATTGAACCTTGTCTGCGGCCGGCAGTCCCACTGCCAAAACCCGACAGGGAACTGCCAAGGGGGCTGCTTCAGAAACCGGCACCGCGGATGCGGAGCCAGAGGAGCAGCGTATGGGCGAGGCCGGCGAGGGCGAGGGCAAGGCTGAACTTGAGCTTGCGGGTTTTGTGGCGGAAGAGGGCGCGCCCCAGGAGGCCTCCGAGGAAGCCTCCGAGGAGAATCAGCAGCAGCAAAGTGTTCTCGGAGATGCGGTGCTTTTGTCGGACAGCGCAGAGTTTATCCCAGCCGAAGGCCGCAAGCGTGATGGCTGACAGGATGAGCAACCAGATTGGGTAGGCGTTATCCAGCGTGAGGGGCATTGTGGTTTAGCGTTTATTGTGCCATGAGGCGAGGGCGTAGCGTTCCTGCAGCAAGGTTCGCATCTCGCTCTCCAGAGGGGCCGTGAAGGGAGTGACAGCCTGCCATCCGGATTGCATCTGATTCCGGACGACCTCAGCTGAAGCGGGGAAGTGGCAGAGGAATTCCGTGTGGTCGCGTCCGGCGCGGTAGCCTGGTTCGAGGGAGGGATGGTGGAGCACCTGTCTGATCTGGTTGAGGTCCATGGACAGGAGGAACGTCCCGTGGAATAGAATGTGGGAGCGGGTGCGCTTCTGGGCATTGCCGGAGAATTTCCGGCCTTCGATGGCGAGGTCCGTATGGCCTTGGATAGTGATTGGGGCGGGTGCGAGCGGGGCCAGGATGGAACGGTTTCGTTCCATGATCGCGGTGTTGGTGGAGGTGACCGAATGGAGTTCCGGGTGTGAATCTATCTGGAGTATGACGGCGTAGTTCAGGCAGCCGGGTCCCTGGAGGACGGTGCCGCCACCGCTGCAGCGTCTCAGGATGGGGATGCCTTGGTCCTGACAGGCGTTTTGGTTGACCTCGGATGCGGTGCGGTTTCCATGGCCGAGGACGACGAAGAGCGAGGGGGATTGCCAGAAGCGGAGGACTTCCGTGCCCGGGTGTTGCGAACACCAGTTTAACAGCGCTTCGTCTGCCGCGAGGTTTTCTTCGGGACGGTTGTAGCTGTGATTAAAGATGAGCCGTGTGGGCGTCACGGTGAGAGCCAACACGGTGGGGCAGCAGAGGACAATGCTTTTTAGAAGAGAGAAGAGAGAAGAGAGGAGACCGTGGGGGGCGCGCCTGCGGCGTGCGGTAGCTATGGGTGGCATGGGGCGGTTGGCAGTTGGCGGTTGGGGCGCTTCACCGGCCACCGGCGGTCGCGGGTTACTTTAGGGGTTTGCGAACGGTGTGGTGCGTGGTAGATGGCAGGGAGATGAAGATGCGACGAGAGATGCTGGCGATGCTGGTGGCGGCGAGTGTGCTGTTTTCCGGGGATGGATTGGCAGCCCAGGTGGAGGTCGATTTGGGGGTGTATGCGGGAGTGATGATCACGGGGAACGTGGGGCAGGTGTATGCGGTGGAATCCTCGGCTGTTGCCGAGGGAGGGACATGGGAGTGTGAGGATTTTGTGTGGTTGGCGGCGGCTTCGCAATTATGGGTCGACACGGATGGGGAGATGGGAGGGCGTCGGTTTTACCGGGTGGTTGAAGTGGGGGGGCTGACGAACATGGTGTTCATTAGACCGGGGACCTTTCGCATGGGGAGTCCGGCCAATGAGTTTGAGCGGGCGGCATCGGAGGGGCCGCAGACTGAGGTGACCCTGAGCCGGGGGTATTGGATGGGAAGACATGAAGTTACGCAGGGGGAGTATCTGGAAGTAATGGGGGAGAATCCGAGCTTTCACAATGGTGTGAGGGGGGCGGTGGACTGGGGGACTGACTTGAGTCGGCCCGTGGAGCGGGTGAGCTGGGACGATGCGGTGCGGTATTGTTCATTACTGAGTGCGCGCGAACGTGCTGCGGGCAGAATACCGGTCGGGACGGCGTATCGGCTGCCTACTGAGGCCGAGTGGGAGTATGCCTGCCGGGCTTTGACGTCATCGCGTTACAGTTTTGGGGATGACCTTGGCGGCACGAACCTGACGGAGTATGCGTGGTATTATGGCAATCGAGGTTCACTGGGAGGAACGCATCCGGTGGGGGGGAAGTTGCCGAATCCGTGGGGTTTGTATGACATGCACGGGAATGTCTTTGAGTGGTGTTTGGACTGGTATTGGGACTATCCGGGTGGGCGGGTGTCGGATCCGGCGGGCGGCGCATCGGGAACCTACCGCATTTTCAGGGGTGGCGCATGGAGCCACAATGCGCATTATAGCCGGTCGGCGCATCGTTCAAGTTTCTTCCCGAGCGTGGTCGGTGACGCGCTGGGTTTTCGGGTGGTGCTGGCTCCCGTCGCGTTGTGATGCCTGCGGCCCGCGTGCGGGATGCAGAAGCCGGGAGCCGGGAACTGGGGAGTCTGACCGATCTGACGGATTGGACTCATCATGCGGGCGGGCGGTGTTACACAACCTGGCGGAATCCTTGGGGTGAATGAGGTCAGGCCTTGCCTGGAAAGCGAAGCGCCGCCCGCGGGTTGTGCGGACGGCGTCGGGTTTCGAGCTCTGAGGAGCACTTTATTTAGCGGCTTTCGGGAGGCCCGAAGCCACGGCGGGGACCACGGCCCATGGGGGCGAAGTCATTGGAACGATCGTCCTCGTTGTTCCATTGGGGATTGCGGGGGCCTTGGCCGCGCGGGCCTTGGGGTCCTTCGCCGCGTTGGTTCCAGGCATTGCCCCTGCGGCCGGGGTTGTTACCGGGGCGATCCATGTCGGGGTTGCGCGGTCCCTGGCCGCGGCCCTGTCCGGGACGGATTTGTTCGCCGCAGTTAGGGCAGGTGATGCCTTGGCTGCGGTTTTGCTGGCGGTTTTGGAAGCCGGGGTTCGGGCGCTCGTTTCGGTTGTCGAACGCGGGGCGTTGCCGTTGTGAGGGCTGCATATTGCGTTCGCCCGGGCCTCGGCGTCCGGGACCCTGCCGGTCCTGAAGCATGGCTTGCCGGCGTTCGCGTTGTTGGGGGCGGACGGAGTCCTGATCGACATCGCGTTGCCGCTGGCGCCGTTGAGGGCGGGCTTCGGGTTGTTCCTCAGTCCATTCCGGGCGGGCGGGCCGGTCTTCACGTTGCGGTGTGGCGTTCTGGGCGAGGCCGGCGAAAGTGGAGAGGCCGAGGGTGAGAGCCAACAGGCTGATTTGGGTTTTCATGGTTTTTTTACCTTTCATTTGTGTTGTGACTGTTTCCGTGTGAGCCGGCCGGCCGGGGGCGTGTATTGCTCCCTTGGTGAGGTGGTCGGGTTTCACTTTCATGGTGGCAATGTAGCAGGGTGAAACTTAAGGGCGGGTTAAGGTGCGGGATATCCGCAAAAAAATTTGGCGGCGAATTCTTCATGTTGTCTTAAGGTTCGGCGACTGAGAGTGGTCGTGATGGAATGCTGCTGAGGAAGAGAATGGTGTTATGCGAGTGTTATTGGTTGAGGACGAGGTGGATTTGCTGGACAGCCTGGCGTTGGCGTTGAGGGAAGCCGGGTATGCCGTGGACACGGCGGAGGATGGGGAGGAGGGGTTGTATAAGGCGCAAAGCTGGGACTACGACCTTGTGGTGTTGGACGTGATGTTGCCCGGGCTGGATGGGTGGGAGGTGTTGCGCCGGTTGCGTGAGGGGAAGAGGACTCCGGTGTTGATGTTGACGGCGAGAGACACCGTGGCGGACAGGGTGCGCGGTTTGGATACGGGGGCGGATGATTATTTGACCAAGCCGTTTGATTTGGACGAGTTGCTGGCCCGGGTGCGGGCCTTGATCCGGCGGGGGGCGGGGCAGGCCAGTTCGAGGATTGAGCTGGGTGACGTGGTGGTGGATACGGCTTCCCGGCTGGTATGGCGTGGCGGGGAGGAGGTTGGATTGACGGCCAGAGAGTATGGGTTGGTGGAGTATCTGGTGCTCCATAGGGGGAACGTGGTCACGCGGACTGAGTTGTATGAGCATTTGTTTGACGAGGATGACAGCACGATGTCGAACCTGTTGGACGTGCATGTGTCGAACGTGCGCAAGAAGCTGGGTCACGATTTTATTGTGACGCGGCGCGGGCATGGCTATTGCGTCGAATGAGCACTGTATTTCGATCGATCCGGTGGCGGCTACTGCTCTGGTATGGGGCGGTGCTGCTTGTCGTCCTGGTTGCTTTTGGCTGCACCGCATTCTGGTTGGCGCGGGAGAACCGACTGGGGGGGGTCGACCAGGAGTTGGACATGCGGCTGGCAGTGCTGGCTGAGGCCATGCATCCGATGCCCCGGGGGAGGGGGTTTCCCGGGGGGCGAATGGAGGTCGAAGGGAGGGGGCCGGATTCGGGTGCGTGAC
>JBMTVN010000275.1:0-5635 GCA_049451415.1 Limisphaerales bacterium | reverse complement strand
TTGTAACCACCCATGGCCTGAAAACTAACCAGCTTCTGCCACACTGAAATCTCGCCGGCCTCCTGCCCCCACCCCTCACAGCTCACCCCCAACCCAAACACCACCCCGCACGTTGCCAGCCCCAACCGGCGCCACGCACACACACTGTCCTTAACCCCTTCACATCCTCGCTTCAATTGCTCCTCGCGCAACAGGGCCGGTCATCCCGCAGGACAACCGACCCGATGATGCCTCCCCGACTGCCGGTCCCTACCCGACGCGGCCGCCCTGGAAGCCTTAATCCACTCCCACGCGACGCTCTTTGGCAGTCTTCACTTTCTGGCGAATCTGCTCACGCGCCTGTTCCCTTGCCTGTTCCAGCATTTCCTGATGCTCAGGCAACGCATCCTTCATCTCCTGCAACCGTGCCCGAGCCCGCTCACGAATGCCCTGGGCCACTTGCAGCCATTCCTGGCGTTCCTCACGAATCCGTTGGCGAATCTGCTCCCTCTGCTCCTCACTGGCCCCCTTCATCGCTTCTTTGTGCTCCTGCAGCCGCTTCATGTATTCCAAGCGCTCCTGCTCAAAGGTCTGCAACCGCTCCCGGATGCGCTCGTTGAGCCGCTCGCGAACGCCCGCTTCAGAAGTCCCATCCTGAACCTGCGCCTCCATCTGCGTCCGGGTTCTCGTCTGAACCTGTAACTGCAACTCCTCACCCTCGCGTTCAGTCGTTCCGCTCTCCTGTGCCACCGCAGCCATCCCCAGACCACAACCCACAACCCACACCGCCCATCCCATCTTGTTCGTCCTGTTCATCTATCTGCCTTTCTCACTGCTTCCCGAGCCGGCCTCGTGTGGGTGACCGCCTCAGACGGATTGTTGAACCTCACGGTTCTCCATGCTTTAAGCATGGCCAGTGCCAGCCCATGCCGAAGGATCAATGAACGTTACCTGGCAGCCACTTACCCAATAAGGGCAACTATCTGTCGTGCGAAGGGTCGTCCGTTTTCGGGGTCTCCTCCCCATCTCCCCTCCCACTTGGGGAATTTTACCCATCCGGGTTCCCCTTGCGGCCTGACAACCGATACCGCACATAATCCCTCGATACCCCCAGAAGCCGGGCCGCAGCCGAAACATTCTGTTCGCTCTGCTCCAGGGCGAGTCGAATCAAGGTCTCAATGGCCTCTTCCAGTTGAAAACCACTCTCTGGAAACCGGTAGCCCCGCGCCAGCCAGTCGGCCCTGGAATCGGAATCTCCCATCCCTGCCGCTCCAACCAGCTGGTCAAGCTCAAGGTCCTCTCGGTCCTCAAAAACCAACGCCCGCTCCAACTCATGCGACAGCTCCCTGACATTCCCCGGCCATCGATGCGCCAACAAGCGTTGGACCCCCCGTTTCCCCAGCCTCCGCTCCGGCAGCCGATGCTTTCCACAAAGACGACGCAGAAGCAGTCGGGCCAGTTCCTCCAAGTCACTGCCCCGCTCCCGCAGAGGCGGCAACACCACCCGAAAAAGATCGAGCCTGTGCATCAGGTCCTCCCGAAAGGCACCCTCCGCAACCAACTCTTTCAGGTCACGGGAGGTTGCTGCCACCACCCGCACATCCACCTCAATCTCCCGCCTCCCGCCTACACGTCGTATCCGGTGATCCTCCAGTGCGGTAAGCACCTTGGCCTGCAAAGGCATGGATAAGCTCGGCAGCTCGTCCAAAAACAATGTCCCTCCATGAGCAGCCTCGAAAAGGCCGATCCGCATGGTCCGCGCATCCGTAAAGGCCCCTCGCTCATGACCAAACAACTCAGACTCGGCCAGGGTCTCAGGCAGGGCCGAACAATTCATCTCCACCAATGGCCCCTTGGAACGCGGGCCCTGGTGATGCAGCCAGCGGGCTATCGTGGTCTTGCCGGTACCGGTCTCCCCCTGGATCAAAACCGGGGGCAAATGTTCGCGGACTCTTTCGTCGGCAGCCAGAATACGCTCCAGCATGCCTTCCAAGGCGGACAGGCACTTGCCGAAAAAGAACTCTCCAAAGACCGCCCGCGCCTCGCTTTTCTGCTGCTCTCCAATCCGGGCTTCCTGCCGGTTCCTGCGCAGACGCCCCAGAACCAGCGGCAACTCCCCGGGATCAAACGGCTTCACCAGATACTCGCCCGCCCCCAAACGCATCGCCTCAACCGCACTGCTCACCCCCCCATCCGCCGTCATCACCACCACGCCGGCGCTCGTCCCGAAGACACCCTCCCGCAGCAGCTCCAACCCGGAGCCGTCAGGCAAATGGATGTCCAGCATCACGAAATCATAGGCCAGATCCCCGGCCAAACGACGCGCCTCTGCAAGTGTCCCCACCCCAGTTACATCCAACTCCATCCGCTCAAGCCTCGCCCCGATCTGCCGCCTCAGCAGGACGTCGTCGTCAACAACCAGCACACTGCATCCCGTTAAATTTCCCGTATCCATAAGGTTCACTTGGCTGATCGAATCTCTGTTGCCGAACCCCCGGGTAAACCCACCCGCTCACCAGCACGTCACCACGTCTTCTCAATGCCGTCATAGGTCCCGGCAGGCACGGTCACCACCGCGCCCCCGGAGTTCCTCAACACAACCCGACCGCGCAACACCACGCCGGGCGAGAAACGGAACGCCCCCTCCACCTTCAAGCTGTCGCACTCTATTAACGAAGGAATATCACCACCGAATGCAGCTTCGAACTGGCTCATCACCCGGTAATACCGCCCGTCGAGATCCAACAAAGGAGGTCGCCCCGCTCGCCGTTCATCCAAAACCAACCGGTGATCATCCGTGACCCGAAAAGCATCAGAACGCACCCCCAGCAAGTCCGCGGTTGTCTTGACTGGCGCAAAACGCTCCCGCCCAACTGCCACCGCACCACTCCGGTCAAAGCACTCAATCGCCGCTCCCATCGCCGACTCCAGCTGCAGAACAGCCGGCGAATCAGGCAACTTCGGATCCACCGTCTTCCGGTTGATAATGAGAGGCAACGGTAAGGCCCCACCCAACCGCTGCATCTCGGCCTTGAGATGGTCCAGACGTATCCAAAGGTTGTTGGTGTTGAAATACGCATACTTCGTCACGTCCTGAAAAGCCTCAGACTCAGACTTCAAGGCTTGAGCAGATTCCCGCAATAACAACCTGCCATCTGACTTGCGTCTCGCCAAATGTCCCCCCTTCCGGTCGGCTTCAGTCCGATCCGCCACCTCCATCAGGAACGAAAGACCGGATGAAACAAAGTGCTTCAACAGCCTCAAATCCACCGTGGCCCCCAGATTGTCTGCATTGGAAACAAACAAAACCCGGATCCCTCGCGCCAGCAAACGATCCATCAATCCCGAATCAGCCAGCGCCGCATAAATGTCCCCGTGCCCCGGAGGACACCACTCCAATTCACGATCCGCTTCCCAATCCACCGGGATCAGGCTATCCGCCGCGAGCTTCGGGACTTTGTTCTGGAGAAAATCCAGCGGCTCGCCCAGGCCCAGCTCTGGATATTTCTCCAACGCAGCAAGGGTATCCTCCCTCGTGCTGAAACTGTTCATCAGGTAGAAGCCGGGTTCACGATGCCCCCCGCGCAAGTGCAATACCTGACAGGCAATGAAATCCAGAAACGAACTGTCCCCCTTCACCGGCATCAACGATTTCGCCCGCTCCAACCCCATGCTGGTGCCCAGGCCGCCGTTCAGCTTGATCACAGCAAGCTCGCGCAATAAACCGGAGTCGGCCTCCTCTGCCGCAGCCAGATCCCCCAAGCGAGGCAGCCCGCCAACCGACTCAATCGAACCCTCCGTAATCATCCCCTGCTCGCCGCTCTTCACCTGCCTAACCGCAGAAAGAAATGACTGTATGGTGGGCCGCCCTACACCCGCACCCTCCATTTTCGACGCAATACTCAGCTCAAGTTCGTCAGTGGTCATGGACCATCTATGCACGCACGAGCCCGAGCTGGAAAGCCGTTTCACTCAACAGTAGCCAGGAACAACACCGGGCCGTAGTCCAGAAAACCCCGCCCCTCAAAGCCCCCGGCTCACCCCCTACCTGAAGAACTTCTGAATCTCCGAGATCACCTCTATGAGGCGATCCACTTCTTCCCGATTGTTGTAGAAGTAAAAACTCGCACGAGCAGTGGATTCAACCCCCAGTTTCTTCATCAATGGCTGGGTGCAGTGATGCCCCCCGCGCAGCGCAACGCCAGCCTGGTCAGCCAGGGTAACCACATCGTGGGCATGTACGCCGTCCAACAGGAAACTCACCAGCCCACCCCTGCCCTCACGCGGTCCAAATAAACGCACCCCACCCAAAGCCTGCAAGCGCGCATACGCATACTCAGCCAGCTCCTGATCATGGCGAAAAATCCGATCCCGGCCAATGGCGTCCAGATAGTCCATCGCCGCATGCAAGCCTACCGGACCGGATATGTCCGGCGTCCCCGCCTCAAACCGATAGGGAGCAGGTTTGAAGCTCGCTCCGTCATAGTCCACCGAGAGGATCATCTCTCCCCCTCCCTGATAAGGAGGCATCGCATCCAGGATCTCCTTACGCCCCCACAGAACCCCGATCCCCGTAGGCCCGCAAAGCTTGTGCCCCGAGAACGCAAAAAAATCACAACCGATTTCCCGGACATCCACCGGACAGTGCCCCCCGCTCTGGGCTCCATCCACCAAAGTCGTAATACCCCGCTCACGTGCCTTGGCACATATCTCGGCAACCGGATTCACCGTACCCAGGCTGTTCGAGATGTGTACTATGCTCAAGAGCTTCACCGGGGACCGCAGCAGTTCGTCCAGCCGCCCCATGTCGAGCAAGCCCTCATCACCCGTCACCGGAATGTAGGCCACCTCAACGCCAAGTCGCTTCGACAGGAGCTGCCACGGAACCAGGTTGCTGTGGTGCTCCATCTCGGTCAACAGGATCCGGTCCCCCGCCTTTAGGTTGGCAACACCCCACGTGCCGGCAACGAGATTGATGGCCTCGGTCGTTCCACGCGTGAATACAATCTCCTCCGCGGAGGGGGCCCCAATGAAGGCCGCCGTGCGCTCGCGCGCCCGCTCAAATGCAGAGGTAGCCCGGTTGCTCAGCTCGTGAATGCCGCGATGAACATTCGCGTTGTCACACTCATAGTAATGCCTCAGGGCATCAAGGACCTGCCGGGGCTTCTGGCTGGTCGCAGCATTGTCCAGGTAAACCAGCTGATGACCGTGGACCTTTTGGTCCAAAATCGGGAAATCCGAGCGCAACTTGCCCCAATCTGTATGTTCACTTGCCACAGGTGCCTCCAATACGCCGCAACGCCAATTCCCGGCGCCGATCAATACAAGCCAAGCTGCAACCGGGCGGCTTCGCTCATCATCCCCTGGTTCCAGGGCGGATCCCAAACCAGTTCAACGTTCGCATCCTCAATCGACTCCATCATCATGAGCCGGTTGCTGACATCCTGCTGCAACACCGGGCCCATACCGCATCCGGGAGCCGTCAGCGTCATCTTCACCTCCGCGTTGAACTGACCAGACCCTTCCACCGGAGTGAGCTGACAGTCATACACCAGACAAAGATCCACGATGTTGACCGGAATTTCCGGATCATACACGTTCTTCAACTCGGCCCAGATCAATTCCTCAAGCTTCTCCCGCGTCACCGGCCCCTCCG